>CALMMZ010000119.1 GCA_937868685.1 uncultured bacterium | reverse complement strand
ATCGAAGATTCCAGCTTTGAAACCAAGTTTGTCAAAAACTGAACTGCATAGTTTTTTGATTGGACAAGATCCAAAATAGCTGAATCAATAAGACTTGGACTAATGTCAATCCTAATATTCATTGGAAACATTGAAGCCATTTCATTGACTTGATTAAACATGTCGGCTGAATCAGATGTGATAAAAGTATTTGCATAATTCTTTGTAAGTGTTTTCTGAAAATCAACAACCTCTGGGAGCAAGCTTTGTCTCTTTGTCAAGAATGCCCCCATTGAATCCTTATTGTTGATTTTCTTGTTTACAAGCTTTCCGTCAATTGTTACGGCTTTTGAGTTAAGGATCTTTGATTTGACCTTTACTTTCGGATCATTCAGATCATTCAGAAAGTCCGTGTCCGTCAGTTTATCAGAAATTGACAAATCAGATATGAATGAATAAATGTTTAACAAAGAGGATTCATCTTGACTCTTGATTGACTCTTCATACCCACTGATGAAGTAATTGTAATTTGGCTCCACCGAATAAACCGTATCTTCATCAGGAGACGCCTCAGAACGCTCTGTGGGGGCTTCTATGGCAAAGTTGATATCAGTGTATATGGGCGTACCTTGAATGGCTCCAATAAGCGTTCTAACGTCCCCTGTGTTGATATCAGAGCCCCTTGGATCAGAGATGGTAACTCTGACTGTTTCCAACATTACATTTTCAGACATTTCTGATGACACTTGTTCAAAAGATACCTTTTGGGAGATTGATGACTTATTATCCTTGTGATCTAATATGCCTTTGCCAATCGGATTTACAAAGAATCTACCTAGAACCTTCCTGATTCCATCTGAAGATGTATTAAAGTGATCGAAGAAATAATGTTTAATCATTTAAGCCCGCCTGTGAAACCTTGGAATCCTAGTTGTGGTTTGGTTGAGGTTGGAGAAACAGTTACTGGATTAGTAAATGGCAAAGGTTGTTCTGTTGTGAATTGTTCTGCAATATTGACCTTCAGTTTTTGAAGATCGAATTTGCCATTCTTTGAAACATAAAACACATTTGAAACCAGTGGAATCTCCATAACATCATTTCTTACCAGTTTAATATCATGTTGTACCAATGGAACAGCCCTGAAAACAACAACCTCATCATCCATCAAGTCAAAATCATGTTCCTTTTGAATGTTCTTCCAAACTGGTCGTTTGGCAGACTCAAATCCAAATAAATATTGGATCACATAAATATTCTTAAAATAATACCATAGTGCCGCAAATCTATCATGAGATTCAAAAGCAGGATCGCCGTGATCAAATTTGAAAGCCGCCTCTGGATTGCTTGTATAGGCATCTGATATTGCTTTTAATTGTAGAGGCAACTTCTTAATATCAACGTGACCAGGAACCTCTGGATCATAAATTGAAGTCAAT
>CALMMZ010000118.1 GCA_937868685.1 uncultured bacterium | reverse complement strand
GTTGGAAATATAGTGGAAATGAAAACACTCCAACCATCGAAGACCTTCAATACACAGTTATAAGTCTAATACCACATGGTGATTTTAATAGCCCAGATAATACGGTTATGAGCGGAGGATTTGAGGTAACTGTTAATTATGTTGACGGCAAACCAAACTGTAAAATAAAATTTAAAGAAGACGACGTTTTTTATTTGCGCTAATGAAAAAAGAAATTTATATACTCATCGGCCCTGCAGCAATTGGTAAGACAACATATACCAAAAATGCTGGATTCCCAGAAGGAAAATTGGCAGTAGTCTCAAGAGATGAAGTTGTTGCAAGGGTATCTCAGCGATATAACTTATCTTTTGATGACCTTTATCATTTTCCACCTCACGATGCAATACCTGGAACTTATGTACCAGGGTTTGAATGGTGTGGGCAAGTTATACCATCACCAAATGTAGTAAAGCATCTTCACCCATTCAGCTATGAATATCTTGATAGTGTGAATGCAGAAATAAACTACGGCTTTTATAATGAGTTTCAGGCTGCAATTAGAAACCCCAATATTGAATTCATTGTTGTTGACAGAGTTCATATGCGTAAGGCTGAGAGAGATGCTTATTTTAAATATTTGAGAGATAGAAATGATTTTGTTATGTGCGCAGTACAATTTAATTTTGAAGACTTTGATACCATTGATGTCATTGAACAAGTATCTCAAATTAGAGCAAAAGAATTAGGTAAGACAGGAAAACCTCGTACAGTACCAAGAGCAGTTCAAGAAAATATGATTAAGCATTATGAGCCACTTGAGGAAACAGAAGGGTTTAACACGATTATCAAAGTAGATACATTACCATCTTTAAGAGAATTTATAAAACAACAACATGAAAGCTAATATCAAACCAGTAGAAATAGACCGCACAGGAATCCCTGAACATAACCTTAATAATTCTTGGTCACACTTACATGTGTGGTTTATGAATAATAAGCCTGGAGAAAACATGATTTACAAAGATGCAGCCAACAGACAAATTATGTTTGTAAGAGATGAAGTTCCAAATTTTTTCACCAAATTTATGTTGAAAAAAATTCAGGTAATCTCAACTCATACATCCAAGTCAATCAAGCTTCCAGTATATCACATCGTTCTTGAAAATGGATTAGAACTCATTATGAGAGGAAATTTCCACGATTGGAAAATTACTGTTAGTTCTCCATTTGAGATTCCACTTCCACAAGAATTACTTTCAAATTGCTGCAGAACTCCAGAAAAAATTAGCCACCACTACTGTGAAGGTTTTGAGAGAGATTGGATTTTGGATTCTTACATGAACAACAAGAAAGAATTTACAATCGAAATCGGAGCATCACTTTACGACCTATATACATTTTTCTTCCTGTTGAGTGTAGAGGTAAATAAGGAATCACTTGCATTTGAAAATTTATAATCATGAAAAAAATAATCTATTCATTTTTATCATTAGCCCTAATTAGTTGCAGCCCGTCAAAAACTGAAATGGATGAGCAAAAAAGAGTTGCTCAACAAAAGGAATTAGAAGAATTTAAAAGCTCCAAGGAGTATAAAGAATATATAAAAAACAAAATAGTAAATTCTCGTATTTCAAATGAGGTCAGAGAAATGGCCGAAGAAAAAATTATATCGAGTAAAAATATTTATTATGAAAGAAGAATAATTTCTCCTGCCGATGAGCGTATGTGTCTTTATAATTTCGATGGTTGTGAATATATAGGTAGTCATAGTATAGCTGGGACAAGTCAAGCTTATTTAACCCATAAGGGAAATTGCAAGTTTTGTCACAAACGAGATTCTATAATGATGGTATCAATCATCAATAATCTTGTTAAGAATATTGTTGTTCGATACTCTCATCATTAGAGAATAGTTACAACAAGCTCGCCAGGAATCTGACAACTTAGCGTAGAACTTCCCCCACAAACATCATCGAATGGGAATGCATATGTTGTGCCATCTTCATAACACTCATGTAATGCCGCCGCATATAAGTTTGTTGAGCCAGTTAGCTTATAATAAGTTGTGTCATCACAATCTGGTTGATTGTCATTCATAAGCACGCTTCTATTAATCGCTGCGCCCAATCTCGCTGCAATAGCTCCGTATTCATTGTTCGGAGCCGCAAGCGTACCTGCACAACCAAATATGTCAAATGCCAAGTTCGGCCCTGGTTTCTGATATGTGTAAAGAAGCGCACCAGTTTCTCCAGATACTTTCAACACATCTCCATCAGTTCTTCCTGTATATCCACCAAGAGTTGTTGTGAAGTAAATACTATTACCAGAATAATGACCCCAACAATCGTTCACATACTTATCCCAATAATCTGTTGGAATTAGGTCGTAGTTTACACCATGCTGAGGAGCCAAGATTCTTACATATTCTTTCCCATTCTTAACAACAAGTTTTTCATAATCTGTCCCCTTAACAGCCTCCTCATATTTTTCAAATACTGTATCTCTATCATACTTCATCTTGCCCTTTCTCTCGTCAATGTAACTATGGTCATTATTATGTCCAGTCATGTGAATTTCAATTGGAGTAGAGAAGAAATCTACATTGGTAATGTCCGCATAGATAGAACCTGACAATGTAAGCTCAACCATATTAAACACCGTATTATAATCAGTTGTTCCACTCAAGAATGATGGACACTGAACTGCAGCATTACCATTACCATCTGCAACAACTGCGAAGTCGTTCGGAAGCTGGTTATATGAGATAAGAATAATCCCTGAAGATATATTAGGAAGGTTAGCAATTGTTATTCCAGTTCCAAGAGAAACCATGTAGTCCATTGCCTTTGTAACTCCAGTGTAACATACATCAAGAGTACCTGCTGAGAAGTTATAGATTGACCATAATGTGTCATTGTTAATTCCATAAAGCGCAACATATACATCTTGCGGAATTGTGCTATTTTTTAAGCTTAATTTCATTTGTCTAAGTTTAGAAATAAATATACTAAAAAAGTCGAGTATTTTTCTAATCCAATATGAGGCGAAGCCTCCGACACAAATTTTTTGGAACCTAATCCATTTTCCTATAAATTTATGTCTAATAAAACCCAATTTTCAAGCCTATTTATATGCATGGGAAAAAGAAAAAGATATTACACCAACTGGATTAGCCTTGAGGAAGGTTCTGAGGAACTTGCCCCAGTAAAGGATGATATCATTTCCCAACTTTCCAAACACTTCGGATTCAATAAGGTATCCCTTCTCGATAGCGGAGCAAATGGTTATGCCTACGCAATCCCAAACAATAAAGTAATCAAGGTCACTCATGATAAGAGTGAAGTTGTTGAGGCTAAGAAAGTACAAGGTAAAAATCTTAGGCATCTTGCAAATGTTTATGGCACATACACACTCGGAGGCAAACACGCTGGCACATACGTCATCATCTCAGAACTTCTGAATACAGATGACTACCAAGAAATTGAGGACGCATACTGGGCCGCAAATCACTATTTCCTTAAAGTGCACGGCAGCTCCATTGACACAATCCTATACAATTACCAAGAAACAGGAAACTCAAGAGACCTTGACCCAGAATTTATCAAGAAGATGAAAGAGGCACTCTCTCCTGAAGATTTTAAATTGGCAACTTGGTACATAGACCAAATGAAGGCTATTATGGATGAGATGAAAAAGTATGGCATCGAATCACCAGACTGGGGAATACACAACATTGGAAAGAAAAAGAATGGAAATCTCGGCCTGTTCGACTACGGATGGGGTTTCGACAGCCCACAACATCCGAACATCCCTCAAGATGTGGAAGATATTCACCTTAATGAGGGGGATTATGAGCCTACAGAATTTTCTAAACCTGATTCCTCAGATAGAAGACTTAAGGACTCCATGCAATTTACTGGAAAGGACGGTACAACATTCTACATCTCCGATAGAAGAAACCCAATGATGATTATTGCCTCTACAATGATAGAAGGAGGGCTCAAGCCGATAGGCTATCTGTACCTTAGTCATAAGAAAGATAATATCTACGTTCCAGATGCTGGAAAACATATAGCCGTTCAAGTAGACTCTGATTATAGGAGACTTGGAGTTGCCACAGCAATGTATGACTACGCAGAAAGTATTCTCGGCCTTGAGGTAATCCCAGCAACCCTTCAACACGATGCAGCCAAGGCTGTTTGGAAGAAGAGAAAGCCTGAGATATTTGAGTTCCTATCTGCAGATGAATACCCTGACTTCCTTGATGGACAATTTAATCCATTCATGGCAGGGAAACCATATCCACCAAAGATGAATATGAATCCAAGCATAAACCCACTTGCAGAAGAGGAGATTAGCCAAGAGGAACTTGACGTAAGGGACCTTCCACTTAAATACTCAAATCTATTCGATGACTACGTCCTTATTAAGACAGAGGCAGAGATTAGAGAGATTGCCCCTGGACTTGACCTTAATCAAAACCCACACCAACTTATTCTTACAATTCAGAAGAATCACCCTGAACTATACGATAGCTTCGCAGAGTGGCTACATGAAATGGGCAAAAAATAATTTGCAATCCTGACTTATTTTCCTTAAATTTATCACATGGAAAATGAGATTATAATCTGGGAACAAAATGATACCTTCGAACCCATCAATCATACCGTAATCAAGATGGATGATATTGATGCATATGCCGTGCACTATGCCAATCAATTCATTTATAACAGAATCACCTATCGAAAGTATAAATACAAGTCTCACAAAGTTGAAAATGGAAGGAGAACTGTATATATCACACTGACCTATGACGATAAGGAATGCAATGATTATATCCTAAGACTTTGTTATAGAATAAACAACTATCCAACCTGGCAACCGCCAAGTAGAAAGATTGAGATGAAATTGATAAACCCAACTGGAGAAACAATTAAATCAGTTAAGGCAGACTACTTCGACCTATGCCATGCAATGCCACCAGAAGATTATCCACCAGGACATGAGCCAATGAAGAGGAATAGATATATTCTAAGTGTCGGAGACCATGAATATATGATTTCAAGGGATGGACAAATTATTGAGCAGATTTCAAGACCTGATGATATATTTGATGAACCATTATTTCCCAAAAATGAAAATAAGGAAAAAACTATTAAGGTAGAAAAACTTGATTCGCATGACCTCTTAAGAATTATTAGAACCTATCTTGATTCGGAAAGCTTTAGAACAAGCGCCACAATGTATGACCCAACGGATTTTGAAAATGTATCATTTGTGGTTTTTGAAAAATTTGATAAAAAAATTGAAAAAGTCAAATTCACAGTAAGTGTTAAACAAACCAAAATAAA
>CALMMZ010000117.1 GCA_937868685.1 uncultured bacterium | reverse complement strand
GAATATATCCAGCAATAATTGTCACGATAAGTAAAATAATTATTTTTACTATAGTTCCTATAATCGGAACCACAAGTATTCCATCTGAAAATGGAAAATCAATTGGGTGTTTCTGGAACACAGGAACAAGAAAGCCATACACGATAAACACTCCAACAGTAGAACCAATTACTCCATAGAACAATGATTGCATTACATACGAAAACTGAATTGCACGAGGAGCAACTCCGATTCCTTTCATAATACCGATATATTTTCTCCTTGTTACTGCGTTGATAAAAATAACAATAAATATTGTAATTGACGCAACCACTACTCCAATCATCCCAATCACAGTACCGAGAAGGCCGAACGCATCTTTCATTTGTATTACAAACTGTGGAACTGATTCATTAGCTGTTTGAACTTTTGCGTAATTTCCAAAATTATTCTGTAGGAGGATTTCTTTGAACTGATCATCAGAAACAGACCCATTATGGAATACTCCAATTTCATTTGCATCTAAACTTGGTCGTTCTACTAATCGTAAAAAATCTCCTTGAGTAATAAATGCCCGCATTGATAATTGATCAACTTTTGATTTGATTATTCCTTTTACTATAAATTCTTGTGTTTTACCTTGCACAGTTACTCTTACTCGACTCCCAATTGGCACCCCCTTCAACATTGGTAACCCTGTTCCGGCGAGATTTTTAGAGTGCCGTTCGAGTAAATATGAACCAAGAACTATATATCCACTCTCGTTAGGGTCAAGAAATTTTCCTTCAATGATTGAATTTTCAAGTCCAGCAAATTTACTTTCTGCGACTGGATCAATTCCTGAGAGTCCCGTTCCGACGGTATCAGGAGCAATATTAAAATCTCGTCGTGTTTGATAATTTCCTTCAACCGTTGCGCTTTGGTTATATCGCACAGCAAATCGATCAACATAGGTATTCGTTTGGAGTGTATCAATAACCGTCTGTGTTCGTTCTATTGTAGTTTTATTGTTAAGTACTGATAAAAATACATCACCAGAATATTGTGATCGGTTTTGCTGAATTGCCCCTTCAATCAATCCTACTAAAATCCCAGAAATTACTACCATATTCAAAAATGTGAGCGTCATGATAGAAACAATCAGAAGTGTTGTCCAGACGTTAGCACGACGCAACTGCCTCACTCCGAGAAACATTCCTACTTGAATAGTTGTGAGAAAATTTTGCATACTATTTTTTAGGCAATACAAGTATTTGACCTACTGAAATACCATTAGTAATTTCTACTAATCCATTCGATCCAGAAATTCCTTTAGTTACTACTTGGTCAATGGTTTTTCTTTCGTTATCTTGAATTACGACATGATACTCTCCTTTTTTTTCTGAGAGATATTCTTGAGGAATTGCATTCACCTGTAATCGTTCTTGGAGTTTAATTGTTACTGTTGTGGTCATTCCTGATCGAATACGGTCATCACTATCATTGAAAATAACCGTTCCTTCATACACAGGAACTCCATCAATAATAGTTTCTGCAGGATTAACCATTGTGAGCATTCCATTAAAAACTACATTATTCCCATACGTATCAAATACTATTTCTACTGGAGTATTCGGTACAATACGAGCAACATCAATTTCAGGGATTTTTATCATCACTTTGTATTGGTCAGTTGCAAGTAGAGAAATTCCAGAGCTCGTCGTATTTGCCATTCCAACAGTTGATTCACCTTGCTTCAAAATAACTTTAGAAACAGTTCCAGAAAATGGTGCAACGATACGGCGTTTATTCATTGCAGAAAGAATCTGGTTTACCGCAGATTGTGCTTGTTCAACACGAGCTTGTACTACTGAATTTCCATCGTTTACAATTTCTGATTCTGCTTGAGCAATCACTCGATCTCGCGTTGCTTGCGCTGTTTCGTAATTATTGAGCAGTGTTGAATACATTGCTGACCGAACATTTGGTACAGGGATTTTCCATTTGGTATTTGCATATCCAATTACATCAACGAATTGAATATATAATC
>CALMMZ010000116.1 GCA_937868685.1 uncultured bacterium | reverse complement strand
AATAGCCAGCCTCAAGCATGGACATGTCAAAATCAAAGTATGAACCACTGGTGTTGTATGATAGTTTAGTGTGATTGGTACTACCTGTTCCATATGGAACTACTGTCAGGTTATCGGCCAATCTTGTAATTGAATAAAATGTATCTTTGATTGGAAAGTGTTCATTGGTTGTATTAACAACAGAATATACATTTTGAAGATTGTTTTTCTTGTTAATAAAGAATCTGAACCTAGCTTGTTCCTTGTTTGTATAACTTCTTTTGCCTTCAACCGTGGTAATTGCAAAAGAGTCATCTTTTGAATAACCATATCTGCCCGGCTCTTTCATCAATATGGTGCCTGTATGAAACACAGTAGATCCATTGTACCAAACGTCATAAACACGACCAGAGCCAGAATAAGCAAAGGTAGCAGTATACATGCCAGTTGAAACCCACCCTCCAGTTATTGGAGTATTGGGCTGTGTGGCCACGTTTGAACCACTGACATTCTTGAGTTGGATATATATTGCTCCAGTACCAACTCCTGGCAAATTTGCCAGTTGGCCTCTCTGTACATTGTATAGATAAATGGTATTAAGATTATCACTAGCAGATGCCATTGATGAACTAATATAGCATAATGGTCTATCGTCCTTTACCGAGGAGTCCCAGCGTGCCTCAAGTCGTGGCCTACTGAAGAAATACTCTGAAGTTCTAGCTGAGAACATCTTTGTATAGGATGAACTAAGTGCAGATTCCTCAGGTGAATTCATCATAATTCCAAGTCCATAACCACTGGTGCCTACATTTCCAGCAATACGATCATTAACCCAATCTGTAACATCTAGTTCAAGATCCTCTGTGCCTTTGTCAAAGTAGGCAGTTTGATTAAATGTACTAAGGAAATCACCACCAGCAGTTGTCCAAGCTGTCGAAGTGCTAGCAGACAACCAGTTTGATTTACCAAGATCCAAATATTCTTCCATATCAAGTCCAACTCCTTCCTCCCAATTTCTGGAAATTGGTCGGACCTTCATGGTAAATTGGATGGGAAGATTCTCAGAATGTTCAACATTGGTCAGTTTGAAATAGAATCTTGCTGTCGAAGGGATCTTTCCCGCTGATATATTATTGGATATTTCTGATATGGGGAAATCAACCAGAATGCGACTCAATTCATTGTCCGCACCATAGACCTGTCCATATAAACAGAATGACTCCAGCACATCAGATGCACCCATATTGGAACCAGTTGCACGGCTCTTTAAAGAACTTCTATATGCATTTGTTATTGTAGTATCTTTGCTAGCCGTAAACCATCTGATTCCCATTTTTACATTCCTTAGCTCATCTTGCTTGGTACAGTTGGGCCGTTTGAACCAACTCTTTTAGTTTTATTTGTTAAATGCTGTTTGCCATGTTCATGATCCGTTCCAGTCATTGCTTTAGAATAATATTCTGGATCTTCCATAAGATGGTCCTTGGCAATTTCTTTGGCTACTGAGAGATTATCAGTGTGCTCAAGTTCAAATTGAATACCTTTGGCCAATTCATCTGGATCAAACGCACCGTCAGGCTTGCCATCACCAAGCCCGCCAACTAACTTTTCATTTCTTGCGCCCTGAACAACTTCCACAACCCTGTTTTTTATCAGCAGTTTGAGCTGGCTTAGTTTCATTTGTTTTTTCCTTCTTTAAAGCATCTTCTGTTTTTTCTGTTATAATCTTAAACAGATCTTTTACTTTCATATTACACCACCAATTATATCTGTAGATGGATACTTGATTTCAACAATGGTATCCTCTGGTATATTTAGAGTCCTTTTGTCCATTGTCAAGTTATCTTCAATGTCAAAGTTAATTTGCGAATAGTTTGAATCAGTTATATTAAACAATGTCACAGACTTAACATCATTGACACTTGGTAGCTTGTTGAGCAGTTTGTATATCTCACTGATTTGAACCTGTTCACCAACATCATATTTTGTCGAGAACCTACGTTTAAGTTCAAACATACAATCTGCAAGCACCTGATTCTTATTAAAGCCCGCTTCTGCCTGGACTGTAAATCTAACTCCAATGTTAACAACCTTGGCGTCAAGGATGTTTACATTATCGTTGATCATCTTGAAGTTTTCAATCCATTTTTTCAAATTAGACTTGATTACTTGGTTTGACTCGACAAGAACACCAGATTGATCAAGAGACACGACATAGATATTCAGTGCATTGTTAAGAGAGGCATTATCACGAACAACATTACACCTGTGAATCTTTCCAAAACGAGAGTCCATATTCTTGACAAATGCTTTGTAATCGCTGCTTGTCACAGCCCTGGACTGTGCAGAATGCCACGCTATTGCTTGTTGTCTAAAGTCCTCAATATTTGGAAGAAGCTCACCACCTGTGATTGCTTCTTCATTATCAACTTCAACAGATTGGACAATCAGAGAAGTTACATTGCTTGCTAAATTTGGAGTAACAAATCTAATTTTAGATGACACGACCGAAGAAACACCACCGATTGATGCATTGTTTCCAGAATTGGAATTTGCCCTGAATTTGATTGTAAGGATTGTGTTGAAAGGTGCTATACCAAACTTGTCTGACTCAAGAATTCTGGATGGATCAAACACTGTATCAGAAATGTAATCCCTGGCACTCTGATTAAGAATAACATCCTTTGGCTGCGGCATTGAATCAGTGGTGCCAGAACCAAACACAAGATACAAAAAGTCTCCATCACGTTCCAACATAAACCTTCTTGGAACATGTTTTTCTTTCAAAATGTATGAGGCAGAATCAGATTCATCGTTTTTAACCATTACCATTACTTTGG
>CALMMZ010000115.1 GCA_937868685.1 uncultured bacterium | reverse complement strand
ATGTAAGTTATGATCTTCAATCATCTTGTTTGAAATGTAATTGCTTTTTTCAGCTCCAGTATCAAATAATGCAACACCAATGATACTTTCATTGCTCTCACCAGGAAATTTAATAATTGCTTCTCTATGAGTTGCCTTCCAATACTTTGAATCAGATTCAGTTAAAAATAATGAAGCAACAATGTTCAATGATTGGTCATCCACTTCCTGACTATGACGTTTGGAAGAACGTTCTTGTAAAGTTTCAAGTTCTTCATCATCACTGTCATCACCATCTGAAAGGTAATTCAAACCGCGACCAAATGATCTTCGATGATCTTTGACTCCTTTCTCTTCATTCCTTGTCTTGAATATAGGTCTCTTGACAATGGATCTGACTTGTTGGGGAGTTTCATCTTTGTCAGCTGTTCGCCATTTTTCCAGGATCTCTTGCCTTGCAACTTGAATTTCTTTGGCATCATGAGAATATCGACAAGGTTCTGCATCACATCGGTCAGTGACAAGATATCTGAAACAGATTTCCTTCTTGCCGTTGTTAGGAGTTCTCTTGTATGTATCACGTGGTTGGAATTGTCGTGGTTGTTGATGTTGAAACTTAGATTTTTCAGCTGGTCGACTTTGTACAATGGCATTGACTGGTTCTGTTTCCACGTCTTCAGCAAAGTCTTCAACAAACTCTTCAGGATGTTCTTCAAATTGTCTTTCCAATTCTTCGTATCTGTCCCATTCATCATCATCGTTGATCAGGTTTAAACCTCTCTTTTTGTCTTGACTCTTGTAATAATTGTTGTAACCTTTTTGCATATTCTTAGGTTGTTCAGGGTTAAATATTTTTACCGAACCAATTCTGGTACGATACTCAATGATTAATTCGCCCATTCTAAAAGTTTCTTCAACAATGTCAAAGAACTTCACAAAAAATAAGTCAAGTGATTCAAACTTGTCATTGATGAGTAGATTGGTAAATGGTTCTCGAGAGTGTTCTGGTGTTAATGCCATCCACACTGGGAGTATACCTCCTTGCTTAAAGTTTACGGCTGGTAATAAGATTGGTTTCTTTGATAATTTGTTGGCATTCACCAAGAATTCATATCTTTCAGAAAACTTTGTCTTAAGATTGTATAATTTCATTCTTGTACCACCATAACCTCCACCAATTTGTTCAACTTTATACTTTTCACATGAAGAAGAAAGTAATTTATTGAAATGATCAAGTCCTTTAGGAGCAAAATGTATTTGTACAGCTTCCATAAGATCTTCAGCTGATGCTTTGTAAACTTTAATCACTGAATTATAAATTGTTGGGTGCTGTGCTCTAAGAATATTGGAAATGATCTTCTGTAAGTCTGGATCAAAGTGTGAGTATAAAGCTTGAATCTTAACATTGTAAGAAAGTTCAAATTCAATAATTCTTTCAAGGAATTCCATAAAACCATCAATGGTTTTATCTCTCCATTTGATTGATAAATGTTTATCAGTTTGTAAGATAACCTTCTGTTCATTTTCTTCAGGTTCGAAGGTAAGAAGATTTGCCATAATTGAATCTCTACTTCTGTTTGTCTTTCTTCTTAATATCTCTCGCAGATTGTTGAGTTCTGTACCTGCACTTGGTGTTTGAACAGATTGAAGATTACGTGCTTCTAAAACAGATTCATGAGGATGATTAAGATCGTTTGTAATTGGAGTTCCTGCTCTTGCTGGTGAATCAGTTGTTAAGGTAAAAACAGCTTCAAGTTTGTCATTTTGAACCTGAATTTGTTGGCTCATTATTTCTTGAGAATCAGAAATCTCTTTTTTAAATTCATCACGAAGATTCTTAAACTCGCCTTTAATGTCTGAAACCAAAGCTAAAATTGTTTGATTTAATTGACTTTCAAAAGATTCTTTGACAGAATTAATTGCTTCCACAACAAACTGTGTTTGATTTTGTGGGTTTTCGTTGACTGCTGGAGTCCTGTCTGGTATACCGCTTGTAGTTTTTTTAGTTTCTTTATGACTCATTAGAATAATTAATTATTAAAATATAAATCCAAAGAAAAAACGAAATAAATGCGACGAAAGTTGTTGTTTGTTAATTGATAGAAAAAAGTAACTAAACTAGCTACCATTCATTCGAAAACGTATCTTAAAGGGACGTTTCAGAACTACAGACTGAAAACTAAACTTTCTCGTTCTTTTGATTGATTTGATAATAAGCTACGATTATCGCCATTGCTATTCCTCCCAACTAACTACTGAATGATATGAAATGATATGAAATGATATGATTGATAAGACTGAACGAGAGCAAGCTCGTTTCACCACCTTCCTTCACCCTGAAACTTGTTTCAAAAATACTGACAATGTTGAACGAGAGAGTTAAATAATATGATCTCCACTTTTAAAATCCATTGAATAAAGAATAAACAGTATTTTGTTTTGATTGTAATTGAAATCAATTCTAAATAGTTGATTGATTTGTTCGATTTGTTGTTTTTGTTTGAATTGAATTTGATTGTTCAATTTTGATTCATTTTTTTAATAAATTGGGGTATTGTTCGCATAAAGCTTCATCAACAAGAATCATTTTCTCACTGTCGAACTCAGTTTGTAATCCATAACGCTCAATTTCTACGTTGGAAAAGAAAAATTCTTGATTGAAAATCTTGGCACACATCTTTACCCGGGTCTGCTTTGCATTTTTCCATTCAACAAAATCGCATTCAACCACATACTTCTTCATTTCCAGCTCATTAATTGGTAATCCTGAACGAAGATAATAGCCAAATCCCCATGCTCTTAAATCAATAAAGCACTTCATTCCTGGTTGAATCGATTTAATTGGTTGTTGTCGAAGTTTAACACAAATACTTTCCCACTCCTTTGTGGTGTACAAGAGCATTTTAAGTTGTACATTTTCTTTACAAAATTGAATGAACTGTTCATTGTTGACCAGATCTTTAGAATATGGAACCCAAATGACATCACCATCAGCAAACTTAATCTTGAACTTCATTGTTGTTCTTGTTTCTGGATCTCCTGCAAAGTCCATGATCCTCTCGACAACAAATTGATGTTGATCCACTAATCCAGCTTCAAAAGCTTCCTTCTTTGAATCTGAGAAGTATGGTTTGATGTTCTCCATGTGTACAATCTTCTCCATCTTTGTGACCACGTGTTGAATGCTGATGTCAGCTTTGTAAATGTTTGTGATGACGTATGGACCCGAGAATGTTGGAGAGAGTTTATCCTTTTTGATATTCATCAGTTTATCGTTGAGCAAAACAAGATCACCAACTTGGTAAGTGTTTTCTGCTTCCTTCTTCCTTTCACCTTGTATTTTTGCTGTGACCTCTGCTGCTGCTTCTCTTATTGTTCTAATATTGTCATTTAATGCAGAGAGAAACTTGTTGGAAGATGGAATTGAAGAGTGAACATCTGGTAACTTGAGATATTTTGCATCCAATGAACCGAAGAGGTATTCGAATGGAGTCTTTCCTGTTTCAGCTGATTCATTGTTGTTTAACATGAATTGAATGATTCCCAACACAGAAGGTTTGCTCCACGACTTTCTAATTCTTTCTTCGTTGACAAGCATTGATAGGAACTTTAAGATTTCTCTGTGGGACCTTTCAACCGCATTGCTTTGATGTCTGTTCACTAAAGACATTTTTAATCTGATTCCAAACCATTGAAGAAGTAATTTTGTCACTTTGCTGTCAATGTTGCTTCCCGGATCGGTTACCAACACATCATTTACGCCATAATTGACGAAAAATTGAAAAAGTGCAAGAGCTAATGATTCAGCTGTCAAATCTTTCGATGGATAAAGACCAATGATACGAGAAGGTAATAGCTTGATCACATGTAAATATTTATATCCTTCCTCATCTTCTGGTGTAACGTAAAGTAGATCATAACCACACTGATGACGATGTTCACCATCAATTACACGAATTGGAGGAGGAAGTGAATCACACATCGAAAGACGAAACTTTTGACAAGCAGGACATGTTGAAATGAAATCAGAGATCACTTTGTGAGGAATGGAATGTCCAGGAAAATGTTTGTTGAGCAGGAGCCAAG
>CALMMZ010000114.1 GCA_937868685.1 uncultured bacterium | reverse complement strand
TTTTTCAAACGAGAAACAAAATGACTGATATTATGTCCCATTGGACTTTTACTGATAAGCAACCACGTGAGGCGCAAATTAAAGCACTAAAATGGATTGAAGAGAATAAAGACAAGAAGTACTTCATATTACAAGCACCTACCGGAACGGGAAAAAGTTATTTGTCGCTTACCGCATCCAAATTCTTTGCTGGTAATAAATTAGGTAATTCATTTATCTTAACTCCACAAAAGATATTACAAGAGCAATACGAACGAGATTTCTCGTCGTGTGGATATGTATTCTCTTTGTACGGGAAAGCAAATTACAAATGTGCAAGCAAAAACACATCGTGTAATATCGGTTCTTTATTTAAACCAGTATGTTCGTACTGCCCTCATAAAGTTGCTAAACAAAAAGCACAAGTGAATCCAAACGTTGTTCTTAATTACAAATTAGCTCTTGCATCATTCGCATATACGGAAACATTTGAACCACGCAAATTGCTTGTAATGGATGAATGTCACACATTAGAGCAATTCCTTGTGGATTTTGATGCAATTGAAGTAACATATTACTCATGTAAAAAATTCAACGTATCGACTGTGAATACCACAGATATTACAGAATTCTGCAAGTGGGTAATAAGTAAGTACTTACCAGCAGTTGAGTTCTATTATTCCCAGTTGGAACAAACTGTGCAATACATCAAAGACCTCAAAAGCAAACCGTCTGCAGCTGATCAAAAAGTACTAATGGACTACGAAGTAGTAGGTGATCTGATCGATTCATTGACAACTATAAAATACACAAAAGAAGAAGACATGATTAACAATTTCGTTCTGATAAAAAACGACTCGTCGTATACAGTCAAACGAATCACAGGAGTTCATTCATTCCGAACCATATTGAAAAACATGGCATCTAAATTCTTGTTTATGTCAGCAACAATACTTGACTATAAAGCTTTTTGTAACGATATTGGAATAGATGAAAAAGAAGCAACCTTCTTATCCCTCGATTCTGATTTTCCTGAAGAAAATAGACCTATCTACTATATGCCAACTATGAAGATGAATGCGCAATGGAATTCACCAGGTAACGCATCCGATAGAACACAGATGGTAGAGAATATTAATAAGCTACTCACCATGCACAAAGACGAAAATGGTATTATTCATACAGCAAATTTT
>CALMMZ010000113.1 GCA_937868685.1 uncultured bacterium | reverse complement strand
TGATTTTGGATAAATACGACCATTGTGATTCTCTGCATCGGCACGCTGAACAACTCCAGAAACATAAACATCCCGACCAGATAAGGTGCTCTGTAGTTCAGATTCTGTCAACATTTCCATTGATGCATTATCTGTTGCACCAGCAAATGGAAATCCCTCTTTTAAGACAATCCAATTTTTCATATTAGAGATCCTTTGAGATTGAATTGGCAATACTTGCAGCATTTGTTGTAAACTTTTGCTTTTGATTGCTTTTATTATTGCCACTCTTGTTACTAACTGGAGCTTCAAAATCTGTAAAACTACCATTGATAAAATTTTGGAGTTCAATTAATGATCTGATAATCTGTTCACAATAAAGATTCCATTTTGTTGCCTTAATGAAATCTACGAACTCATCAATTTTATCAGAGTCTTTTTCAACAACAGCAAGATGTTCCATTGCATTTTTCAAAATAGAATTCAATTCATTATACGATGTAATCCCACGCTCAATGTTGGCGTTGAATTTACTGAAGGTGCCTTCCCCTCCTTCAGCCTGGGTGAAGGCACTTAATGATTCTTTTGAATACTCAAGGGCAATCTTGATCTCATTCATGTCATTTCTAATATTTTTTAATGTCTTATTAAAATCTTCAAAATGACCAAGCCTTCTAAGATCCTGATCGGCCTCAAGAAGTTTGTTTATTGTTTTCATTTCTTCTTCTCCAAACTTTTGACAGCCCTTTCTGCAAACTGTTTATCAGATACTTTTGACAATCTGTCAAATTCTTTTTCTAAATTCATATCATCTGTGCCAATTTTTCTTGTATAAACTATACCACCAATTGTTCTAGTTGCATTCTTGCCATCTCTACTTGTCTCAGAAGCATTCTTGTCAGATAAAACTACAGTTGGCATTTTAATATTACTAGAATCTATCTTGATAATTGGCTCTTTTGGTTCATCAAGTTTTTGACTTGAAAACGAAGAACTTATCTTTGGCAACTCTCTTCTTGTTGACTTTGCTGGTTCAATTGTTTTTGTTGGAATGTTAACAGTAACAACTGGCTTGGCTTCAACTGGCTTGGCCTCTTGTTTAACTTTCTTTTCTTCTTCTTTTTTCTTAAGTGTATTTGCAAACCCTTGAAACTGAGCATCAGAAAGACGATTGAGCATGTTAGCTGGAGCGGCACTCAATGGAATTGTATACTCTTGTCCATCAATGGTTCTTGAAACCACTTTATGTGGATTCACAACAACTGACTTGGTTTTTGGTTTTTCCTTAGAAACTTCAGTCTCAGATGGCTTAACGACTGGTTTGGTTTCGACTGGTTTAATTTTGCCTTGAGATTCAGTGCTTAAATTTGCCATCTTAATAGCAATTTTCTTAAATTCATTGTCATCAAGAAGATCTAATTTCTTTTTGATAGAATCGTCTTTATATGGTATTGTATATACCCTGCCATCAACAACTCTTAATGTCTTTTTAAGGCCCGCTTCGGCTGGCTTGGCCTCTGGCTTGGCCTCTGGCTTGGCCTCTGGCTTGGCCTCTGGCTT
>CALMMZ010000112.1 GCA_937868685.1 uncultured bacterium | reverse complement strand
GTCTTAAATGTTTTGTTGGATTTACCTCCAGAAACGAGTAGAAGAGGTTATAAAAACATTATATCACAAGGAACATATTCATCAGTTGATACATTCTTGGATTACTATTTCAAGATCGTCGAGAATAGCCACGAGGTCGCTGATCAGTACAAAGAGTTGGAAGACAGAAATGGACCAATGGTGGATTTTCATGAGTACAACAATCGTGAGAAACACAACAACAGAAGTTATTCCAGACCTGAGCGATTTCACAACAGAGGTAGACATGTGAACTCCATTTCTAAACCTTATGAAAGTGATGAAGAGTACGAAGAAGCACAAGATGAATCTGAACAAGAAGCAGTAGAAGAAGTTGAAGAAGACTCTGACGATGAAGACGATCAACGAGTAATGGCATTAACTTACCAGCAAAAGAAGGATCCAAGAGCAAATTCAACACCAAGAGTAACAGATACAAAGAAAAGCAACTACAATGAGAGAAGAACAGAAAATGTTAAACCAAAAGACATTTGTATCAATTTTGAAAAGTACGGTACTTGTACAAAAACAGGTTGCAAATACTCTCATAATGCCAAAGACATTGAAAAATATCGAGAAGAAGTTCTGCAAAGACTAAACAAGGCAAAGAAAATGAGTACAACAAATCAACCAAGAGATCAAGGAAGCAACTCACGTCCAGTTTTCAACAAAAAGATTCAAGAAAAAAGAATCAACCTCTTGAAGAACAGAAGACAAGAACGAGATTCAGATGATGATGATGACGAAGACGAAGAGGGACTTGAAGATGCAAAAGAAGGAGTTGTAGCTGAACAGTACATAATCACAGAAGTGTTCAAAATCTCTGAAGATGCAAATGAATTCAAAGCTTCACACTGTCCAGCAACTGTTAGATTGGATGATGGTCGAATAATTACAATTGAGGTGGTATTATTCGATTCAGGTGCAGATACTGATAATTATATTAGTATGGAGTGTGTCCAAGAACATGAACTTGAAGAAATGTTACAACCTACTAATAGCAGAGTCAAAGTTGCAAATGGAAAGGAAGTGAGAATCAGAAACATGATTACGTTGAATGTTACCTTTAAAGGCGAAGATGATACAGAATATTCAGCAACAATTACATTTTTAGTCTTGGAAGGATTACAAAAAGATTTAATAGTTGGAATGATATCGATTGCAAGTCACTTCACAGATTTATTCAAAGAAATGATTGACGCTGCAAGAAGAGACCATCAGAAGAAGAAGTTGAATCAAGTGAAAAATGATGGTGAAAGTCTTACAACAATTACACAAGAATATATTGGTGATGTGATACCATGGTCGAAAGGAATTGATCCTGTTGCACCAGAAGAAGATGAAATTCCAGAACCAAATTCATTTCCTAGAGCACTAAATTTTTTAGAGCAAAGTTATGACGATGCACGAAAAGAGTATTTAGAAAAGTTACCTTTTCAGATCACACCAGAATTCATTGCAGCAACTCAAATACTCCTCTTACTTCAGACATTAGGTTTAATTGTGTTTGTACCTTCTGCATGGGAAGGAATTAAAGGAATAGAACCATTAATTTTGGAATTCAAAGACACATTACCCCAGCGTTTAAAACCAGGTGCAAGACCTTTTCCAAAAGCACTAACAGCAGAGGTTAAAAAAGAAATTGAAAGATTAAAAGGATATTTGTGGGAACCTTCCACTTCTTCAATTACTTCACCTCTTGTTGTTGCACCAAAAGCCACTAAACCTTTTATTCGTTTATGTGGTGACTATCGAGTTGTCAACAAACACATTGTGGTCTTCAATTACCCTATTCCTAATGTGATACGAGAATTACACAAAGCAAAGAGTTATAAGATATTTTGTGACCTTGATATTTCTAACGCATTTCACAACATACCTTTATCTGCAGAAACATCAAGAATACTCTCAGTACAAACAGCAGTAGGACAATTCCAACCTAAGTTTTTGCCAGAAGGTGTGGCTCCAGCATCAGGTTATCTTATGATGATCATGTACGAGATTTTTAGAGAATATATTGATTGGATGATTGTTATCTTTGACAATCTTTTAATCTTGGCTCACGATTATCAGGATGCCTATGAAAAGTTAGAGATCGTGTTGTTGAAGTGTAAGGAAAGAAACATTTACCTCAAGTTATCTAAATGTAAATTTGGAGTGACAGAAGCCAATTTCTTCGGATATATTGTGAATGGTGACGGCTACCACCTGTCAGAAGAAAGAAAAATCAGTATTTTAAACATGCCATTTCCAGAACCTCCACAACAAACCAAAAAATTACAAAGATTTCTCGGCTCCATCATTTACTTTAAACCCTTCGTTCCTTTATTCTCTAATAAAACAGGGAGACTGAATGAGATGACAAAGAAGAGTTTTAATTGGAATGAAAGTACATGGCAACATAATTACCGTAAAGTGTTTGAGGAGTTGAAACATGACATTGTGCAGGCACAGACTTTGTATCATCCTGACTATTCTTTAGAATGGATCCTCTCTGTTGACGCTTCTGACTTCGCTGTTGGAGGAGTGTTG
>CALMMZ010000111.1 GCA_937868685.1 uncultured bacterium | reverse complement strand
TAGATTGCCATACGAATTGTATTTAAGGTAACAGCAAGTGAAATTCCAATAAAAATAATTGTGAGTACTGTACCAACGCGTTGTACTGTTTCAGTAATATTATTTAAGCGATCAATAATTTCTTTGTTCTGATAAAAATTTACCTCTTCAATAATAGTATTGTTGGGTGTTCCTTCAAGTGTACTATCAAGTCCTAAAAATTCTGCAATCGACCCATATTGTGTCGGATCTTTTGCAAGAATATTAAGTGACGCACCCAAAGGGTTTGAGCCAAGTTCATCAAGTGCTTGCAATGTTAAATCATTACCTTCATGGCGAATACGAAAATCTTCAAGCGCCTTTTCTCTCGATGTGTATGCAACTGATGCAACTTGAGGTAATTGCTCTAGACTTTCTTTAACTTCAAGAATTTGTGATTCAGGTGCTGTTGGATAAAAATATACATTAATATCAACCTTTTTCTGAATGTTTCCAATCGTAAATGAAAGAATAGCATTCATAAAAATAGTTGATCCAATAACCAGTAAAGTAATTGTCATTGTGAGTACTGATGCAAACGAAACGAATGTATTTCGATAAAAGTTGACCAATCCAGAGCGTATAATACGCTTTATATCATTAGTGAGTGCCATAGAGAGTTAGGAAATTTTATGAACATATGTAGGATATACTCCTGCTTGCTCATCACTGGTAATTCGACCGCCTTCAAGTGTAACTACTCGCTTCCCGAGATTGTCCACAACTTGTTTATTGTGAGTAGTGAGAATTATAGTAGTTCCAAGGTCGTTAATTTTTTTCAAAATTGTAATAACTTCTGCAGTTGCTACAGGGTCAAGATTCCCTGTTGGTTCGTCAGCGATAATAAGTTCTGGTTGATTAATAATAGCGCGAGCAATTGCGAGACGTTGTTTTTCTCCTCCTGACATTTCGTGTGGAAAATCATATGCCTTGTGTGAGAGTCCCACAAGTTCAAGTGCATATGGAACGTCAGTAATAATATCTTCATCACTTCTCCCAATCATTTCCATTGCGAAAGCTACATTTTCATAAGCTGTTTTATTGGGAAGAAGTCCAAATCCTTGAAATACTACACCAATCCGTCGCCGGTGTTTTGTTACGGCTGATCCAGAGAGTTTGTGAATATCTTGATCATCAAAAAAAACAGTTCCTGTTGTTGGTTTTGTTTCTGCCAATAATAATCGGATAAGTGTAGTTTTTCCTGCGCCACTATGTCCAACTATTGAAGCAAATTCACCTTGATTAATAGTTAAGGTAATATTTGTTAATGAGCGATCTTTTTCCGTGTAATGTTTTGTAACATTAGTAAAATAAATCATATAGATAAGTATACCGCATAGTATTATTTTTTTGCAAGTAGTGCGTGTGGATAACTTTTTTAGAACAAAAAATATAATTCTTTTAAATTATATTTTTTGTTCTTAGTTAATCATTATTATTATATATGAGATTTCTGTACCTCGTGGTGTCATGACCGAAAATGCTTCCCCTGCTCTTTTCCCTACCATTGCAGTACCCATAGGAGAGTTTGTAGAAATTTTTCCTTGTGCAATATCTGATTCAGAATCAGAAACGATCATAAAAGTTTTTTCTTCACCATCACGACTGTTTTCTCCACCTCGGGATCCAAAGATTACTC
>CALMMZ010000110.1 GCA_937868685.1 uncultured bacterium | reverse complement strand
GGCATACTGGCTTCACAATCGAGACGGGCAAGGAAAGTGACCTTGCCCAAACAACTAGGGAGAAAAGTAATGCTTATTCTTCGTGAATTTGGTCGAAACATGAAGATTGATTATGTTCTTGATGCTCGTGCGGAACACGAATGGACCGCAATGAAGCTTCTTCGATTGTCTTTGCTGCCTATCAATAGCCTTCCTGAGATTGGGATTGGCTACAATAGGACTTCATCTATCAACAACAGGATTGAGCAGATTTTGGAGACGATGCTTGTTCGTATTAAGTTTGATTACAACTGGTACATTACTGTTGGCGGCCATCGTCTAAACAAGAAGAACCTTCGTTTTAATGACGATTATATCCTTTCGCTTGCGAATGGCACCAACACTTGGCAGGATGTTATTGATACAATGGCGCGTGTTATGGCCACTGAAGCATCAATCCAGCCCGATCGTGAGTTTGAATTTGAGGTGGAAAATGATTGAAGTTGGCACTGTTCACAAGGCATTTCAGTTTCCCCTGCCTTATGCTGGGTTCAGCATTATCAAGGCTGAATCTACAAGTGACAGGAAAAAGCTAAAGAATGCTGGTTTCCAGTTTGGTTTGTGGCCCATTTCTGAAAAGAAGTTTCAGAAGGGTTGGGTCCGTATCAATGTTTCTGCAATTTATCTTAGTCATGCTGATTCTCTTTAGGAGTTAAAAATGCTAAACGATTTTCTTGATTGGGTGAAGCAAAAGAAGCAATTTGACATTAAGACTCTTTTGACAGAATGGTTGAGCATCCTTCCTGTTTCTGAGGAAGAAGAATTGGTTTTCCTAAGGTTGATTCCCGTCTACAATGATGGAGAAAGCACTGGTTATATCTTTGTGGACAAGGAAATGTTTGACAAGTGTGCCCAGAAAAATCATATTAGTCCAAGTGTCTGGGATGATTTGTTTGGGCCTCAAAAGGTTGAGATTGAGCAAGATTTGCTTGAGGAAATCAATCGAGCCGTAATGTATGAACAAGATGGTTATAATTTCACTCTTGAACATATTGCAGAAAACATTGCTGATGGTGAAATGACATATGTTTTCACAAAGAAAGGCAAGGATGTTCGATATTTGGGTGAATGTAATTGCGGGTATTACTGATTAAATATATTAACCCCAACAATGATTCAGATCGAACGCTGGGATAGTGGCAAAGTAATCTTCGAGGCCAATGTTTCCACAGTGAAAGAAGCTGTGGAATTGGCTGTGAAACAGAAGATTTCCCTAGTTTATACTAATTTTCGTCGTGCAAGTCTTCAAGGGGCCGATCTTCAAGGGGCCGATCTTCTTGGGGCTGATTTTACGAAGGCCGATCTTCAAGGCGCCAATCTTCGTGGGGTCAATTTTCGTGCGGCCTATCTTCGAGGGGCCGATCTTCGAGGGGCTGATCTTCGAGGAGCCATTTTTTATTATGGCCAGCTTGAAGATGTTGATTTTCGAGGTGCTAAACTTGAAGGGGTAGACCTAACAAATGCTGACATTCGGTGGGCTTGGTTTTGAGAGGCTATAATGAAGATTCAGATTAAGTATCATTGCTGATGTTCCCACAGTGAAAGAAGCTGTGGAATTGGCCGTGAAACAGGGGATTTCCCTGGCTTATGCCGATCTTCAGGGCGCCGATCTTCGTGGGGCTAATCTTGTTCGGGCCAAGCTAGAAGGGGCTAGGCTAGAAGGGGCCAATTTTAGTTGGGCCGATCTTTCAAGGACTGATCTTCGAGGCGCCGATCTTGAGATGGCCAATATTCAAGGTGCGAATCTTAAACGGATTAATCTTAAGGGAGCCTATCTTCTTGGGGCCAAACTTTTTGGTGTCGATCTTTCGAATGCCAATCTTCGGTGGGCTTATTTTCGAGGAGCCAATCTTCATTTCGCATATCTTCGAAAAGCTGACCTTCGAGATTCCAAGCTTTTTGAAACCGATCTTTCTGAAGCTAATCTTTGCTGGGCTGATCTTCAAGGGGCCGATCTTCGTAAGGCCGATCTTCGTTGGGCAAATCTTAAATTTGCCTATCTTTGGAGGGCTGAACTTAGTGGAGCCAAACTTGAAGGGACCAAACTTGAAGGTGCCATCCGGTATTGATTGACCTGCTTTCTTTCCTGCTTGACAGGAAACAATAGTCGTGGCATACTGGCTTCACAATCGAGACGGGCAAGGAAAGTGACCTTGCCCAAACAACCAGGGAGAGAAACAATGGCTCATGAGATTGAGATTGTTGATGGTAAGGCTGCTTTCGCCTACAATGTCAAGAATGGTCTGCCTTGGCACGGTCTGGGGCACAAGATTGATGGTGGAATGACTCCCACTGAGGCGCACAATCTGGTGTGCAATTGGGGCCTGAAGAAGCAGCCTGCTTTCATTCTGGGTGATGATGGTCTGTACCACGAGGTTCCTGGTCAGTTTTTCGTTGTCCGTGATGGTAATCAGGTGGTTTCCAAGACTTCGGTTGGCCCTCATTACCAGGAGTTTCAGAATTCGGATGCTGTCCGAATCCTGGACATTCTTCAGGACGAGGACATGATTGAGCTGGATACTGCTGGCTCCCTTTTCAATGGCCGCCGAATCTTCTTCTCGGCAAAGATCAAGGGTGATCCTATCGAGGTTGTTCCCAATGATCCTGTTTACCAGAACATTCAGCTGATTCTGGACCATTCTGGCAAGGGTGCCGACAAGATCATGAGCACCAATGTTCGTATCGTCTGTAATAATACTTTTGGCATGGCTCTTGGTGAGGCTCGTAATGCCACCATGGTTGATGGTGATGGTAATGTGGTGAATCCCATCACCCGAACCAATCACCGCACTTCTGGTGATGCAAAGGTGGATAAGATGCGGGATGATGCTCTGCGAATCCTTGGTGTCGCCAAGAATAAGCGAGACGAGTTTATCCGTTTCGGTCGAATGATGGCTGCCACGCAGATCAACTCTGAGGGTCTTAAGGGTCTTTTTGATACGGTTCTTCCCCCTGATGCCGATGGCAATCTGACTGCCCAGAATTACAACAAGCGGAATCGACTGCTTGAGCTTTTTGTGGGTGGTACCGGGCAGGATAACCCCCGTGTTCAGGGTACTGTTTGGGCGGCCTTCAATGCTGTTACCGAGTATGCCGACCATTACCTTGGGACTCGTGTTACCAAGGGGAACTCCGAAATCGACATGAAGATGAACAGCTACATTGATGGCAATTCGGCCAACATGAAGGAGCAGGCTTTCAATTACCTCCTCAATTATGTTCAGGCTGCTTGATTGAACTAAAACGAAGGGGTGCTAAACGCACCCCTTCAATCAGGTCTTTCCAATGCCAATCTCCGTTGGGCTTATTTTCGAGAAGCCAATCTTCATTTGGTCGATCTTCGAGGGGCCGATCTTTGAGATGCCAAACTTTTTGAGACTGATCTTTCTGAAGCTAATCTTTGTTGGGCCGATCTTCAAAGAGCCGATCTTCGTTGGACCGATCTTGAGAAAACCGATTTTCGTAGAGCCAAACTTCGGAAGGCTGATCTTAGTTGGTCCGATCTTCGTTTGACCGATCTTTCTGAGGTTAATTTTGCACATGCTAAATTTGAAGCGACTGATTTTCAGGGCGCTAACCTTCGTTGGGCCAATCTTCAGGAGGTCGATCTTTCCAAGGCCGATCTTCGAGATGCCGATCTTGAAGGTGCCATTCGGGATTGATTGAGCCCCAATCAATCCTGCTTGACAGCAAACAATAGCTGTGGCATACTGGTTTCACAATCGAGACGGGGAAGTCAAGTCGGCTTTCCCAAACAAACCAGAAACAAGAGGAATGACAAAATGGACCAGAATGACAAGTATTTGACCATCAATCGTTTCATTCGGGATCATTCTGTGGCTGGTTTTGTATCAGAGGATGATGTTCGAGAAATGATGGATGATTTGCTTTCCAAGCCTGATAAGGCTGGGGAATACAAGTCTGCAATTTGTGGTTCTGTGGAAGTTATTTCTGGTGCATTTGAAAATGCCGAGAATATGTATCGTGCCCTTGGTTGTTCGGATGAACAGTTGGCTGGAATGACCAAGAATGACCTGAAGGATATTATTCGGGCGAACCATATTCGGGCAAAGCAGATCCTTTCCAACTTCCAGGATCTTCGAATCCTTCTTGACAAGTTTTACTACTGAGGAGAAATAAAATGGGACTCACTATTCATAGCAAGCATATGCCTAATTCAGTTAGCAATCTTCTTACCAAGAAGAAGATCAATTGTCAACCCAATGGATTTTGGGAGCTTGATGATGCTGAAACAAAGTGGCTGTTGGATGAATTCGATCGGCTTGATGATATTTGTCTCAGACTGGAGTCGGAACTTTCAAGGGCAATCAATTCTAGAGATGATTATTGAGGCCCACTTCTTTCCACTTGACAGCAAACAATAGCTGTGGCATAGTAGCCTCACAATCGAGATAGGAAAGCCAAGGCGGCTTCCATAACAAACTACAAAGGATGAATCATGCTATACAAGAATCTCAATATTGTTAATCTCACTCCCCACACCATCAATCTGATGGTCAATGGCGAAGATATCGCTTTTCCAAGCGAGGGTAATCTTCGAGTGAACAATGGGGCAGGAAAGCCTATCCCCAATGTTCAGGGTTTGCCTCTTTTCGGCCCGGATGTTCCAGGCAATCCTTCTCTGGAGCTTCCTGCCCAGAAGAATGACACAATTTACATTGTATCGGGAGTGGTCGGCCCCATTCTGAAGGAAATGGGACGGACTGATGTGTTTGTTCCCGGTACTGGTCCAGCCGATGAGGCAATTCGGGAGAATGGTCAGATCAAGGCCGTTACTCGATTCAAGCGTCCTTGATTGAACAAAAGCAGGGTTGTTGATTCCACTTGACAGCAAACAATAACCCTGCTACGATGTGAGCATGTTCGGTTGACAAGAGAATAAGGATTCTGAATGTGGTTTTTGATTGTAGTGTTTTCCTTCTTGATGGCCTATGTATCGTATCAAATTGGATACAATAAAGGTCATCAAGAAGGTTTCAAGTCGGGCAAAATGATCAAAAGGTTGAAATTGTAGACACACAAAATGTCCCTATAGCTCAAAGGATAGAGCAACCGCCTTCTAAGCGATAGATCCTGGTTCGAGTCCAGGTGGGGACACCACTTGAGGGTATTGTTCTCCAAACAGCAAGCCCCGGTTCAAGCCGGGCAAAAGGAAATACAATGATTTGTATTCAGGATTTTCGTGGCAAGATTCTTTTTGTGGCCACTGTTCCAACGATCAAGGAAGCCCTGGAAATGGCTGTGAAGCAGGGTGTTCCGCTTGTAAAAGCGAATCTTCGTGGTGCCGACCTTTCCGGGGCCAACCTCAAGGGTGCAAACATTTCCGAGGCAGCTCTTTCCGGGGCCAACCTCAAGGATGCAAACCTTAATGGGGCAAACCTTGAACACGCACACCTTTGGATGGCAAATCTTGAAAGGGCGAACCTTGAAGGGGCGAATCTTTCTTTGACAGTCCTTTCCGGGGCAAATCTTTCTAAGGCAAATCTTTCTAAGGCAAATCTTTCCAGGACAAACCTCTATGAGACAAACTGCAAGGGTGCATATCTTTTCGGGGCCAACCTCAAGGGTGCAAACATTTCCAGGACCGACCTTTCCGGGGCGAACCTCAAGGGAGCCAATTTGATTGGAACGTTCCTTGAGGGTATTGTTCTTTAAACAGCAAGCCCCGGTTCAAGCCGGGCAAAAGGAAACAAAAATGATCCAGATCAAGAATATGCAAGGTGAGCTTCTTTTTGAGGCTGATGTTTCCACGATCAAGGAAGGCGTGGAATTGGCTGTCAAACAGGGTGTTCCGCTTGTAAAAGCGAATCTTCGTGGTGCCGACCTTTCCGGGGCCAACCTCAAGGGTGCAAACATTTCCGAGGCAGCTCTTTCCGGGGCCAACCTCAAGGATGCAAACCTTAATGGGGCAAACCTTGAACACGCACACCTTTGGATGGCAAATCTTGAAAGGGCGAACCTTGAAGGGGCGAATCTTTCTTTGACAGTCCTTTCCGGGGCAAATCTTTCTAAGGCAAATCTTTCTAAGGCAAATCTTTCCAGGACAAACCTCTATGAGACAAACTGCAAGGGTGCATATCTTTTCGGGGCCAACCTCAAGGGTGCAAACATTTCCAGGACCGACCTTTCCGGGGCGAACCTCAAGGGAGCCAATTTGATTGGAACGTTCCTTGAGGGTATTGTTCTTTAAACAACAAGCCCTGGTTCAAGCTGGGCAAAAGGAATCAAATGAACACGCTGGAAATCAATTCTGACATGAAGGCTAATATCTGGTGCAACGGGAATATCTGGAACTGCCAGATCCTTTCCAATGAAGGAATCACCGAAATGGGCCAGTTTGATTCTGAGGATGAAGTCATGAATGCTATTATTTCTTTTACCCATTCGGAGGATTGATTGAACCAATACGATCATGCCGTCTATATCGGCAGATTCCAGCCATTCCACAAGTCACATTGGGAAACGATCAAGCGGGCACTTTCTATTGCCAAGAATGTCCACGTTGTTGTTGGTTACGAAAGAGGTTCCGGCAGAACCGTGAAGAACCCCTTTCTCCCCAATGAAATTGAGGACATGATCCTTAGTTGCAACTATGGGATCCTTCCTAGTGCCGTCAACGACCGACTTCATATCCACAAGTGTCCAAATGACCCCGATGATTCTGTCTGGGTGCAGAATGTCAAGAGTTTGGTCCCTGATGGAAAGACGGCTCTAATTGGGTTCAAGAAGGATGCCTCAAGCTATTACTTGAATCTGTTCCCGGAATGGGAATTTGTTTCAACAGAGGGGCATGATACAACCCTGAACGCAACCGATATTCGTGCTGCGATCTTCAAGGATCAATTCCACACGGTCAAGAAGGATCTCTGTTTGACCGTATATAACTTGATTGAACAGAAGCTCCTTTCACCCCTCCGGTTTCTTAAGGAGGATTACAGCTATTACGAGTCCTATAAGGATTCATGGAGCAAAAGCCCCTATACCCCTGTTTTTGTGACCGCTGATGCCATTGTGAAGTGGGGCCATAAGACCCTATGGATCAAGCGTGGTAAAGTCCCTGGAAGGGGTAATCTGGCATTTCCCAGGGGGTTTGTTGAGGCCAATGAAACGGTCCTTGATGGTTGCCTTCGGGAACTAAAGGAAGAGACAGGGCTCATTCTGGACAAGTCCCTTGTAATGGGTACTTTCCTAGCAGACAATCCAAACCGTTCACTTCGGGGCCGTGTTATTTCCCATGTGTTCGTGTTTGACATTACAAGCCAACCTGACGTGTTGGGCAATTTAAAAGAGTCAACTGACGAGGGTTGTTGCTTCTGGGTGGACATTAGTGACACTCAAGATAATGTGGACCCACACGATCCATATGCCCTTACTTTCTTTGAGGATCATCTCAGCATCCTCACTCATATTTCCAAGGAGTGGACATGAGCCATATTAATCCAATTCTTGATACAGATTCCTACAAGTTCTCGCATTACCTTCAGTATCCAAAGGGTATGCAGGAAATGTTTAGTTACTTTGAGTCCCGTGCTACAGTGTGTCCATGCTTAGGGCATGACCGTGAAAACGAAATGCCCTTCATGTCCTTATAGCTCAAGTGGATAGAGCAGTCGCCTTCTAAGCGATAGATCCTGGTTCGAGTCCAGGTGGGGACACCATCTTTTGGCATTGTCAGTTAGGTTTTCTATTTCTCATAACACTCTCAAACCTAACTGATAATGCCCCCTTTTCAACATGTCCTTATAGCTCAATTGGATAGAGCTTCCCTCTCCTAAAGGGATGATCCAGGTTCGATTCCTGGTAAGGACACCATTCTTTGGTATTATCAGCTAAATCTTTTCCTCCATTCAAGGCTTGGCTGGTAATACGCTTTTTCAATATGCCCTGGTGGCGAAATGGTAGACGCACTGGACTCAAAATCCAGGGGTTTTTAACCGTGAGGGTTCGAATCCCTCCTGGGGCACCAATATTAAATCCTGGGGTTAAAATGGGAGCCATTTACTCTACCCATAAGAAGAAACTCTTTGGCTTTTGGTTCTTGTCACTCAGACTCAATCTGAAATGGGCTCTAAAGAGACGTGCGAAACTGGATTATGCTGATTTGAGTGGTGCAGATATTTCTGGAATCAATTTTGAAAATACCTTTTTCACTGGTATTGACTTCTCTGACGCCAATTTGTCCAATTCGAAATTGAATCATGCAAGATTCAATTCTTGCAGATTCAACAACACCGTCTTTAGAGACGCCACCCTTAATGATGTTGATTTTTTCGATGCTGAGTTGATCAATAGTGATTTTACTGGAACTACGGTCAATAATGTTTCGTGGAATGATTCGTTCAAGTTTCTTGGTGTAAAGTTCAATTTGGCCAAACTGAACTGTGTCAGGTTTTCTTATGTAAAACTTGAACAAACCCGTTTTGGAATGTCTGAGCTTAAAGGTGTTGATTTTCAAAAGTCAGAGTTGAACGAGTGTGATTTCTATGAATGTAAGGTGGAGGACTCCAGTCTTTCAAACTGTTTGATCGTTGATTCTGATTCTGAAAACCTGAATCTCACTAAAACTCTGGTTCCAAGTTCAAAACTAGAAACAGTTTTGTGCCTTCTTACAGCTGAACCCACCCTGAATCACACTCAGGATGTTTCACAAAAATTGGCTGTGAAACAGAAGTTTTCCATGACATGGGTCAATTTTGTTGAGGCTGATCTTCTAGGGGCCAATCTTCTAGGGACCAATCTTCTAGGGGCCAATCTTCTAGGGACCGATCTTCGAGAGGCCAATCTTCTAGGGGCCGATCTTCGAGGGGCCAATCTTCTAGGGGCCGATCTTCGAGAGGCCAATCTTATTGGGGCCGATCTTCCAGATGTTACCTGGGATTGATTGACCTGCATTCTTTCCTGCTTGACAGGAAACAATGTTCGTGGCATAGTAGCTTCACAATCGAGATAGGGGGGCTTCAATGAACACCATGACCATGAATGAGTCCGATTTTACCAACCTCGTCAATGGACATACGGTTCCTGTTGATCCGAACCAGATCGGAAACTGGATCAAGTGTCTGAATTCCCCCAGCCAGGATATTCTGGTGAATGGCGTGGTCATGAATCTGGAATTCTGTCATTATGTTATCAATCAGGATAGCATGATGAAGGATTCGGATGGAAATGTTCCCAATCCTTTCTCGTACTTTGAGGTTTCGATCAAGCCGGAGGACAAGTGAAAACCTTTTCCTATTATATGCCCGACAACGAACAAGTCGAGTTTCGCCAGAAACTGAACGATTCCCCGAACAATGCTCTGCTCTCCCTTTGGAACACCATGGAAGATGGCCCATATGTTTGGGCCAAGAAACATGGTGAAGTGTATTGCCTTAGGTTCGAGGGAGCGAAACTGATCACTTCGGTCAATGTGATGGAAAACGGCCAGGAACATCCTGGTTGTGACTGCTGCGATTATTACATGGCCAATCCCCAGGTTCTTTCCTTTCTGGAGGGAGTTACTATTTCCAGCATTGTTCCTCAGGCGGTTGATATTTCCAACCCTGTTTCTCAGGGGATCGATCTTCGGTGGAACAATATCGAAATTGTTCCTCAGGAGACTGATCTTCGGTGGAACACTTCTGATTGATTGAGGTCCAATCAATCCTGCTTGACAGCAAACAAAGTCTAGGCTAAACTGGTTTCACAATCGAGGAAGGAGAAACCAATGATCCAGATCAAGCGTTGGGATAATGGCAAGATGATCTTCGAGGCCAATGTTTCCACGGTGAAAGAAGCCGTGGAATTGGCCGTGAAACAGAAGGTTTCGTTGGCATGGGCTGATCTTATTGAGACTGATCTTCAAGGTGTCAAACTTGAAGGCGCCGATCTTCAGGAAGCAGATTTTTCCCTGGCAAATCTTGAAGGGGCCATTCTTCGAGATGCTAAACTTCAGGATGCTTATTTTAATGGAACCTGCCTTGTTTGGGCTGATCTTCAAGGGGCACATCTTCATTGGGCCGATCTTCAATCGGCCAAACTTTCCAAGGCCAATCTTCAGCGGGCCTATCTTCGTGGGGCCTATCTTATGGGGGCTGATCTTCTAGGTGCCGATTTTCGAGGGGCCAAACTTGAAGGGGCCAAACTTGAAGGGGCCGATCTTCGAGGGGCCAAACTTGAAGGGGCCGATCTTCGAGGGG
>CALMMZ010000109.1 GCA_937868685.1 uncultured bacterium | reverse complement strand
TTCATAGAAGTATTATAGCATATATTTTAAGTTTTAGAAAGTACCACTTTGTAAATTTTTATTAAACAAAAACCACTGTTAGGTAGTTTTTTGTTCTGGAAGTTTTTTAGGAACAATTCCAAATTTTTCTATAATTTTATTATAATCTTCTCTTTCAAGAGTTTCTACTTCGAATAATTTTGTAACAATCGCATCGAGTGCTCCACGATATTGGTCGAGTACTTCGTGAGCCCTCTTTTCTGCATTTTGCATAATTGAACGAACTTCATCATCAATCATTTTTGCTGTTGTTTCACTATATTCTTGATTTTTGATTCCTTCTCCCCACATTGCTGATCCTGTTGTATTTCCAGCATATGCTACAGGACCAAGAATTTCACTCATTCCCCATTTCGTAACCATATTCCGAGCAAGTCGTGATGAAACCTGCAAATCATTCGACGGCCCTGTTGTCACATCGCCGAATACGATCTTTTCTGCAACATATCCACCAAGTGACATTGCAAGATCATCATAAAATTGTGCTCTGTTCGTTAGTTTTCGCTCTTCAAGTGGGAGTTTCAGCGTATATCCACCAGCATGACCTCGTGCAACAATAGAAACTTTATGTACTGGATCAGCATTTGGTAATACCGAAGCAACAAGTGCATGTCCTGCCTCATGATATGCAACAATTTTCCGCTCTTGTTCAGTATGTAAATGAGATTTTCGCTCTGGACCAATCATTACTTTTTCAATTGCAGCTAGTAAATCTGCTTGAGTAATTTTAGTACGATTTGCGCGTGCTGCAAAAATAGCTCCTTCGTTCATGAGTGATTGCAAATCTGCTCCAGAAAACCCAGGAGTTTGTTCTGCAATTATTTCTAGTACTACATCAGCAGCTAATGGTTTTTCTATTGCATGAATTTTTAAAATTCCTAATCGATCTTTTCGATCCGGCACATCGAGCATTACTGTTCGATCGAATCGTCCCGGTCGAAGTAGTGCAGGATCAAGCACGTCAGAACGGTTGGTAGCTGCCATAATAATCACCTTTTCTGTTGGTTCAAATCCATCCATTTCTACCAAGATTTGATTCAGTGTTTGTTCTCGTTCATCATTTCCCCCACCAAACCCAACTCCACGCGCACGTCCTACCGCATCAATTTCATCAATAAAAATAATCGCAGGCGATGCTTTTTTTGCTTGTTCAAATAAATCTCTTACTCGAGAAGCTCCGACCCCAACAAACATTTCTACAAATTCCGATCCTGATAAATGGAAAAATGGAACTCCCGCTTCTCCTGCGACAGCTCGTGCAAGGAGTGTTTTTCCTGTTCCTGGATGTCCTGTGAGTAATACTCCTTTCGGAATACGAGCACCAACATCAAAATATTTTTTAGGACTTCGCAAAAAATCAACTACGTCTAATAACTCTTGTTTTGCTTCTTCATTTCCTGCTACATCTGCAAAAGTGATTTTTTTATTCTTATCGTTTGGGTCAGTAATTTTTGCTTTTGATTGCCCAAAAGAAAAAGCTTTCATACCACCAGATCCGTTAACTTGTCGCATCATATACCAGAAGAAAAATCCAATAAAAATAATTGGTATGAGAATTGAAGCAACATTAAGAATAATCAAAAGAGCATTACTTTCTGATTTAATGGTAATTGGAGTATTCCGTAACATATCTCCCGTAACCCCGTATGTAGCAAGTGTTTCTGTTAATGATGATCCGGATTCTTTCTTGGCTTGATTTTTCGTTTCATCTTTCTTAATAAGAGTTAAGGTGTCTCCTTTTACTGAAATACTTGCAACTTGTTCTGCTATAACCATTTCTGCAACTTGAGATAAGGTAACTTCTTCTGGTTTTTTAGTTTCTCCACCAAATGAAGAATATATCATTCCAATAAGTATTAAGAAAAGAATAGTTGAAATAATTTGCTGAAAAAAATGAGTCTTTTTTGGCTGTTTTTGTTTCTTCTGTTGTTTTTCTAATTTCATATATCTCCAGTATACAGATTTTAAGTAATAAAAAAAGGGCTTAACACCCTTGTAATTTTCGAGCACCTTTTTCTAAAGAAAGGTAAATTAAAAAAATAAACATTTCGAGAGCAAATATATGATAGAATTGTTCACTAATCGTATCTTTATGTGTGAGAAAAAATATATTTCCTCCAAACATAATAAAAAATAATGTAGTTATCTGTGCAAATTGACTTTCAATTACTTGATCATTCTCTATTGAAAGGAATTGAACAAGATGTTTAATTTCTCGAAATACTTTCAAAAAATAAACAATGTTTACAATAATTAATACTATTTTCATGACTTCTTTTTATTCTTTTTATCACAATTAAAGTGTATTGTCAATAATCTCTAATCATGATAAACTTCACTATTATGAGTATCCTAGAAAATAAATATATCTATCAAAACTATGAGATTCTTGAAACACTTTCGGCAGGAATTATCCTAACAGGTGCTGAAGTAAAATCACTCCGCAATCACCGTGGTACTATCAACGATACTTTCGTTGTTTTTCAAGATGGAACACTTCAGCTTGTAAAAGCATATATTCCTCCTTATCAAATTAAAAATACACCAGCATCCTACAATCCATACCGCACAAGAATACTTCTCTTGAACAAAAAAGAAATCCATACATGGTATCGCAAAAAATCAGAATCAGGATTGACAATAGTGCCAATCAAGGTATATATTGAAAATCGCAAGATCAAGATACTTATTGGTCTTGCGCGAGGAAAAAACAAGCACGATAAACGTGAAATACTCAAGAAACGAGACACTGATCGAGAAATTAATCGTCTCATGAAAAATACATAACTTGGGGATGACCGGCTTTGACGTTTGGATCCCTCATGGTTCATTGCATATCCAGCATGATCTGGTAAAACTCATACCCTTTTGAAATGCAAAATCAAAATCTGTAGCATCTCCTTACTTTTCAGGAGCTTTTGCTTTAGCCTAACCCCTTTACAGCTGGTTAGCCATCGACGAAGTATTGTCTAATATACTTCCAATCGGTGTAATTATTTTAGACTTACTCAATATGGAATAGTAATACCATATTGAGAACATTTTCTTACTCAATTGAAAACTTTTCTTTGTTTCTTCCTAAGTGTTTTCATGGAAAGACATATTGCACTATGTCTTTTGAAAGAAACTAAATATGTAGACATGGATTGTGACCCGAACGGACGGGGGTTCAATTCTCCCCATCTCCACAAACAAAA
>CALMMZ010000108.1 GCA_937868685.1 uncultured bacterium | reverse complement strand
GAATCTGTTGATGATGAATTGTATGGTCGATGGGAAGTTTTGGCAGGAATTAAATAAAAATAAATAAAAAAAAATATTTTTTATAAAAAATAAAAGTAATTAAAGGTGAAATAATGAGTAAAAATTTTAGTTTAGATAGAGTGACACAAGGAATTCAACAACACAACGTTAAGAAAGATAACGATCGAATTGTTGAAAAATGGAGCAGATATGGTCTTCTTAAAGGTCTTGCAGAAGATAAAAAAGTTAATATTGCTCGTTTATTAGAAAATCAAGCTTATCAATTGTTGAAGGAATCGAATGCTCTTTCTACAGGTGGTGGCTCTGTAACAAGTGCAGGACAAATTCAAGGTTTTTCTTCTATTGTATTTCCTCTTATTCGACGAGTATTTGGTGCATTAGTTGCAACTGAGATTGTGACTGTTCATCCTATGAGTTTACCTTCTGGAATTGTTATGTATCTCGATTATACGCATGGTAATAATGTTGGTGGAGATGCTGGTTTTGGGTTAAGCAATTCTGCAACTCAGGGCACCTATACCAAAGGTAATTCTATCTACAATAACCCAGCAGGAGCAGGAATTCGTTCTGGTTCTTTAGCAGCTGGTGGTCAATATGATTTAGTTGGTGGTGGATATTCTAAAGTTCACCAACAAACAACTGCCATTTCTCATTCTAATGATAATGTTGGTTCTTGGAATGGAGCTAATGAAGCTTGGTCTGTTGGTTCTGTTATCTCTTCTGATACTTATTTTACTGGAACAAATGCGCGATTTGCTTCTTATGATGCAGATGTTAATAGTGATTTGTCTTTAGGTACTTTAGATTGTGTTTATGTACATGTTCCAGTTTCTCAGTTTACAACTCAAGTAAGCAAAATGGATACACTTGCAGTTGATCAAATTGCAGTTTTCAGTTTTGGTGCTGGAAATAATGGTGGTGCAGTTGCATGGGGTGAGAAATATCAGGGTGGAACTGGTGTTTTGAATCTTCGAAGGCATAACAAGCGAGGTAACTGGAATGGTAGCGTATTTACCCCAGATCCACTCAGCGGAAATCATTATCAATTTTTAGTTCGATTAAACAATGGTGGAAGTGCAATGTCTGGTACTTCTAACCTTAAAATTACTGCATCTGTTGTGTTGGCTGACCAATTAGAAATTGATTCCACAACTGGTGCTACTTTGACCATTCCAGCTTTTGAAACTGATTTTGGTTCAAATCCATCTCCTGCAATTCCTGAATTAGATTTGAAAATTCAATCTATTGCTCTTACTGCTCAAACACGAAAATTGAGAGTAAAATGGACACCAGAATTAGCACATGATTTGAATGCATTCCATTCTCTTGATGCTGAAGCTGAATTGACCAAAATGATGGCTGAAAGCATGACTCAAGAAATTGATATGGAATTGTTACAGGATTTGGTATCACAAGCCAATGCAGCCAATTTATATTGGTCTCGTGCACCTGGTAAATTTGTTGATATGCAAACTGGTAAACCACAAACTCTCTCTTCAGCTTTAGCCATTGGTCCTGCATTTACTGGAAATATTCAACATTGGTATATGGGTCTTATTGAAACTATTAATCAAGTTTCTAATACCATTAAACGAAAGATTCTTCGAGGTTCTGGTAATTTCATTGTAACAAGTCCAGATATTTGCACAATTCTTGAAAGCACCTACGAATATAAAGCAAAAATTAGCATTGATAGCAATGGTCAAGTTGCACAACAGTTTGGTATTGGTGCAGAGAATGTTGGTTCGTTGAATAATCGTTATCAAGTTTATATGGCTCCTTATTTCCCACGAAACAAAGTTTTGGTTGGTTATAAGAGCAAACAAGCATTAGATACTGGATTTATCTATGCTCCTTATGTGCCTTTGACTGTTACCGAAACCATTATGCACCCTGAAGACTTTACGCCACGACGATCTATCATGACCCGATACGCCAAGAAAATGTTACGAAGTGACTTCTATGGTACTGTTACGGTTCTTGATTTAGGTCTCATCTAATTTTATAAAAATTCTATCTAAATAATTCCTCTCATGATCCCATCATTTCTTGATGGGATTTCTTTTTGTATATAATCAAAATTAATGCAATTAAAATGTTTGGTATGTGATAAATCATTTCCCAATAAAATTGGTTTATCTATTCATATCACTCAAATACATCATATAAAAACAGAACAATACACATTAAAATACCTTTACAATAATATCATTCCAATATGTTCTTACAAAAATTGCAATAATCATGTCAAATATTCATCATTTTCTTATAACAAATATTGTCATATTAATCATAGAAATTTGAAAGAAAATCATGTTGACTTATTAAAAGAAAAAACAAAAAAAACATTAGAAAATAAAAATAAATTTAAAGTTGTTTCAATTGAAAAGAATAAAAAAGAATTTAGAAAGAATAAAATCATCATTCAATGTAATACTTGCAAACATCTTCAAAGTAAAACTATTAAAACAATTCGAAGTAAATTTAGTTGCACAAAATGCAATAAATTGTCATCAAATTTATGTGAAGAAAAAATAAAAAAAGTTTTGCAAAG
>CALMMZ010000107.1 GCA_937868685.1 uncultured bacterium | reverse complement strand
AAGGAGGTGTTTCATCATTGAACCCACTTATGGATTCAATAACGCCAATGAGTGAAGTCTTGATCTTCTCGTCAATGTCAGACTTCAAAATCAGTGCCTCTTTAATTCTGCCTATTTCTTCATTTAGATAGATGGCAAAATCAACCATTGTATCTTCATTTAGACTTGTGTAATAAGATAACAACTGTTTATTTGATTCAGTAAGCCCGGAATAATGCTCATTGATCTTCTTGATGAATCCATTTAAAACCAATGCATCGACTTGTTCGACAACAGCCACACTGTTATCTTCTGATGCCAACATGTTTTCAACTAACATCTCTTCAGCAACAATCTTTTCTTTAATTGATGACCTATCTGAAAACAACAAATGTGCATTTCCGATCATTCTATAGTTTTCTGTGAATTGATCAAAAATTGCTGCACCAAATGTCTCATTGATCTCAGATATCAATTTGGTCTGTTCATTAAACAAAGACTTCTTATCAAGACCATCATATTCTAGCTTGGCCAACCAAACACATTTTCCAGCCTGTTCTCTTTTTTCCATTTTGGTTTCAAGAACAGAATTATACACTTTCAGTTCTTTTCCAAGAGGTTTATTTGAAGCAAAATACTTCAAGATGATGCTCTTGGCTTGCTTGGCTTTATCATTTTGACCATCTAAGATGCATGATGTTGCATGGAGTGACAACATTTCAAAAAGAAAAGCTGTATTTCTTTTCTTATTATATCTCATTTGCCTTTTCCTTCATTTTTTTTGAACTCTCTCATCCTTCTACTAACATTGTTGAAATCTTCTTTGTTTTCATTTAATGTTTTAAATAGATTATCAAGGTTGTCATTTATTTCTCTTGATCTTATTTCATCCACATGATCACTGTTTGTTCTTCTTTCTATCAAAATCAATAGTTCTTGTGGAATCTCTGTCGATTCCCTGGAGCCAATGAAACCATTGTCCCCAAAGATTGAACGAAGTGAGCCCCCATGAGCATTCTTGCCCAATGAAAAATCAATAGAACGTTTATTAGCCCCAGACCTCCTCATGTCGGCCGCAACTGGTTTATACCATTTGCCCTTGGCTCCAGGAGTGAGTCTGGTTGATACATCCCTATACCCTGGTTCAGAAGTGCCCTCAGAAGGCTCAGAATCGGCCCCTGAAGCGTCTGGAGAAGCCAGGAGCATAGAGTCTGCATCGTCACCCTCTGGAGCCTCCATTTCTGGCACGCCCTTTGGACCCTCTGCGCCTGGGATTTGTGCAATGTCACCAATTGGGCCACCACCACCCATATCTCCAAGGTTCTCTTCCTCTGCACCAATCACATCCAACTGTGCCTGCAACTTCTGATCATAGAACTTGTCAAGAGTCATTTCCTTAATCTCATCATCAGAGAAGCCCCAGATGAACTTCTTGATCCAAGTGTCTGGGAATCCGAACTCCTTCATTCTTGATGATGTTTCCAACTTGTCCTTCATCATTTGTAATTCTTGGATTTCAGCAATTTGTGATGGTGAGCCCAACTTAAGTTCAAAGTTTAATAGGTCTTTGCCACGATATCCAAGGACATACAAATGTACCCTTGCGATACTTTCCAATTCATCAATAATTGAATCTTGAATTGCCCGAACTCTCTTGGCAAACTGAACATCCTTTTGGCTCAAAGATTGTTTATCCTCGCCGGACTCAGATTGAGCCAAATATGATCTAGGGATCTTAATTGATGTGAACATCTTATCCTGTTGGTATTTAACGTCATCAATTACACCATTGTAATTTGTACCAGGAAGGTTCTCAATCTTAATTGACTTGCCACCTCTTTCCGCTAAAAAGATATCCTCTTCAATGGAAACCGGATTATAACGCAAATCTACTTGTCCTGTTGTTGGATCAACGATTCTGTTCCTTTTGATACCAGATGCCACGTTTTCAATATATGCTTCTTCGTGTTCCGGGGAAATACCATCAATAGGGATAGTATACACTCTACGATCAATGGCCTTTGAAAATCTGTGAGCCATCATGGCTTCTTCAACCATGATATATGTTCTCCAACTCTTTCTGGCTGAATCCAAAACAGATGTTCCATATGGTGCATAATCACTCCTGTCCAGAAGTCTAAAATGAGCGACCTGCCATCTTTCAAAAGTCATTCCTGTTTCCGCCCACACAAATCGAACATAGTCAGGATTGTTTTCGTCTTGGCCTTCAAGCCTTTCTATTTCATTTGCCTTCAAATCAATCCAATGAACAACACCCTTGCGTTCATCAATATCAAGATATTTGAAATGATCGCCATATTTACACGCCGATCTTACTGCTGGTCTAAGTTCCTGGGCCACATTCAACACATCATAAAACAATGTATTTAAAATTGATTTGATCTCTTGATTTGGGGACTTTACAGTTAAAACTTTAGTATAGCCAGATGAAACACAGACCTCATCAGCATAGATATCCAAACCAGATGATAGTTCTGGAGTCATTTCCATGTTATCATATTCAACATATCTCTGAAGCCTATTCATGGCTATCAAGTTGGCCATATAATCCATGTCAAAGGGATTATACTTTGTTAGCTTTTTGAATGTCTTGCCATTGGCAGTCTTGATACCATATTTCATCAGATCATTACGATCACGGTATCTTGCCTTTTCCTGTTGATAATCCTGAATTGGACCAGAGAACAAGTGTGTTAGCTTTTTATACAGCTTGTGTTGCGGGTTATAAGTGTTTTCTATTTCTTGTTTTCTTTTTAGACCCATTTTATCTTACCCTCGGTATTCCACCATATTTCTTAACAATATCATTGATGGTCAGCTTCTTTGGCTCTTCTGGCTGGGCTTCTTGTGGTTTTCTTTCAAGAAGCCAACTATCATAAGAAGTTACATACATTCCATGTTTCTTATCATATCTAGGACCAGCATCATGGATGTTAAGTTGTTGTGGCGAAATAAAGCCAGCAGGAGTTGTATTCAATACAGTGTTTTTGACCTTAACTCCAGTTGTCATCAGTGATGTAATAAAATCAACTTCTGATTTTCTCTTAACATCTGAGAACTTTCTAACAAATGTTCCAATTGCCAACGCCATGATCAAATCATCATTTGCTCCCTTTTTGGCCTGAGGCTTATTATTATGAACAATAAATGTCCTAAGTTCATCCAGAAGTCTTTTAGACTTTATCTTTATTGTGCCATCTGTCAATAGAATATTTAGATTAGCCAACATTAATGGCCTACTTGTTGAATCAGTAATAACACCTTTCTTAACATTTGGGTTCTGCTCTGATTCATATTTCTCACAGATTCTTACAGAGTTACCCTCTTTCTTTGTGTAAATCAAATTAGGATATTCTAGATTTTCAAGCTGATCGGATACCGCTGGGCCTGAAGCATTCTGCTCGACAACAATGTCTGCATAATTGTATGTTCGACCTATTTGCTCAAGAATGTTGGCAAAGTCCCTTTCTCGCTGTTTTCCCTTATATTCAGCAACAATAGTTCCATCAGATGAAATAACATGAGCCGTGGAATAATCAGTACCACCACCAGATGCAACATCTGCACATATAAAATACCGCTCATTCTCCTTGTTCTCTTCCCAAACCCAAAGACCATTGTCCATCATGGCTTTTAACTTTGGTTCTTTAATACCCTTGGCTATTCTTTCTATAAGCTCAACATCAAAGAAGGTGGCACCAGATGCCAAAAACGAACATTCGTATTCTTGAGCAAATTGTGTCTTTGAAGGCATTTCCCTTCTTTCCTTTTCATACCAAGCCTGATCTCTTCCAGGATAAACTTTCCAGTCAAGCTTAATTGGATGAAAATTATTGTCACCGGATTCAGCCGCAGAATAGGTTTCATAAAACCAACCCTGGGCGCCATTGGGTGTACTAAGAGCAATGCACTTTCCCCTAGAGGTTGTCAAAATTGGACGAATGGCCGTCCATAGACCATCATCACCACCCAACCCTTCAACGTGTGCCGCTTCGTCAATAATCAACAATGAAGCCGCTTCTGAACGAGCACGCTTTGACTTGGTTGGAAATGCCTTGATGGCAGAACCCCTAGTCATCTCAATCTTATCCTTATTGGATTTTTTGATTGGATTGATCTCTTGAAGCCAATCTGGAAGATTGGTCAAAACCACCAGTGCCTTTTCTGCAATAGCATAGGCAACTGCTTGCTGGGTGGCTACTGTAATAATGTTCTTTTCGCCCTTGGTGAATAAAATCCAAGCACAATATGCTCCAACCAATGTCGAGAAACCAATCTGACGGCTCTTCAAAGCAATGATGTTGTCATATTTTAAGAAGTCATGGATGGCATCTCTTTGGAATGGATGAAGTTTAAATGGAACAAGACCCTTGGATCTGTCTTGAATCTTTGCATATGTTTCAATGAAATAAACAGGGTCCATTCCACACTTCTTGAACTCATTGTTTATCTCTTGCTTACTAGGTCTAGTTTGTGTCATATTACATCTTGCCTAAATCAAAGATGCCCGAACCAATGTCATGCCTACCAGACTTAGCAGACCATTTGATCTTTGCCTCATTGTTTTTAATTTGGTTGGCAAAGGTATCTCTAGAATCCTTTGCAATAACATAAAGTTCGTCCTTGGCATCCTCCAAAGCAACCTGTGCCATCTTCATCGCATTCATCACATTGCTCATTGGTATACAAATTTGTTTAGGTTCACAAACTTTTGGATTGAGGAACTTTCTCATTAAACATATATCAGATTCTTTATTCAACAATACAAAGTCTGTCTTTTGTTGAGGAATGTCACTCTTGTAACCATAATATATCACAGCAGTAGTTTTAATAAATTCAGCGACCTGATTGTAAGTTGGCTCTATGAAATTATAAGTGATAACAAATGGTTCTGTTGGTGTTGCTCGTTCATACATCAATAACTTATTGTTTACTTTTTTGATATAATTTGAAAACTCATTCTTAGGCATCTTTAAAACATACTTGTATTCTTTTTCGATATCTAAATTATGGCTTTTGTGTTTATAGAATTGATATTTGACTCCATAAGAATCAAAAGAGGTTTTTAACCGTTCACTACTGTGTTCATAAAATATAACAAATAGTTGATCATCAAAATCAAAAATTGTTGGCAAGAAATCTAAAGAAACACCAATTTTCCTGAACAAAACAATAATCTCTTTCGAGCCAGAATGTTTGAAATTCAGTTTATTGTGCCAACGCTTATGTACCTTGTCAACAAGAACGTCAATCTCTTTATCCGCAGCCTCATCAACTGAAGATTCATCAGTGTTGGCAAATTCGATAACTTTGAAATTTTTACCAAATTTACCATATGTTGTATGAAATGATTCTTCATTGTATGTACCACCCGACATATAATAATAAACGGCTGGGTATTCTTGGACTTGATTGATCTCATCCTTGAATACATCTTGGACTTGTTTGATTATTTCATCTTGAAAGAATTTGTATGGCCTTGAACCATATACCAGCCCAACCAGTGGAAGAGAAATGAAATCTCCACCAACCGGCTCGCGTACATCCTCATCAATTGATTCATTTGTGGAATAAAGCTTGTCTCTTGCAAGTGCCTTATAAATCGGTGACGAAGCACTTGCAAAATCATAATAGCTCCCTTTCTTCGCTGACTTAACTTTTGACTTGATTTTATTGCGAACATTTTTGTCAAATTCTACTCTTTGTCCATATTCACAAGAATCAACTTTCACGGCTGCCAATCTCTTGATCTTCACTCTTGCAATTGGAACAATTCCACCCTGCTCGCGTTCTTCGTCTGCAAACAACTCTGGATCCTGAAGGTCATGCTCTTTTAACCACTCTTGAAGTTCTTGCTTATTCACAAGGTAAGCGATTGCACCACCAGACTTGGCCTCTTCAACTGCATGACTAAACATCTCACTGTTTCTTCCATCCCCAGGAGGAGAATGGCAGCTGGTCCAAATGTCTACTCCATTCTTTTTGTGGTCGGACATTCTCAATATGTCTATTGGAACCCTTGACACAACAATGACATTATTCCGCTGGCCAACAACATCAGCCACAAATGAATCCAACTTATTATAATTGGACAACATTTTTTCTCTCTTGTTCCAGTCCCTGTTGATAGTATTTGGATCAGTTGTGGTGGACAAATAGCCTACATATTTGGCAAATATGCTGGTGTTTTGTCCACCTGACTTACCAGCTAAAAAGCTATTCAGGTTTTCACCAAGTGGAATCACACTCTCACCAGCCTTTTTGGCATTGATGTATTCATCTAATTCGGCCTTAATTAATCTTGCCCTTTTGATTGTGTCTGCATCATTTGTGTGTTTAAGATAAGGCTCAAACCTAAACTTAATAAAATCAATGAACCAATCTGGAACCAATTGTTCTGATGGGGTTGAGCCTTGCAGTTTTGCCGCTAGATCTTTTTTATCAGCTATAAATTGATCAAGCCGTCTATGCTGTTTAACCCTTCTTGTTCTCCCCTTCTCATCCTTTCCAGCATCGCCAACTGAAAAAGATAACTTCTTCAGTTCATTTTGACTTTCTTCATCCAAGCATAGCCATTTTTGCATTACTGGATCTTCTTGAAGAATAGAGATGATCTTTTGTGTGGAATTTGCCATCTTTTGAACAGCATTCAGCACTTTGGAAAAATCTGGTTCCTCACCTCTTGCCTTCTTTCTTTCCACTAAGAAGTTGGCATACTTTTTTGGATCTGTAATACTAATTGTTCCATTATTATTTAATGAACAACCATTTTTAATCAACCAGTCATAAACCTTTTTGAGTTCTGTGTCTGCCTGCCTACCAACATTCTCCTCATCATTTGCATTAAACGTGGTGGTTGTGGCCTCCAACTCACCCATTGGGTCACTGTTTTCACCAACCTCAATAACAAACCTGTCCCGCCCATTGAACCATTTTTCAAATGGTTTATGATTGACTGGTGCGTTTTTGCCAAGAACCAAATCGGCATTGTCTTTTTTAACCTCAGCTAAATATTGTTGAAATTGGTCAAACAGGTTTGTCTTTTTAGTCATTTTGCCCTCAACGAAACTTCTCTAATGATTTACGGTAATCATTCTCTGTGTCAAAGTTTGATTCAACTTTTCCAATTTTGTAAACAGTTGTCATTCTGACAAACTCTCTTTGATTGGAATATTGATCATAACGTAACAAAGGATCTGAATCCTTTGTTAAAGTCACAGACTTACCAGTAATCTCTTTGAAGTTCTTTTTGATCCAAGAAACTGCCTGATTCACCATATCATTCAATTCTGATTCATGTTTCTTGTTATCCCGAATAGATTGTCTTGGAACATCTTTTGAATAAGTTATGACCATTTTGTTATCAGTGAACGAAACCTTGAACCCATCATTAAGGCACCTATCTTTGTACCAAGTGCCTTTGTCTTTATCCATGAAATCTGTTTGCAAATTGCTAGCGGTAACAATACCAGAAACAATATCAACAGCGTTTGTCTTGCTATCTGCCATTTGGCCTCCAACCGCTTTTCCAGCGTTCTTCTCTTCCATCAATGTGTTCAATGAAACACCTATGGCAAGCTTTGTGTAATAAGTAGCTCAAATGATCTTCGGTATTTAATAATAAAGATTCACAAACTGGGCACTCTTTTTCAAAAACTCGTCTAATGTTTCCCCGATAAGATTCCGCCTCCGACTCCTTCTTAAGAATCAAATCTTGAACCTCTTTGCATGTCTCTGGAGTAACATTTGCCTCTGGATTAAATGTCCACTCCTTTCCATACTTGTCAATCAAGTAGTTTTCCAACTTTTCTAACTTTTCAATCTCTTTTAGTTTGTTGCTCAT
>CALMMZ010000106.1 GCA_937868685.1 uncultured bacterium | reverse complement strand
TATATCCTCCTGATTTTGATATTTATAAGTATACTTTAAACTTAGAAGAATTTCCTGAAAATATAAAAAACTGGATTGAAAATCAGGGTTTAAGAATTATAATGGCAAGAGATGAAGATGAAGATGATAATGTTAAGGGTTCTTATAAAACTCCTAAAACTATCTTTTTATATTATTCTGAAAGCAGTTCATTTTTAAAGGATATTTGGGAAATGAGTAATGAAAAATATATTCCCTATGGAAGTAATGTACCAATAAAAACCAACTCTATTGATATATATTCAAAGTTATACTATGCATTTCACAGCACTTTGCTTCATGAGTTAAGACATGCATTTGATGACTTTAGATCTAAAAGAAAATATCTTAATACTAAAAGGTGGGCAAAACACTATGATAAATATTATATATTGTCTTCTTTTGATGCCAACTCAGAAGAATCTATAAAAAAACACACAAATAAGGTTCAGTCTTACTTAAGATTACCTCACGAAATTAATGCGAGATTTTCTCAGGCTTTAGCAAAGACACATTTTGACAAACTTAGTGATGATTGGGAGTCTAAATTTAAAAAGCCATTTGAAGATGTTTTAAAAGATTTTAAATATAATTTTGAACAATGGAGAACTTTAACTCCTAAAATGCAACAGTGGATTACAAAAAGATTATATAAATATTGATGAGCACGTTGTTGATGATAATGGTTTGTTAAAAGAATACATTAACAGTGATGTAGTTTCTCTAAAAAAATATTTTGAGGCTTCTGATAAACAAAAAAAGGAATTTCTGCCTTTTGAGTATTCTTATTTTTTTGAAGATTTTTTGGTTGAAGAAAATATTGAATTTGATATTCCAAAAGAAAAAATTGAATATGGAGATGGAACCACAGGTGATGGAGATAATTTATCAGGATATGAATTGATTGAATTTTTGTATAATAATAATAAAGAATTATTTGATAATTTTTCAGATTATTTGTTTAGAAAATTATTTCATCATGAATTACCAATATCAGATTCTGAATATCCTGCCTGGACATACTTCGGAAGTAATCCCGAAATAATAAAAAACCAATGGTTAATACATTTTACTAACGATGCACAATCTATAGCCAAAAACGGTTTTAAGTATGGAGTTAATGATATGACAAAATTAGGCCTTACAACAAGTTTAGGAGAATTTGAAAAAAAATATGGAGGCTACAATTTTGCTTATACTTTGAAGGATTTTCGTAGATATGGTTATTCTGGTTATGGTAAATTTAAATATGGCAAAGAAGCAGTTGTTTTTAATGCTTCCGGTATAAAACTTTGGCATCATGGAGATCAGGAGCCACAAGTTATTTTTTATGGAAATACTGCAAAAAATATAATACCCATAACATCAGGAGATAATGCTAATTGGGCTCTTTATGGAAAAAGAGGTAATGTTATATATGAAAATGACGACTTGGAAAAAGTAGTCGAGTGGCTTGTTAAAAATTATTTACAATATAAAAATCAATTTTTAATCAAATAAAAATTTAGAAACTATACTTAGATTCTTTTTTTTAGTATAGGAAATATTTACATCCAGACCAAGAATTGTTCCTAATTTAACCAATGAACTTTCTTGAAGCTTTCCAAGTTCGTTAGTATTTGCAAATATTGATTTAGCAAAACTCGCAGCATCATTTATTGGTGTTGGATTAGGATCTGGAACAGGATTTGGTGCTGTGTGAGATATTCGTTCTATAACCCAAAAGTCAGCACAACTATTACTTAATAAAAATTCTTCAGACATCCAGAATTTACCTTGATTTCCCCATCCTGTTCCCCAGGAATTTTGTATTAAATAATAAGTTGAACCAAATTTTGTATCATCCCAACCTATAATTGTAACGGCATGACCACCCAACAAATATTCCTTTGAAGTATTGGGGTTTGGCATTTTTCCTCCGGTTCTTTCCCAAGAACCCATAAATGATTGATAAACATCGAAACCAAAACTAATTGCTCCACCAGCCAATAATGTTTGTTTAATTGATGAGGATGTTTTTGGAACTGCAGCGTATTCTATCGCTATATTTTTTAAGCCTTCATCATATGCTGATTTTGTCGGTTTTGTTGAAAATTTATTTTCAATATATGGCCAGGTTTGTTCTAATGAAACTCCTGTTTTGTTTAGAGCCTTAAATACATCTCTTATGTATGCTCCTGCGTCTTCGTCAGTAGTTCCTTCTATTTCTCTTGTTGTATAATATAAAAATAATCTGGATGGGTCAAACCCAAAATTACCAAGAACCTGAGCAGATTCAAATCTAAAACAAGCACAACCAGAATTAGATGTACATGATCCGATATTACCCTGATCATAAACTGGAATTTGCAAAGGAAGTTCAAATTTAGATGGTAATTCTAAGTTTGTAACTTTTAATGGTCGCTTTGTTATAAAATCCCTTGAATCTTCAGGTTGACGTTTCCAGTTTAATATTCTATTGCTCATTATATTTTTATTAAATAAAT
>CALMMZ010000105.1 GCA_937868685.1 uncultured bacterium | reverse complement strand
TTAAATTGTAATATAATATATTCCTTAAATATGTATTGTATACTATAATAATAATTTTGTCAATTCTTGCTCATTCAAAATCTCAATTCCTAATTTCTGCGCATCATCATATTTAGATCCAGGATCGGCACCAACTACCACGTAATCTGTTTTACTAGAAACAGAATTTGAAACTTTTCCTCCGAGTGCTTTTATTTTTTCTTTTACTTCGTCACGAGAAAATGATTCCAAGGTTCCGGTAATCACAAAGGTTTTCCCTGTTAAACTCCCTGTTGCTTTTTGCGCAAAAGTAATAGTTAAAATTTCAAGCAATTTTTCTACTATAGAACAATGATAATCATTGTTCATAAATTGCACAAACGATTCCGCAACCACAATTCCTACTCCATCAATTTCTGCAAGTTCTCCTGATAATAAATTTTTCAAAACTAATAGCAAATTTTTCTGATCAGTTGTTTTTTGTGAAATATAATGTGCGATAAGTTCTGCTGTTTCCTCACCAATATGCCGAATCCCGAGCGCAAATAAAAATTTCTGAAGCGTTGTCGTTTTTGATTCCTGAATTGCATTCATTAAATTATCAGATGATAAATCTCCGAATCGCTCCCATTCCACAAAGTCTGATTTCTGTAAATTATAAATATCAGATAAACTTTGTACCAATCCTACTTCAAAAAATCGCTCTAGAACCTTTTTCCCCAAACCTTTAATATTCATTGCTTTTTTAGAAACAAAATGCACCAATGTTCCAAAATGTTTTCCTCCACATTCAGGATTCGGACAAAACCAACCAACAGATGTTCCGTTCGTATTAGATTCTTGAACCACGTCTATATAGCACACGGGACAGGATTTTGGAAATACATATTTTTTTGTATTCTTGGGACGAAGTTCTGGAATAATATCTAAAATTTCTGGGATAATATCACCAGCTTTTCGCATAATTACCGTATCGCCAATCCGCACATCCAATCGTTCTATTTCATCTGCATTATGGAGCGTTGCGCGAGAAACAATTGATCCTGCAATAGAAACAGGTTCAAGAACTGCAACAGGAGTTAAAATTCCTGTTCGTCCAACTTGGATAATAATATTAGAAACCTTAGTCGTTGTTTCTTCTGCTGGAAATTTATACGCAACTCCATATCTTGGAGATTTTGCAGTATATCCTAATCGTTTACATTGTAATTTATTATTCATTTTTAATACCAACCCATCAATACCATATTCTTGTTCTTCTCTTTTTCCTACCCATTGTTCGTAATAGGTTTGTACTTCATCCAGATTCCTACATATTTTATAGTTTTGATTTACATTGAAACCTTGTTGTTTTAGGAATTGTAATTCCTGTTCATGTGTTACAAATCCTTGTTTATCATCTAAAAATTCTAAATCATATACAAAAATTTTTAAATTACGAGAAGCAACAATTTCTGTATCCAACTGACGAAGTGTCCCCGCTGCAAGGTTTCGTGGATTTGCATATACAGAAAATCCTTGTTCAATTCTCTTTTGATTAATAACTTCTAGTTCACTTTTTTCCATCCAAACCTCCCCAATTATTACTACTGGTCTTTTCTCAGGAATGAGATGTGGAATTGATTTAATTTGTTTGATATTTTCTGTTACATCTTCGCCAATTTTCCCATCACCTCGCGTTGCTCCAGTTTTTAATATTCCGTCTCGATAGGTTAATACAATTTTTAATCCATCAATTTTTAATTCTGCAACATATTCAAACTGATTTTGGTCGTCCCAATCTTTTGCTAAAATTTTCCTGTTCCGTTCTTGCCAATTTTCCAATTCAGAAAAATCAAATACATTATCATATGACCACTGTTGGACTGGGTGAGTTGTTTTTACAAAACCATCAAGGATTTTTCCGCCAACTTTTTCACTAGTTTTCTGTTTTATTTCAAGCTTCTGTTCGAGTACTATTAATTCTCGAACAAGACTATCGTAAGTTTCATCTGAGATTTCTGGCATATCATCACGGTGATATTTCTGACGATGATATTCTATTATTTCTTGTAAACGCTCAAATTGTTCCTGATCTTGCGATTTCATACCATCATACTAACATAAATAAAAAAAGCAGGTAACCTCCTACTTTTTTTATTAAAAACTAACTCGATACACTCGCTCTGTCAATGATGGAGAATTTTCTACAGGACTTCCATTACTACATTGATTATATCCTTGGGCAAAAAAGATAGTTTCACTTGTTGTTTTATCTACACTTACTCTCGCGCATCCGGTTTCTTTTTCTGGTTGCCAACGAAATGCAATAAAATCATTACTACTACTTGATTCAATATCAGTATTATCCCCAAAACACTTTATTCCACCTGTAGAGATACTTGCATAATTTTTCGTTTTATCAAATGTCCCCCTTGCATATTCTCGCAATGCACATTCCATGGCACTATCAGCCATAAAAATAGATTTTTGAGAATCTTTTCCAAGTGATGAAATGATTAATTCCTTATACGCGATCGAAAAAATTCCTGCACCAATAAAAAATATAACAGCAGAAACCACGATCGCAAAAAGCAGAACAAATCCTTGTTGTTCGTTTTGATTATTTGAAGTTAGTAATTGCTTATTCATCATAAAAATTATTATTCACATGTATCCGTACATTGCCAATCAGTAATGTACGTTTTGAGTGTATATTCTCGATTAATACTTCGCTGATTCCATGTAACCTTGGAAACAATAGTACGACTTGTATTATCTCCTGGAATATTTTCAATATATATTCCACGTGAGAATTTTGAAGGCTCTCCACCACCACCATCTTCACAGCCTCCATAAGATCCATATTCTTTTGAAATACATAGCAATTGTTCGGACCCTTCAAGGGGTTTCAAATATGGAGCGCTATCTTGAGAATAAGCAATATCGCATGCTTTATCTTTTGCACACTCCAAATCTGTTAGCCAATTTTCCTCTCCACCAGCTCCCCACATCAAAAAATTCGTATCACGCATATTCCGTGCAACCTCTACTCCTTCTTCGGCGAGATACTGTGCAATTAGTTGATCTTTTGCAGTTGCTGTTGCAACAACTCCTTTTCCAGCAATGAGCATCAATGATACGAGTGAGAATGAAAAAATAATAATCGCAAAAAGCATTTCCAACAATGTGAAACCTTCGTGAGTATTTTGTTTTTTGAGAGAAATATTCATAACAAAATTTGTTAATCATCTAACCACCATCATTATCTGAACCACTATCATCTGATCCATTTCCATTTTGATTGGAAGACACTGGTGAATAATCGAGTCTCCGCTTAGATACTATTGTTTGTAACGCAATTGGAGATTCAGATTCTTTCCGTCCAGATTTTGTTACACCAGCAAGATTAATCTTAAGTATTCCCTGTTGAGAATTATTGGTACTATCGTAGTATTCAAAGTTAAATTCTGTAATTTTAAAATCATGAGGTGAAAGATCATATGTACCACTATCATCAACCATCTGTAATTTAAAGTACTGTTCACTATCAGTAGATTTATCATTATTTGAATCTTGTTGTACTACTTGAAATGTAATTTCATAATCATCTTGATTTTTAATTTTTATTTTATTACTGCCTTCTCTTTCAATACTTTTTGCGGTTCGTATTTGTCGTGTCATTGTATCCATCATATATGATACAGAATCCAAGGTTTGCCGATCTGATCGAGTTCGTTGTAGTGTTGAAAAAATTGTCATAAGTGACCCAATACCAATCGTAATAATAATTGCAAAAATTGATACCGCAACCATTACTTCAATCAATGTGAAAGCTCCCTCTTCACGAGAGAACCATGATTGTATATGTAATTGATTGAAAAATTTTTTCATAAAATAATTAATGTACACTCACTTGTCCAATACTAGAAACGCACACATATCGCGATGTATTACCATCAGGTGAAGTGATTTTAATACAAAGATACTGACTAGAAGCGTCATAACCATCAGGATCATCAGTAGAAAAATATGCTCGAGTATTAAACCGTTGAAATGCAATAGAGACAGCATTACCCCCTACAGAACTTCCTTCATCCTTCATAATACTTTCAATACTATTTCCTGTTACAATATCACTAATTGTATCAGGCGTTCCGATAGAAATCGTATCAAGTATTTCATCACTATTCTCTATATATGCAGAATTTTCTTTACCTGATTGCGATGCTTCATACATAATGAATTTTTTCTCGAAACCATTTCCATTTTCGTTACGAATAAATGCAATTCCACGGAAGCGTTCATTGGACGGGTCAGTTGGATCATCCGTAATTCCAGCTCCTCCTGTGGTTTGTACTTGTCGTATTGATAACGCAATATCTTGAGCGAGATTATCGAGTGTCACACGAGATCGAAACGTGGTAAAGTTGAACAATACCACTCCCACCATAATCGCAAAAATTGACATAATCACAATAAACTCAACCAAGGTAAATCCTTGCTGTTCATGGTTTTTTATTTTATATGAGAGAAATTTCATACTATTGATTTTAATTATATCATAAAAACAATGAAGTAAATAATTCAATAATCGAAAATTGAGTAAGTGTGGTAACTAACCACCCCAAGAACAAAAACGGAACAAAAGCAATTGTTTTTTTTCGAATTGTTTTATATGATTCTTTCTTGATTATTATATGATACCCTACAAAACCGATTGCAAATATTGCTCCTAGATAAAAAGCAAGTATCACAGCGTCCCAACCCGCAGCCACACCAAGCATCATCCCCATCCAAGTGATAATTTCAATATCAGCAAATCCTATCAATCGTCCTGATGAGAGTAAATATATAACAAGAAATGGTACACCAACAAGTATTCCTAACATATGTGGAATAAATGATCCTAATAGAAATATATCAGAATCAATATAATACACTACAAGATAAAGAATTGAAGTAACTACTAAATACATCAACCATCGTACAGGAACTCGTTTCGTGCGTACATCATATATTGATAATATAATAATCAGTGAAAATATTATAAACAATAATCCTAATCCAATGAAAAACACTATTGAAAACGGCGACCAAAATAACATTAATGCATACTGTCCAGCAATTGTAAAAAGAATTGCAGTAAGTACTTCTACTAATAGATACTGTATAGAAATCTGTGTATTACATGAGCGACATCTTCCACGTTGAATAAGAAAACTTACTATTGGAATAAGTTCATACCACCTGAGTGTTTTCTGACATTTATTACAATGTGACCGACCACCAAGTGTTTCAGATTGTTCAGTTCGAAGAATTATCACATTCAAAAAACTTCCGACGATTAGTCCAAATATTGCACATATCCATGGAAATAAAGTAAAAAATATCATATATAATTAACGAGCAATGTCGTATACATTTGGAACTGTACCGTCGAAACCTTGTGCGCCAGAAGATTCATTACACATAGGAAATGTAGCACTATCTGTAGAATTAAATGATTGATCACCTGTTGCAACATTTCCAACAACTCCTCCATTGAGTTTAACTCCTAAGTGATATCCCGTACACTCTTCAGTTTTATTTGAATTGTATGCAATTGGATAATAAAGATAAGGACTATCAGTTTTATTAAATTTATATTTATCAATATTCGGAATAAAACTGCCAAGATTTGCAGAACCTAAATTTCTATTTTCACCATTACACCCTTTATTTTTATCGATCTGGCTTGGATAATCACCGCATACAATTTTATATTGTTCTAATCCGAGAGCAACAACCTTGAGGTCTGCAACGAGTTTTTCATCACTTGAATGCTGTCTCGCAGTTTGCAAATTCGGTAATATGATCGCAATGAGAATGATGATAATTGCCAGCACAATCAAGAATTCCAAAACAGTAAATCCTCGATGATAAAAAGAAAATGTTTTTTTCATATATCTCTAGTATAACAAAAAATTCCTGAAAAGGAATTTTTTGAATAACCCAACTAACTACAAGGAGTAAATGTAGTAGGTTGAATATTTATTGAACTACCAGAAATAAAATCAGAATAACCATTTGAATCAACACAGAATGGTTTACCGCCTCCTTCTTCTTTAATTTTAGCAGCAACACTAAAACCAAAAGCATCACTTCCACAAGAAGCAGATCCGTCGGAGTTTTTATTGATACTTGTAATCATTTCACTTAATCCTTGACTACTTTTTAAGGCTGTGCAAACACCTGTAAAAGTATTACCTCGTGTAAAGTATAATTCAGCCTGAGCTCGTAATTGTGACATTTCAGATTTTGCTCGTGTGTTTCGTGCTCGTTGTCGTGCTGTTCCAAGTGATGACAATACAATTGTCGAAAGAATAGCAATAATTGCGATTACTACGAGGAGTTCAATCAAGGTAAACCCGCTCTGTGATCGACGCATAATTTGTTTCATATATAAAAATTAAAAATAATTTATTATCTAATAATACTATCTATTATATCATTTTTTTGTAAAAGTAAAAAACGATTACTTATTCTACAATGAACTTGCAATATTGTAAATAGGTAACAGAATTGAGGTGAGCAAAAACCCTACTCCAACTCCGAGTCCAACAATCATAATCGGTTCAATGAGTCCGATCAAGGTATCCACTGCTCCGTCTACTTCTCGTTTGTAGAATCGAGCAAGTGTTTTTAAAATTGAACTGAGCGATCCCGTTTCCTCACCTACTCGCACCATCTGCACCATAATCGGTGGAATAATATCGTGTTTTTCGAATGACGAAGAAATCGAAACTCCAGCTTTGACATCATTTACTGCCTGTGTCATAATTTCTCGATATACCTCGTTCCCTACAACATCTCCTGTGATTTCGAGTGTTCGAAGTACCGGAATACTTGACGATAACATCGTATCCATATTATCAGCAATACGCGAAAGATAAATTTTACGGTATAAATCTCCAACAATAGGTGCAGTAATTTTCCAACCATCGATTCGTTTGCGTCCGATATTCGTCTGTGCTGATCGAGTGAAGTAAATTCCGACACCAATTACAATAATTAACATAAACACTCCATAATCTACGAAAAAGTCTGACAATGCAATTACCGCTCGTGTATAGATTGGTAATTGTTGCCCTGTTTCGATTAACATTACGGATAATCGTGGAATAATCATTACCAACATCAACACCATTACTACAATAAAAGTTACGATTACGAATGCTGGGTAAATAAGTGCGTTGCGAGTTTTGCTAGTTAATTCATATTGTCGCTCAAGGTAATCAGCGAGGTAACGGAATGAATCGGTGAGTTTTCCCGACTCTTCTCCCGAACGAACCATGCTGACATAGAATGGAGTAAAGATGTTCGGATGTTTTTCCATAGCGCCCGAAATAGCAATACCTCCTTGAATATCTTGTGCAATTGCGGAAAGCGCAAAGGAGAGGACTTTGTTATCAGCGTTTTGTGAGAGAAGTGTGAATGCTTTAATCGCAGAAACTTGTGCTTCAAATAGTGCAGCAATCTGTCGTGACATAATCACAATATCTTTCATTGGAACCTTATCGAACACAGAGAATTTCTTCTGAAGGAAGTTTTTCTGCACATCAGGTGTCACCGAAACCACTACGAATCCACGCCGCTGGAGTGAACTCACAGCAGCTTCTTGGGAAAGCGCATCGATTTGCCCTTTTGATTGTGACCCTTCTGGGGTGAGTACTGTGTAATTAAATAACATAAAATATTAAGTATTATACTAATTGATCAAGTCCTTGCGGATTAAGCGAATGCGACCGCGCTTCGTCAAGTGTAATATCTCCCGACCGAACGAGTTCGAGAAGTGAATGATTCATCGAAATCATTCCATGTTCCATTCCCGTTTCAATCAACATATCAATTTCATGAGTTCTATTTTCACGAATCACATTGGCAACAGCTTTGGTGTTGATGAGTAATTCGAAAGCAGGAACGAGTCCGCCTTTCTGACTCGGAATAAGTCGTTGTGAGAACACGCCAAGCAAGCTTCCTGCTAACTGGATACGAACTTGATCCTGTTGCTCTGCGGGAAATGAATCAATAATACGATCAACGGTTTGTGCTGCTGAATTCGTATGGAGCGTTGAATATACGAGATGACCTGTTTCTGCTGCAGTTACTGCGGTACTAATTGTTTCTGGATCACGCATTTCTCCTACGAGAATTACATCAACATCTTGTCGAAACACAGCAGCGAGAGCGTCTGAAAAGCTATTCGTATCAAGATCAACTTCTCGTTGATCGATAATTGATTGTTTTTCTATATGAATATATTCAATTGGATGTTCTATGGTAACAATATGATTTTTCCGTGTTGTATTGATTACATCAATCATCCCTGCGAGCGTAGTTGATTTCCCTTGTCCTACAGGCCCAACAACAAGGAAAAATCCTTGTCGAGCATTCGTGAATTGATCAAGAATATCAGGTAGTCGTAAATCTTTAAGTGGACGAACTTTCTGAATAGCTCGAAGCGCCACAGCGAGTGTTCCTGATTTAATATATACATTTCCACGGAATCTTACCTTACCTTGAAAATCATACGCAAAATCAACTTCTTCAAGATTCCCAATTTTCTGGAGAACATTTGGCTTTACCATAATACTCAAAATTCCAACAATATCTTCCTTGGTCAATTGTGGATATTGTACAACAGGAGTAAGTTCTCCGTTCGTACGAATAAACGGATGACGTCCTTCACCTAAATGCAAATCTGATGCACCATTTTGAATTACAAGATCAAGCAATGTATCTAAGTTTTGTTGATGGTTTGGCATATAGTCATAGTATAGCAAAGTTTTATAAAAATTGTAAACAAAAAACAGCATCTGCTGATTTTTGTTTACAACATATTAATCTCTGCCCATGGAATAACTCCTTTTAGTGATTTTAGAATTGCCTGCTCTTTCATAGTGAGCATTCCTTTAGCTCGTACGTAATCATAGATTGCGCTTTCTGTAGGTTCTTTCAAGATAATATTTTGCAAACCTCGATCAATACGATACATTTCAAATACCCCTTCACGACCTTGCATTACATTATCAGCAGCGCGTGGAACTTGATATACATGATCAGTTGGGTGAATTACGGGACGATACTGTTCTGGTAAATCAGCGAATTGTTTTTCGAGATAAACCTGAATGGCACCTGCCACAGGGACTGCTTCACCTTTCCCAGGAATGAATTTCCGAGAGAGTCGTTGTGCAATAGAGAGCGCAAGAGTCGGCGCAATAAGGTATGGATCAATTCCCATGTCTACTAACCGAGGAACAACTCCAATAGCACTGTTGGTGTGAAGAGTTGCAAGTACCAAGTGTCCTGTAAGTGCTGCTTGGATTGCAAGTTCTGCAGTTTCTTTATCACGAATTTCTCCCACCATAATTACATCTGGGTCTTGTCGGAGAATACTCCGTAATCCATTAGCAAATGTGTAGCCTATTTCTGCACGAACTTGTGATTGATTCATTCCAGCAACATTATATTCTACAGGGTCTTCAAGAGATACTACATTAAGTTTTTCTTTATCAATCTCGGATAACATCGAGTAAAGTGTTGAAGTTTTTCCTGATCCTGTTGGTCCAGTTACGAGAATAAGACCGTTAGGTAGTGTAAGTGCTTCACGGAGCATAACTAACTGATCGTCAGAAAGTCCAACATCTTCAAGACTTTTAACTCCTTTTCCTGGATCAAGTACACGAATTACAGCTTTCTCCCCAAAAAAGGTTGGAAGAATTGAGAGACGAAAATCAATCTTTCGTCCTCCTGTAAATGCCATAAATCGACCGTCTTGAGGTTTTCTTTTTTCATCAAGTTTCATGGTGTTAGTCATTGTTTTCAACCGTGCAATTAGTGAGTCAAGCATGTTTTTATTTGTACGAAGACTCACGTGAAGTACTCCATCAACTCGATACCGTACTCGCACATCACTTCCTGTTGGTTCAATATGAATATCAGAAGCTCCACCATCAACTGCATTTTTTAAAACAACTGCAAGCATTTTTGTTGCCGGGGCGTCTTCAATGATTTTTTTGCTATCGGATTTTTGTACAGCAACATCAAACGATCCATCAAATGAAATATCTTGACCTTGTTGAATAGCACTACCTGCATCTTTTTCAAGATTTGACATTTCACCTTCTGGAGCAGATGTTGATGATGATTGTATAGCCATATCATTCTCAAAACCACTATACACTGCCATAACTCGATTAAAATCACTATAAGAAATAATATACGCCTCGAATGGAAGATTTGCTTGTGATGCAATAAATTGAAGCGCGTTTCGTGCTTCGAGATTACCTGGATCAAGCATTCCAATTTTGAGGATTCCATTCTCCATAAGGATTGGAGCGAATCGATAATTTCGAGCTGCATCTGCAGGAATAAGTGTCATTACCTCAGTATTTACTATGTCAGGTACTTCAATTTCTGGTACTCCGAAAAATGCAGCTCGTGCAGAACGTATTACACTATCAGGGATTTTAAATGATTCCAATGCACGATCAATATCACCATTCAATTCTTTTGCTTTTTCCAAAATATCATTCAATTGATAGCGATTAATAATATTTTTTTCAATTAATTTTTCCAAGAATCCCATAATACCTTTTAGTATATCACGAGTAATTAAAAATCAAAAATAAAACACTCTATTGCGAAGTGTTTTTAAGCTGTTGTGTAGTTTTAATTACTTGAGGAGTATCATTGGTAATTTCTTTATTAGGATTAGATACTAGATTCATTGAAGAACGAGCAAATGGATTCGCCCTTCCTGTAATAGTGAATTCAGGAAGTGTAAGTGAAGTATCTATAAGTGCAAGAAATGCAGGGTTCCGTAATACTGCTGTATCAAGCTTGATTTGATTTACACTTCGTAATAATGTTGCAATTTCATTCTGTGAAGTATTAAACGCAACCATACCAGATGCCTGACTCTCTCCGAGCGACACTGGATTCGAATTAGTATTTGAAGAAACGAGTGTAGATGATACTGGACTAGTATTACTTTCATCAGTAGAGCGAGAATAATACAAATAACCACCGAGACCAATCACTACTAATGCAATTACTCCAATAAGAAGTTTTTGATTGTTCATATATAAAAATTATTTTACCCAATATGTTTCGACTGAAGTTTGGAATTGATAATTTATACTATCCTCAGGAGCAATGAAAGAAGACTTTTTAACATTCATAATACGGAGATTTCTTTCAAGGCTTTCAATGAAATTCACATATCCTGTATATGGACCAACTGTTGTAAATTCAAGTATAAGTGTTCCAATGTCAGTATTTGATCGTTGTGTATTCCGATTTCCATTATTCTCTGCATTCTCTGATTCTTTAATTTTTACATTTTGAAGAGTGAGTCCTTGTGATTGAGCCAATCCATCGATTTCAAGTATGAGTTTTACATTGTCAGGATTTTCTGGAAGCATTTTATCGAGTCGCACCATATCTTCTTGACTAATTCCACTATAAATTTGAAGTAATTTGTCACGACGTTCTTCGAGTTGGCGACCGTTTGCTAGTAACTCCAAATAATCGGCCTTTGATTTGTCGATGTCTTGAATGTCATGATAGGTAGGAATAATATAAAGTATAAAACCACCAATTGATGACAATATCATAATAATTGAAAGGATCGTTTTCATAAGTAATAAATAACAAATACTAACTAACACCACTCTACCTCTCTCCTATAACACTATCAAGTGTCTCTTTTGTTTCTGATGTATCAAATTCTTGATTATTGGTAAATTCTACCGTCGAATCCTCTATTATCGTTTCGCTTGTATTTATAGTATTTCCACTTTCATTTTGTGGCAATGCTACTGATTTAATAGATGTAATCTGATTATCTTTTAAAGTTCCTGAGAACCCATCAATGTTTTTTGCAAAGGTAAGGTCGGATACAGGGATAGTGAATGTAACATCAAATGACACGCGCCCTTTTGGAGTTACCACAAAATTAGAGAAAATAGTATTTTTTAAATTAGTCGTTCGTGCAAGCGCTTGAGACTGGAGTGCAATGGAACGATACCCATCTGATTCTCCTGAAAGAGTTACTTGTAAATCATGAGTTTCATTAAATGACATATCAAGTTTTGTATAACGAATTTCAGGAAGCGTTGCTGTCCGTAAAACAGTAAAGAGTGGTGAAAGTACTGTATGTTGATTAACGAGTGTTTCAGAGTTTTTTAATCGCTTATCGACTACGGTAAATTCCTTTATAACCTTCGGGTCAATATTTTGTTGGAGTTTTTGGAGTGACGAATCGAGCCCACTTACTTGTTCAATGAGATAATTCTTATAGAAATATACACCTCCTCCCAACGCTGCGCTAATAATAAGAACAATCAGAGATACAGTAAAAACAATACCTACTGGTTTTGAATAAGTAACTTTTTGAGAAGTTGACTGCGGTGCTGCAATCGGTTTCTTAGGAATAAAAGTTGTACGAAATTCTTGTTCCATATATTTATTGGAAAGTATACGTGATATCTATTAAAAAGACAAGAAATTTTTCAATGCAAGTCCCGTTGCAACAGTAAAGGTTGGACCTGATGCTTGTAATAATGGCCTCATAAACTCTGGGGCTTCTACTTTTGAAAACGGATCAGCGAATACCACCTCTAGTCCTGTTTTTTGTGCAACAAACGGACCAAAACCAGAAACACTTGAACCACCTCCAGATAAAATAATTTTTGAAACGATACGTCGATGCTCACGTTCATATTCGATAAGTACTCGTTTAATCTCGGAGACAAGATATTCATGCGATGCATCAATAATTGGTTGTGCCTCTGGGTATTTCAGTACATTGAATTTAATTTCTTCGGCTTTTTCGAATGATACTGAGAGGCTTCTCATAATTGATTCAGTTACAAATGCTGACCCACGATTCGTAACATGGAAAATTCGAATCACTCCATATTCAACAATTACTATACTTGTGTATGCAGTACCAACATCAATAATAAGAACAGGAGCTATTTCTCGATTAAGAGTTGCGCGCATTGTTGCGAAAGTTTCAATTTCAAATGTTGGTTTTGGAATTGAAGCGAGCGATAATGTACTTTGATAATTTTGGAGTGTTTCATTTCGCACTGCAACTACGAGCACATCAATGTTGGGAGATTGAGCAACTTCTTCTTGATCATAGGTTTCTTTTTCGGGAATGATAAACCAATCAAGAGAAACCTCAGTTAGTGGAACAGGTATATACTTTCGTGCTTCGTTCGGAATAATTGTATCAAGATTTTCTGAACCTGCACGAGGAAGTGTTACTACGAACACAAGTATTGCATTTGACTGTAATGATACAATGAAATTTTTTGCCGTTACACGAGCTTCTTGTAACACTTGAGTAATTGCTTTAACTGTTTCCGCTTCTGCAAGACGAGCAGGTTTACCAATAGGTTCGTTCATAAGTGGCGCAAGCGAAAGTGCTCCATAAGTTTCAAGAATAATCTTACCGCGTTCTTGTTTTAATTGGACAACTTTAATTGAACCACTTCCAATATCAATACCACAAACACTTCCATCTTGTGTTGTTCCTCCGAAAGAGAGACTTGTTGTAAGTGCTTTTTTAATAGAATCAAACATAGTATCTTTATTGTATCATACTATTTTTTTTTGCAAAATAGATATGAAATGATATCCTAAATATATTTACTATGATCTCAAAGATTGTTGAAAAAATTTTCTCTATACTCTTTCCCTATCAATGCATTATATGTCACTCCGAAGACACTCTAGGAAATATTTGTAATCATTGCATTGGAAAACTTGAACTGAATCGTGATATACAACTCCCATGGATTTTTTCACTCTACCACTATAAAGATGATCGTGTTCATACTTGTATTCATCATTTAAAAAATTATCCTGACCAACTTCTCGTGTATCACCTTCTTGATCGACAAAAACGCATGATTCACGGTTGGATAATGGGAGTTATTACCTATTATAATATTCGCAATATTGTACTTGTCCCAACTCCTATACATAACTCTCGATTTATTGATCGAGGATATAATCAAGCTGAAATCATTGCTCATGGACTACATCAAGTATTACAACTATTACTTCCTAATATTCCAATCCTTGTAAACACACAACTCATTAAAAAAACTAAACAAACTGAAAAACAAGCGCTCATTACCGATCGTGAAAAACGATTTAAAAATGTTATAAATATATTTACAAAAACTAAATCAGAGATTTTATTCCCTACCAATACTCTTATTATAATTATTGATGACGTTACTACAACAGGAGGAACTCTCTCTGAAATCTATCATAAATTTCCTGATCAACCTACTGTTGCATTCACTCTGGCTCACTAAATCCTATTTCTGGCGGTGTCTATTGTACAAAATTCGAACTTTTTTTGCTGAAAATCCTGATGTGGAAATCTGAAAAAGGACTCGGTTTTGCGAAACTACTTTCTGGGGATATGGATTCGCAAAACCTCGGCTGTGTTCCCCGCGCGCAGGAGGGGTCTGGGGAGGAATACGCGCGGGGTTTGGAAATCTTTCGCGGGGCGGGCAAAATTACTTTTTAACAACAAAGATAGAATTAGAATATTTTACTTTGCCATCAGACAATAAATCTTTAATTTCTTTTTCATGCTCATAGTATGTTTTGAGATCCATTTCAAACCATAATCTCAAAACCTTGTATAGCTCATCTACTGATTTTGCATTTATCTCACAATCAACTTTTACTTCCTCAAAATTTGCGCCAGAGTCATCTAAAATTGTTTTTAGTGTGTCGTAGGTGTAAGTATATTTCTTTCCTTTGAGACCAAATACAAAATCTTTTAATTTTTTATAATCCTGTGCTGGTTCATGGGCAACAAATAAAGCGATTCCATTGTTATCAAGTAAATTCAAAACCTTACGAACAGCTTCTTTTTTGTCATTAAGATAAAAGAGAACATGAGAAGCAAGTATTGCATCAAATTTCTTCTCTGTATTCCAAAATTCAAAATCAGCATGTATGACTTCTATATTTTTGTCTTTGTATGCTTGAACATAGCTTGTATTTTTCTCAACAAGAGTGATCTGAGTTTTTTCAAAATATGTAGATTTTGAAATTGTATCAAAACCAGAACCAATATTTAAGAATGTATTTGGATTTTGATTCTTCAGCATATTTAAAATTTCTTGTTCAACTTTCAATTTTTCATTTGAATGATTAACGAAATCTTCAAAGAGAATTTCTGGGAGCCAGAAATCACCCTTCTTCTCAAGTTCTGAAATAGCAATAGTAGCAGACCATAGAATTTCAAAG
>CALMMZ010000104.1 GCA_937868685.1 uncultured bacterium | reverse complement strand
GCGTCATGAGAGATTTACAAATGGGGTATGCTCCTTAAGACCACACGAATATAAACTTGCCTTCTCGGTAATTTTTACAATTGAAGGAAGTGGGGATTCTTATAAAATTATTTCCGAAAGATATGTTAAGGCCGTTATAAATTCAGGTAAGAGATATACTTATGAGGAGGCACAGCATGTTATTGAGGTTTCTAATGGACCAGCAACTGGTTGTGTTGAATTTGATGAATTTGACCTTGCTGTGATTACAATGGATGAAATTGCAAAGGCTTTCCGTAAGGTTAGATTTGACAATGGTGCCATCTCATTTGAAAAGAAAGAAGTTAAGTTTCAATTGGATGAAGATAAGCAGCCAGTAGGTGTTTATTTCAAGGAATCTAAAGATTCTAATAAATTAATTGAAGAGTATATGCTTCTTGCTAATCAAGCTGTTGCCAGATTTATTGGAGAGAAAGCACTTCCTTGTATTTATAGAACACATGCTCTACCTACAATTGAAAGATTACAAGAATTAGCTTCTTTTGTTGAATCATTTGGTTACAAGTTTGAGGTAACCGAAGATGAAGAGAAAAACAAGATGAACATGAATAAACTCCTTAAGGAAGTAAAGGGTTCTAATCATGCAAATATTATTGAGACTGTTGCTGTAAGGTCTATGGCAAAGGCTGTATATTCTACTCAAATTCTTGGTCACTATGGTCTTGGATTTAAGTACTACGGTCACTTCACAAGTCCAATCAGACGTTATCCAGATGTTATATTGCATAGATTGTTATTCAGTCTATTGAAGTATAATACAATATCAGCTCCGCATTTACAAACATGGTGCGAACATTGTTCTGAACTTGAGAATAAGGCTTCTAAGGCTGAGAGAGAGTCTATTAAGTTTAAGCAAGCTGAATATATTCAAACAAAAATTGGACAAAAATTTGAGGGTGTTGTATCATCTGTAAACAGGTCTGGTTTATTTGTTGAGATTAAGGAAAATGGCTGTGAGGGCCTTGTGTATATAGATGAAATGACAAATTTAAATTTTGTTATTGATGAGAAAAATCATAAATTTGTATCTGATTCAGAAACAATAACGCTTGGCGATACTGTGTATGTAACTGTCGAGAAAGTTAACTTGACAAAACGTCAAATTGATTTAAAATTATGCACAAATGAATAAGAGAAAAGAGACATCAATTTTCGGTTGGATTCGAATTAAAATTCGCAATCGCTGGATGAGACAAAAGGTTAAGTGGATTCAATTTAAGGAAAGGAATTTTGCTGTTAAGGAAGAGGAAGTTAATATAGATACTCAAAAGATTATTGACTTATTCATGGCTATTCTTAGAAACAAAAATTCA
>CALMMZ010000103.1 GCA_937868685.1 uncultured bacterium | reverse complement strand
GGATCACAAGGAACACTCGGTATTGTAACTGAAATGAAAATTGGACTTGTTCCAGTTGAAAAAGTTTCTGCGATGATAGTAACATTTTTACCTGATTTAAAAAATCTGGGCGAATTAGTAAACATATCAAAAACAGTTAATCCGACAAGTATTGAATCATTTGATGATTATAGTTTGAAATTTGCTTTTAAGTTTTTCGCTGATTTTCTGAAGCAATTAGGAATTATCGAAGGAATCAAGCTTGGCTTACAGTTTATTCCAGAAGGTCTTATTATGATTAAAAATGGTGGTATACCAAAATTGCTTTTAATGACCGAAGTAACTGGAGACAATCAACAAGAATTAATGGAACAATTACGAGTTTTACAAAAACAAGTTTCTAAAAAATTTGGGTATACTTCGCGAGTGTTAGAAGATAGAGAAACTGAAAAATATTGGAAGATTCGTCGAGAGAGTTTTAATCTTTTGCGAAAACATGTAAAAGGTCTGCACACTGCACCATTTATTGATGATATAGTAGTACCAACAGAATCACTTCCAGAATTTTTACCAAAAATCCAAAAAATCCTTGATCGAGAAAAATTCATTTATACCATTGCAGGTCATGCAGGGAATGGAAATTTTCATATCATCCCTCTCCTTGATTTTAAAAAGAAGAATATTGCAGATATAGTGACTCGATTATCTGATGAGGTGTATGATTTGATCGCAGAGTATCATGGATCAATTACAGGGGAACATAATGATGGAATTGTTCGAACGCCGTATCTACACAAACAGTTTTCAGGAAAAATGATTACCCTGTTTAAGAAAACGAAAGAAATTTTTGATCCTAATAATATATTAAATCCTGGGAAAAAAGTTGGTGGGACAGTGGAATATCTGATTGAAAAATTAGTAAAAGAATAGAAACTATAGATCTAGCTTTATAAAATAAAATTATTTTTTATGAAGTAGTATTTGTGATATACTTCATTTTATGAAACAAAAAGTAGAGGAAAAAGAATCAGAACATATTCTTATTTATACCGATGGGTCATCTTTTGGAAATCCTGGCCCAGGTGGATATGGGTGTATAGTTGTTTTTCAAGATCGTGAACAAGTAGTGGAACTTGGTGAACGAGACAATCAAACAACTAATAACAAAATGGAACTTACTGCAATTATTCAATCACTTAGGTTTTTAAAAAAACAAAATACCTCTCCACAAGCACAGATTATTATTCGTACCGACTCTTCATATGCAATCAATGGAATTACTCGATGGATTTTTGGTTGGATGAAAAATAATTGGATAACGAGTACAAAAACGGAAGTTGCAAATAGTGATTTGTGGAAAAATTTTTTAGAATTGCGAAACTTTTTTCAAAATATTCAATTCGAACATGTTCGAGGACATTCAGGAATTTGGGGTAATGAACGATGTGATATGATTGCGACGGGTTTCTCTGCAGGAAAATCCATTGAATTATTCAATGGTTCTGCAAAAGATTATTATCCAGAAATTCATTCTACTGAAATAATTAAAAAAACATATACTCAATATTCTGGAACAACTATTTCTACCAAGAAGAATACTGATACAAAAAGTAAAAAGGCTTATTCCTATGTTGCTCTCGTGAATGGAGTGATTCACACTTTTAAAGATTGGGAATCGTGTAAAAAAATGGTACACGGTCGTTCATCAAAATATAAAAAAGTTCTTACTGAACAAGAAGAGAAAAAGCTTATCAAAGAATGGAAGAAATAAAAAATCACTAAATTTATTGGTGGTTTTTATTTTCTTTGTTACTATGAACGATAGCATGAAGATTAATTACTTTTTGCGTATTAGTTAAGGTATACTCTCGGGAATAATATTAGGAATGTTATTATAAATTGAGGATAT
>CALMMZ010000102.1 GCA_937868685.1 uncultured bacterium | reverse complement strand
ACAAGAATTATATATATAACAAAACACAACAGACTTACGTCTGTTGTGTTTTGTTATACTTCTCACCACTAACGTCTCATACTATTATTTTGAATATGGGTTGCTGTGTTTCCACTTGAACGATTCGGATTCATTTTGTCGGATATTTGTCCAAATGTTCTTTCTCCTCCGAGCACATTAACTACTCGATTTACAGTTTTGTTTCTTGTATTTCCTCGTGCAAAGAGGTTGTAATTTTCTCGTATTCCTTGAGTTTTATTTGCAAATTTTTCATTTTGTTTACCCCAAAACTCTGAACTATTTTGATGAGATTTTAACATATCATTCATGACATTCTGAATGTATTCATTAGTTTCTCGTACTTGACCTGCTAGTTCTACGGTGAAATTGGCAATATTATCATCGAATTTTTTGAGTCGTTCTGATTGTTTTTCAGCATATGTCTTTCTACTATTTTTAAGTCCTTTCAAGAGTTTTTCATGGTCAACACCACCACTCGCTCTGAGAAAGGCGTCTTTTTTGGCTGTCTCTTCATTCTTTAGATTTTCAACTTCATCGTCTTGTTTTTTAATTTTTTCAATAAGTTCTGCTGTACCAACCGTATCACCTTCCTTTTGAGCTTTTTTGAGTTTTGCTTGGTTTTCTTTGCGTTCTTGTTCTTTTTCTTTTCGTTTATTTCGAGCTGCCGAATACTCACGCCCTTCTGGGCTTTGCTCTGCTTTCACTTGGTCTTCCTTGATGCGTCCTTCTGCTTGGATGTAGGTCATATCAGAACCGTCTGGATTTTTCAAATACTCTGCATAATCACCACCTGTATTAGCTTTTGCAAGTTGTTCCTGATCAATTGTTCGTTGGTTAATAAGTAGATCACGTTTTGCTGCAAGATCTGCACCACGTGCTTGAGCTTTTTCAACGGCTTCTTTTGCGGCAATTTGAGATGCTGCGCCTTGAGTTGCTCTATTCATATTATCCTGCGCGTCGGCAAGTTTTACTTGGAAATCTGTCATTTCTTTCTTAGCTTGATCATAGGCAGCTTGTGCTTCAGGAGTTTTTTCTTTATCGGCGTATTCTTTTCCTACTCGTGCAAGTTCAATAAGTTCTTTCATTTTTTGGTCTGCAATATTGAATTGTTGTTGTGCTGTGTCACGAGCTGCAATATTTGCATCGTATTGTATTTGGTTGAATCCTGCACTGGCTTGCGTAAGATCTTTATTGTTTTCTTTAATTTCATCATCAATTCTACTAATATCAAGATTTGTTGTCATGAGATTTTCTTGTTTCTCAGCGACTTCTTCTTCCATTCGCTCTTTCATTGTAAGGTTATTTGCTTCTGAGTTGATAAATGTTTCTTCATTTCTCCTAGCTTCTTTTTCTCGTTCAATTTTTTCTTTGATTTTTGCTTCTTTTTCATCAGCTCGTTTTTTCATACGATTTGCTAAGTCATCAGCATTTTCTTTTTTGCGATCTTCATTCCATCCAGAAATTTTATCAATCCCTTTTCCAATATTATCGCGAATACCTCCCTCTTTAGCATACCCTCCTTCATTTTGTTGGAATTTATTACCGAGATCAACTTTTTCTCCCATGGCTCCAGTAATTTTACCGAACCCTTGTTGTAATTGTTTACTATTACGTGGGTCAAATGTTGTTGCGCCCATACTTCGCCCAGCCCTTCCGAGCATACGAGCACCCGTACTAATTCCAAACATGTTTTTACCTTCTAATTTCTCTAGTGTTTCGCTATTACCAATGACATTACCAACTCTTCCAAATGTCTGCCTTGCAAGGAGTGCAGTCCCTCCTGTTGCTGCTCCGAGCAACATTGGGGCAACCTTACCGGAAATATTTCCTGCTAAATTCCCAAGCTCTCCTGCCATGTCTTCCGCAACTTTTTTTCCACGCATGAGTATCGCTGCTCCTCCGAAAAGTGGAATCATTGTTTTTAAAAGAACACTCACAATAGTGACCATAAATCCACCTTCAGATCCATCTGCAGATGCCAAAGTTATACCACTATTTAAACTAGAAAGATTCAATATAGTAAGTGCAATATAAAGAAAGAATAAGTACACTGGCGTGAGAAATGCAAGGCTTGTGAAATTTTTAATCCAATTCACGAATCCAATATGCTTATCGCTCTCAATAAATGGAATTGCATATGAAACAAATGCAAGTGGCGAAAGAATCATTGATAACCATAATCCAACAATTCGAGCAAGCCAAATGAACAGCATGGAAACAAATATATAAATCAAAACCAAGTAGATAATGAATGCTATAACTCCAATGAAGAGATAAGATGTATAACTCCCTTTCATTTCTTTGACTAAACCTGCGTCAGTAAAGACACTTTGTGGGTTTACTTTGTTTACGAAAGCGAATGAGGGTGATTTTAGTCCTGAACTTGATATCCAACGAGAAATAGGTCCTGTATTCGCTGTTGTATCAACAGTAATTTGGTTGTAGAGAATATGCGAGAACACATCAGCGGTTTGAATAATCATTCGACAGAAAAACAAACTGAAATTTACAAGGAGTGCCATAATGACTACGCGCACTACTGTTTTCTTCGGATTGAATTGTGTACCACTGATATCAGTTTTATTTAAAATAAGCATGAACGCTGAAACGAATAGAGCAAAGATAAATCCAATATTTGCAAAATCTCGAATCATTTTCCATGCTACGTAGATCGTTTCACCTATACCACTATTGTAGTTTGCTCCATAAGTACTAGGACTAATTGCAAGTGAAAGAAAAAAGTCTGCAAGGAGTCCAATAATTGTTGCTACCCCATTCGGAACAAAGGTAAGCATAGTAACTGTAAAATCTACGAGAGCACAACGGAATTCCAACATTTTACAATCCATGCCATATTGTTCATCTGTTGAATTATTAGTGTCCTGTTCCTGAGGAATTCGTTCTTGAGAATTTGATTTTCCTGCAGTGAATGACAGTAATTGTGAAACAATTGAATTACCTGTATCTGTTTTGACATCCGATACAATACGTACCTTGTATTGTTTATCTAACTCTAATTCTTTTAAAGAAAAAGAATATAATTCTTGGGTACCAAGTTTTAGCTTAATTGTTTGGGTCTCACTATAGACTGTACCAACTCCATCAACAGTTGGAGTAGTACCAATTGCATAGAGTTGGAGTTGTAGTTTAATTGTTTCCGTTATCGAGTCGTCCTTTTTTGAAGGATCGTTCGGGTCCCTATAGAGAATATTTCCTGTTACTAGTGTATTATTATTTCCTTCGGTAATATCGACCTTCATATCAGAAATGAAAGCAATACTATATTTACTGTCTGTATTTGAAGCGTTTTGATATTGTTCAACGTTTGAAATATTCCCGTTTGATACTGTGAATCTTAATCGACTCGAAGTGATATTTTCTTCATAAGGAGAAACAAGCCACATTTGATAAGTACCATCTTCTAATTTATTTTGGAGTGTAAAAGTATAATCATTCCATTTATCAGCTGTAAAGTTAGTATAGTTTATTTTTGTACTTTCAATACAAACTCCCTGCTCAGCCTTACAGCTACCAGAAAATTTTTCTATTTTACCAGTAGAAGTATCAAAAAGAAATGCTTTTCCTGCTGCTCTTGATCTTAAACTAGATGCATCAGTTTTAAAGCGTGTTGAAAAAGTAAAAATTCCTTGTTCCTTACCTTCAGTTTGAGAAATTGTTGTTTCTCCTTGATTGTTAGTAAATTCACTTTCTGCAGCATTTACAATACGCTTCTGTATTCCAAAACGCGTCCCACTCTCTCCTCGTCCCAACAATAAAGACACCGGTGACAATGTCCCGATTAATATAATAAATAACATAACAAACGCGAGAAATTTTCGCATATCTATTACTGATTATAACATTGTTCATAATGTTTGTGCAAGTTTTTTTACTAAAAAAGAATTAGAAT
>CALMMZ010000101.1 GCA_937868685.1 uncultured bacterium | reverse complement strand
AAATTTTTTGCAGCTTGCATTGCTTCGTACACCAATGCCCCACATGCAACAATCGTCACATCAGGAGATTCTGGCTGATAGACAATTTGTGCTTTTCCAATTACAAATGGAGTTTCTGATGTAGTAAATGTTGGAACTCCTGATCGTCCCAATCGCAAGTATGCAGGCTTTCCTGATTCTGCAATCGCAAGCGTTGCAAGGTGTGCTTGGTGCATATCTGCAGGCACCACCACGGTCATATTGGGAAGCACGCGCATGATTGCAATATCTTCAAGAGCTTGATGAGTTGCTCCATCTGGACCAACGGTAAGCCCAGCATGATTTCCAACAATTTTTACAGGAACATCATTAATACAAACTGTTGTTCGAATTTGTTCCCAATTCCGCCCAGGAGAAAATGTTGCATAACTCGTGATAAAAGGAATCTTTCCAACATTTGCCATTCCTGACGCAACCGTTACCAAGTTTTGTTCGGCTACTCCTACTTCAATAAACCGATCTGGGAATTCTTTTTGAAACCATTCTACCCGAGTCGATTCTGCAAGATCAGCAGTCAGTGCAACTACATTATTATTTTGTTTTCCTGCTTCTACTAACCCACGACCAAAACCATCACGAGTCGGCTTATTCTCGAGTTTTGATTGATCAAAGAGATCGGGGTTGAGTTTTAAATTTTGGTTGATCATATATAACTTTATATTACCTTTTCTTTTAGTAATAAACACCGTATATGTGCAAAAGGTTCATCTTTTACAACTGCTATTTTAATTTCATAGAGCAATTCTTTTGATTTTATTTCATCAAGAACATATTGAGGATTACTATTTTCTTGGAAAGAATATTCTGCTCTCCACCCACCTTTTATAAGATCATCCGAAATAATTATTTTTTTATTATCCTTTGAGAGAGAAACTCCTTCTCTCACAACTCCATATTTATTATACAAATCAATTATTGTTGTTTCTTGTTTTTCAATTCTGTTTAGAAATTTATTATCCATAAAAAATATTTAAAAGTTACTAATAAGTTTTCCCAAAGAAATCAGACCAATAATTATCCAAACAATATTCAATACCATTGGTTGATAATTTCTCCGTAAA
>CALMMZ010000100.1 GCA_937868685.1 uncultured bacterium | reverse complement strand
CTACAAAACTAAGAAAATCTATTTTAAAATCTTTTAGAGAACGAGCTTTTGAAAAAAGAGGCAAAACAGTTGAAATACTTGGATGTAGTTTTGAAGAATTTAAAGAACACATTGAATCTTTATTTGAGCCTTGGATGACTTGGGAAAATCGTGGTAAGTATAATGGGGAATTAAATTATGGCTGGGATATTGACCACATTATTCCATTATGTACCGCAAATTCTATTGAAGATATTATTAAGTTAAACCACTACACAAACTTACGCCCACTATGCTCTTATACAAATAGAGTTTCTAAGAGAGGGAGAGTTTAAGCTGCAATTTTTACAATAAATCCAGACTCTAATGCGTTTTTATTATCAGCATTTTTATTTCTTAAAAACTTGTATTTTAACCCTACAATAACGCCCAACTTATCTCTAAAACGTAAATCATGTTCATCACCATCAATAACCTCAAATCCATTATATTGCTGAGGTAGTTTATCAAACACAACTGCCACGTTTATACCTCTTTCAATCAGCTTCATTGCAGTCTTTTCATTCTCTTCAGAACGTGAGAAGACAAGTGAATAGTTTGCTGGCAACTCCTTATCGAAACGCTTTTCATTCTTGGTATAATCATAGAATTGAACGTTCGGAAAAGAATCGAAAATGTTTTTGCCTGTTCTTTTCAGTTTAAACTTTTCCCATGCAATATCAGAAGTTCCATTAAGGCGCACAACAAACTCAGTATTGGTAAGCTTATGTTTAACCTCAGCGGTTGCAATTTCTATGTAAAGAGTATCAAGAAACAATTCTCTTTCAGCTAAAAAGAACTCAGTCTTATTAACACGAGCATTCTTTGTGGTATCGAAACCTCCACGCCCTGAATTGAATAGGCACGCCTTAACACATCCAGCACTTGCCTTGGGGCAAAGGTTGATATTCTTAGAATTCTGTCTGTAGGGGCTGAGGTAAAGGATATAAGTTGTGAATCCCAGCTTCTCACCCTTAATTGTCTTTGCATTGTTTGTGGTTAGCAAAGTACTTGGCTTTTTGTATGTTGTTTGGTTTGTCATGACCTTATACGGTTTGATTTTAGATAAAACGAAAAGAGGTCCTTGGCACTTGGCCTTGGACCCCTTAATTGTTATAACCCCTTATAACAAAATATTTTAATCTTTCTCCTTGGCGTATTCGGCCTTGGCCTTATTATTGCGATGCTCAAAATATTTTTCTGTATCTTGGGTACCATCTACATAAAAATATAATGGTTCTTTGTTGGCGCCCACCAAATTAATGGCCTGTTTTAAAGGCATAGCCGTATGTATTCTTTCTTCGGCCACCATATCCTTCTTCTCGTCGTACTTTACTTTAACTATGTTACAAACTGTCATTGTTATTGTTTTTGGTTGTACAAGTATACGGACCATTATTTGAAAAAACGAAGAGCCATTAATCCGAGCAACGCTTGGCAGTCTTCTCATCATCCACATCAATAACCTCCATGATACGATATAACTCATCTAATTCAACATCCGATAAGTCCTCGAAATAGATTGCATCAAAATCCTCGGTCTCTACATAGCCTGGGGCAATCTCGGTTACCTTGGCACCATTGTCCAATGTCATTTCCTCTTTATAGTCTTCAAGTCGTTCAGTTCTTTCTCTAAAGAACAAGTTCAACTTGTTAATTTTTTTTCTTGCTTCTGTTAAATTGCTCATATTATTATACGGTTGGGTTTTGGAAAAAACGAAATTCTAAATTATTCTTTTAATTGCTTTTATCTTAAAGCAAAACCAATCGTATCCATTCGCAACAAAACCATACTCAAAAGTCTTACCCTTCTTATAGATAGTACCAAGTGGGTGTCCAATTTCTTCTGAAATATATTTATGATAATCAAAATCTTTTATCTTGTAATGAAAAACCCCATTTACAAACTTAAATTCCAAGTTTTCAAACTCAATATGTTTTGAAAGTATTGTATAAATTTCTTCATGTGTTACTTTACAAGCAAGGGAGACTTTATCCAATAACTCATTGTATCCAATTACTCCATTATTAAACAATTCAACAGCATAATGAATGGCTGCTGTTTCTTTTGTATCTCTATAATATTTCACATCAGGGAAATATTTTTTATCAATATCGCTACAAGCCTTATTAAAGAAGTCGTTTACAATTTTCATGTTTGCTTTTTTATTTATACGGTTGGGTTTTAAAAAAAAAGAAAAAGGGGGAAATAAATCCCCCATTCATT
>CALMMZ010000099.1 GCA_937868685.1 uncultured bacterium | reverse complement strand
TTCAAAAGAAATTTCTTCCACCAATACAACAACAACAAGAAAAACAAGAAACAATCAGAAAACTTCACATTCTTTACTTCGCCACAATCCACAATCTGACAGTTCATCGTTCAACACTAAAGAAAAAGAAAATTTAACCATTGAAATTATCAACAACAACAACAACAACACCAACAAGAAAAGAAAGTTCGAAGCAAACGATCAAATTTACAACAAGAAACTTGCAAGAATTGTTACAAGTTCAAAAATTATCAAGAACATCAACAACATCAAATCTTTATCAAACAACAGAATTCATCTATTCAGACAGTGCAAACAAGTTAACAACGAAAAACACAACTCAAAACATCCACCACAATCCTTCTCCAAAATTCCTTCCCTCTCTCACACTCGTCAAACAATTCCACATCTTGTACAACTTACAATTGACACAACTCCAACTCTCTCCAACTCTGCTTCTCCTCCTTCAAACTTTGTTTTCATGTCAGTCGATCAACCTGATCAACAAACATCTTACAAGAAATTAATTGAAGGACCAGACAGAAGAGAATGGATTGCTGCAAGGAACAAAGAAATCAACTCTTTGGAACAAAAGAAGGTTTGGCAAGTAGTTCCAACTCCACCAAATAAAGAACTAATTGGTTGTCGCTACATATGCAAAATTAAGAGAAATCCTGATGGATCCGTGGACAAGTACAAGGTCAGACTTGTAGCTCAGGGATATACTCAAGTCGAGGGTGTTAACTTTTTCAACACATTTGCTCCTGTGGCACGAGTCACAACAATTCGTTCTCTCCTCGCTTTCTGTTGTGTTAACGGTATGCATGTTCATCATGTAGACGTTAACACAGCGTATTTAAACGCCAATCTTCAAGAAGAAATTTTTATGAAACCTCCTCCAGATTACAACATTCCTCAAAATCACACTTTACTTCTGAAGAAGAGCATTTATGGACTTCGCCAAGCTGCACTAAATTGGTATGATCATTTATCTAATATTCTCTTCAATATCAACTTCAAAAGATGTGAATCAGATCATTGTACTTTCATTTCAAACACTGATGAACCATTGTCAATCATTGCAATTTATGTGGATGATATTCTAATTTCATCAAGTAGTATCAAACAAATTACATTTATCAAACAACAAATAGCAAAACAATGTGAGATTGATGATCTTGGTGAAGTAAGTTATTATCTTGGCATTAACATATCAAGAAATTTCCAGAACAAAACAATGACAATCTCTCAATCTTCTTACATCAAGAAATTATTGGAAAAATACAAGATAAAATGCAACAAAAAGGTTTCA
>CALMMZ010000098.1 GCA_937868685.1 uncultured bacterium | reverse complement strand
TGTTTTCACCAAGATCAATACAGTCAAGCGGAATAAGGTTCTTGCTGAAAATTAGCAACATTTAATCGCTATTGACAAGAGGAAATCTTCGTGGTATCCTCTTGTCATAAGTGTTGAGGCTGAAGGAGTAATGATGAATTCAAGACCAAAGTATCAGGCTAGAATGACACAGTTTGTTGATATCATTTCTGTTTCCGATCTGAAACTTTCTTCAGCGCAAAAGGTGTCAAAGACAAAAAACGTTGCATTTTCTATGGCTGCTGGTCCTGGGTTTTCATGTCTTGGGGCCACTGAGGCTTGTTTTTCATGCTATGCCCAAAAGGGACAGTTTGCAGCGGGAACAAATCCTTATATCCTCAATGCAGGTAATTTCAACCTGATGAAGAAGCTTTCTGATTCTGGTCAAGTTGATAAGATGGCAGAAATGCTCAATGCACTTCTTGTCGGCAAGATCAAAAACCTGTTTCGGATTCATACATCTGGAGACTTTTTTCTCCCAGAATTATGTTGATGCTTGGGGCAAAGTGATCAAGGCGAACCCCAATATCCGCTTTTGGGCATATACTCGTTCCTTCATGTTCAACTTCAAAGAACTCACAAAGAACAAGAACTTCCTGTTGTTTGCTTCTGTTGACAAGTATAATAGGGTTAAGGCCGGCCAGTTTGTCCGCAAACATGACTATAAGATCAAGCGGGCTTATGGTCCATTTGATCCGAAGGACAAGAAGCCTGTGAACTCATTTGTTTGCCCAGCAACAAATGATCGTTTGGATCATCTTGGGGCATGTGAGAAGTGCCAACTTTGCCTTCCGAATAATAAGGAGCACCCTCGTACACACAAAAATGTTGTGTTCTATAAGCATTAGAACCAAAACTCATCATATTTACCACATGATTGTTGGAGCATTTAAAGTCAGGTAATTCTTCTTGCTTGACAGGAAACAAAGGATGTGATAGGATGAGTTCATCTTCGGTTGAGAGGCAACAATGAAGATTCAGCATGTGATTGATGTTTTGGGGCTTAAAAAGGTTGCGGGTATTACCCACACCTATTGGTCCCAGAAGTTTGGTACATCAAATTATACATTTGATTTATCAGAAGGAATGGATCACAAGTGGTTCACACTACGAATCCTTGGTAAAAATGGATTCAATGTTGTGTTTAGTGATTCTGGCAAATTGGAAGAAGTCCTATTGTCAGCCAAGATTGATCTAAAGAATAGAATCAAGGAACTTCAATTGATTGTCAATTCATTGGAGAAGTTAGATGGCGAAGAAGAGGAAACTGGACCCAGAGAAGGAAAAGCTCCTTAATATCCACAAGGGTTCTGCAAGGGATGCTCATTTTGCTTCTGGTAAATCGCCAGGAGAATGGATTGGGCGCAAGCAGGTTCTTGATGGCAATAACAAGAAGAAGGCAAGCAAGGATGCTTGTCGAGGCAATAATGAATATGATGACTGAACTTGAGTCCTTCATTTATGGCAAATATGATTTGGCCCATCATATGGCTAAATTTGCCAGTAGTGATGAAGTAACATATTTGACAATTGAACCTGATGACCGACAATTGTATAAGATTCAACGTAGCAATTGGATTAATTCTCTAATTGGAGAAAAATATCTTGAAACAATGAATCGTGAAAGTGTGCTTGTGAATGTATTTGTAAGTCGCAGCCATTACGATCTTCAGAAATATTTTGTATTCCAAGAGAGGAAATACTGTGTAACACCACTCTATCTTCCAGGTTTTTCCAAGTTGGGGACAATCATTTATCAAATGGAAGAGGCTGAGTTTAACAAAAGGGTTTCTGATTATAACAATGAAGAGCTGGGTTATGAGGAATGGGACATGGAGCATGAAATGTTCAAGTCCTGGATTCCGAGTGTTTGTTTTGTCATGATTCCACAAACAGAGGGTTCAAAATGAAGGCTACATTTGCTACTTGCTATAAGAATCGTCTAGTTGTTAAGCCAGAGATTCTTCCAAGTCAGTTTGTTGTGAAGAATGGTGGACGGCTTGAGTATACAGATCGGGAACAGCTTGTGGTTTTCTATAAGGATCACCGGAGTGTTCTTTGGGACATTATTGACAAGGGTTACATTACTGAGAATGAGGTGGAAAATGGTTGATACAAACCATATTAGGACAATTGTTAAGCCTTGGGGTATGGAGATGGTTCTTGCAGAGAATGAATCCTATATCCTTAAGAAGATTTACATTGAACCAAAGTGTTCTCTATCGGTACAGCACCATAACCAGAAGGTTGAAACGGTTTGGCTGAAATGGGGCACTGGTGCATATGTGGATATTTTTGACAAGGATCTTAATGTTACAGAATCTCATCTTCTTGAGGATGGTGTTTTTGTGACACTTGAGCCTGGGGATATTCACTCATTCAGAAATGACAGTGAACATATGGTTGTCCTTTTTGAAACGTCGTCATATCATCCTAATGATATTGTTCGACACAGAGACAATTATGGCCGTGCGTAATGAATCTTCAAGAACTAGATTTTCCCAGCGTATTGGAACTATATGGTGCCAACAACACTTGGAGAATGAAAAGAATTAAAGGACACTATAGATCATATCAATCTAATGAGTGGAGAATGACTTTTTCCACTTGTCCGAAATTTTTGGCTTGTGATTTGTTGTGCAAGCCATTGGGGATCAAGTGTCGGACTGGCTTTTCTTATGATCGTGACATTCACACTGTCCAGCAAATGGCACAGGAATCATATGTCAATTTCAAGAACAAGGCAGCGGCAATCTATCTTAAAAAGTTCAAAACTAATTTGAAAAACATTGATAGAATTGTTTCTGACCTTGAAAGGGAAACCAAAGCAAAGTTGTTGCTTCTGGAGACAGAAAGAAAAGTCATTGAGAGAAAGATTTATCTGATTGAATCCGGCCAAAAGTCCCTTGAAGAGTCAGACAGGATTGATGTTCCACAAGAGCTTCAAGAAATGTCAAAGAAGATGATTGAAGATATTGAGCGAAGAAGGCTGGCTCTTGAAAAGAAACCGTCTAGGAAGATCAAATCCAAGATCAAAGACATTTCTACAGTCAGGAAGATCAGACCTGTTATTGATCGACAGCAAGAAACAGAACTAGAAACAAAGAATACGGAGTTTGAAGATGATGGAGAGTTTAACTTTGATCGGTGGTTTGATGACAATTAGTGCAGTAGGTGGGCTAGCTGTAAACGCCTCGCATTGGGCACTTTCTGCCCTCAAGAGGCATTTCTGAGTCAACATTGGGATACGGGTGAGGCTAAAGATGAAGCACCCTTAGAAGTCATTTTTAGGGGGTATACATTCAAGAAGGATCTCAAATGGCCACCTTGGGATTCTTGGCATTACTTGTGTGATGAATTGCCACAGATTCATTTGACATATCGAATAGACAAGTCATTTGGTCCATATTGGTTTTTCAATGATGAAAAGGAAGCCGCTGGCAAAACTATAGACATAGCTTTGCACAACTATCTTTACATTTTGGATTCTAAGCTGGAACACTTGAACAAACATAAGGCTACGTTTGAGCCATTAAGAAATGGCTTAAGTTAATAGAGCTTGACAGCAAACAATAAGTGTGTTACGATGCTTACATGATGGTCAGAGAGGCCATCCTTTACAGGGGAGAGATTATGACTGCTACAAAGATTGATGTTTCAACAATGACTCAAGAGCAACTGATCCAATATGTCAAGGATACTCACGCCAATCATGGCCGTGGTCGGTATCCCCAGGCATATCATGATGCTCTGAAGGCTATTCCTTCTGAGTATCATCCTGCACCTAAGACGAAGCTGGTGACTCCTGGGGTCTATACCCCAAAGAGCACTGATTACCCTGCAATTCCTACGAATGTTGAGACTGCCAAGGCGGTTCTTTCGTGGTGGGAGGGTTATCATTCTGGCCCTGGTCGTCCTCCAAAGTGTGTTTCGGCTGCAAAGGAGATTCTGGGGACAACTGGAACAAAGCAGGTCAAGGAGCGGGCCGATCGGGTTCGTGCCTCAAAGACAGGTGTTCAGGTTCGGACTATTGCCGAGTTTATGGCAAGTCTGCCTGTTGAATCTTCGGATGTGCTGAAGAATGACAATGGCGCCTGGACATTCCAGTCGGAAGATGGCACCTTCAAGGTTGACCAGACTGAAGCTGGCGTGGTATTCTTCCAGAATGACCAGCCAACAACTGAGACGGATTATATGGAGGCACTTGTCTCCATCCTTCCAGGTTGATTTGTGTGTGACGAAAGGGGGTAAAATAAACCCCTTTCGTCATTTCCAAGTTCACAATTGATATTTAGAACAATCAATAGGAGATTCCATAGTGACAACTATGTACCAGAATGAAGAAATGGATGTAGAGAAGATTGACCTTGATGATGATCTTGAACAAGAAGAGGATTTTGACCTTTCTGATATCAAGATCAAGAATCGGCAAAAGTCAAATCGACTTAAGTGTCCTAAGTTTCGTTCATATTACACTGGTGATTGATGGGTTGAGTCATGATGAATAGAAAGTGGTTTAGAAGGGTGTATAACACATTTGATTTCCTTCTTACCATTGTCCTGATTGGTCTATTTGTTAGAAATTGTGACCATAGAGATTTCCTTGCTGCTATAGGAAATCTCTTGATGATCTGTTTGTATGTCATGCAACTTAAAGTCCGTTGGTTTGGGTAAGCCCTATTTAATGAGACATAAAGGGGTGTGACATGCTTACTATTGTAAACAAAGAAAAACTGGATGATATTCAGGCACTTACAGATGACATTTCTGTTGATTTTGAGGCGCTTAAGGACAAATTGGATTCTGTTAGAAGCCTCACTTCAGAGTCCTTGACACTGATTTCATCCTATTCAGAACAACAGTTAACAGATGCCATTCAATCAACTAATTGGGCCAATGATGTAGCTGTTAGCCTAGGGTTTGCAAATGGTTCAGTATTGATCGCCTATGTTGCAGACATTCTACCTCACATTGAAACATTGGTCGGCGGAAGTATGACAGAAATGTCTGCTGTTGAATTTGGGAATCTGCTTCAATCAAAAGCACTCAAGGTTGCTGCAACTGAAAAGGCCCTTGAGGATGCAAGAAAGCTTCTTGAAGATGCAGTCTGATCTTCCGCCAAGGACTACAATGAATTGGCATCCAGAAATTGGTACATTTGTTAAAGATGGATTAACAATAATTGGGATCACAATGTTGATTGCCATTTTGGTTGTATATCCGGCAGCATCAATTGCAACAGCTTTGTTGACACTGTTTGGGCTGAGAGCCTAGGCACTATTTACCTGGGCTAGAAATGGCCTGTAAATAGGAGGATTGATAATGTCTGATGAAACACTACATGAAGCTCTAAGTGTAATTGAGGCCGCAGTTATGGATAATGATGCACTTGTTGCAAAGGTTCAAGAACTAGAGGCAAAGGTTGCTGATGAACATGCTAAGTTTGAGGCTCTAAAGGCCGAAACTGTTGCTGCTGAATTGAAGCTAAAGGAACTAAAGGATAAGGCTGTAGAACTAGCAAATACCCTAGTTGTACTGACTGATTCTTTCCAAGGTTAATATCATGGGGGCTTTGGCCCCCATTCATTCGTCCTTGACAGGAAACAATGAGCGTGCTACAGTGTGATCACAACGGTCAACGAGGGGCACATGGATACCATTGTGGACATTGAGACGTTGAATAGTCGCTTGAAGGACATGCTGGATATTGCTTACGAGGAAGCCAAGTGTTCTGACTATGGCTTTTTTCACCATGGGGCAGTTTTGTTCCGTGGTCCTAAGGTAATTAATTCCGGCCATAACTCCAATGGATTTACCCGTTGGGTTAGGCAGCCTCGTCATATTCGCGAGGAAGGTTCTATCCTTCTTACCCATGCGGAACACTCTGCCCTTAAGAATGTTCCCAGGGAGAAGGTTCGTGGGGCGACTATGTTTGCCGTTCGGCGTAACTCTCTGGGTGATCTGAGGAATTCTCGCCCGTGTCCTTCCTGTCAGCACGAAATGAAGATTCGTGGTGTCAAGCGTTGTTACTACTCTATTGACAATGATACCATTGGTATCCTGGATTTTCGACATGGATAATCGTAACATCCTGGACAAGTATAAGTTCATTGACCACAGTGAGATCCTAAATGATCTTCGGGCTCATAAACACAATATTTCAGTCCTAATCCAATATGTTGAAGGAGATTTCAACATTGGGACAATTATCCGCAATTGTAATGCCTTCAATGTTGATTCAGTTTATTACCATGGAAGCCGCCGTTGGGATCGTAGGGGTTCTGTTGGCACTCACCATTATGTTAACATGAAACATCTTTCATCAATTGATGAAATTGTTCAACTCAAACAAAAGCATACATTTGTTGGCCTAGACAACAATATCAGTCGGCCAATCAAGAAGATGCCAAATTTCACTTGGCCAACAAATACATTGTTGGTTCTTGGTGAAGAACAGAATGGCATCATTCCCGAGGTTTTGGCCCTCTGTGACCATTTTGTGGAGATCCCCCAATATGGGTCCGTTCGTTCCCTGAATGTCGGCACAGCCTCAGGAATTGCCCTGTATGATTATGTCTCAAATCTGGAGAGGTGACGGATGATTTTTGCTATTATATATTTTCTTTTGAAAATTCTGCTTTTATTGAT
>CALMMZ010000097.1 GCA_937868685.1 uncultured bacterium | reverse complement strand
CAATCAATTCAGAACAAAAAATTACTTTAACAAAGGAAAAAATTGATATTATAAACTTTGTTCCTGGAATTATAAAAATATCCTATGAAGATATTTTAGGGAATAAGTTTGAAACAATTTGCAATCTAGGTGATTTTGATAAAGAAAAAGATGGCAATATAGATTATTCATGGACATATAAACAAAAATAATATGAAAATTGAACTACATAAAATAAAAATTAAAGATATAGTCAAAGACTATAAAGATAGCGCCGAGGAAGGTGTTATTGGGTATGGAGGAAGGTTAGATATTCGTCCAAAATATCAACGAGAATTTGTCTATAACGGAAAACAACGAGATGAGGTAATTAATACTGTTAAAAACGGATTTCCTTTGAATGTGATGTATTGGGTAAAAAAAGAAGATGGTAATTTTGAGGTTTTAGATGGACAGCAACGAACGATCAGTATTGCTCAATTTGTAAACGGAGATTTTTCCCTTGAGTTTAATGGGAGAATTGCAATGTTCCATAATCTAACAGAAGAAGAGCAGGATAGAATTCTTGATTACGAATTGATGGTTTATCATTGTGAAGGTACGGAAAAAGAAAAGTTGGATTGGTTTAAGATCATCAACATTGCAGGAGAAAAATTAACTGAACAGGAACTTCGTAATACAGTATATACTGGTCCGTGGTTATCTGATGCAAAACTTAAGTTTAGTAAAACAAACTGTGCAGCATATTTGCTCGCCAATGATGGCGGTACATTGCTTACAGGCTCACCAATCAGACAAGAGTATTTAGAAACTGCTTTATCGTGGATAAATGATGGAGAAATTGAAGAATATATGGCACACCATCAACATGATGAAAATGCGGATGAGTTGTGGCAATATTTTCAAAAAGTTGTTCATTGGGTTCGTGAAGTATTTCCAAATTATAGAAAAGAAATGTCTGGAGTTAATTGGGGTGAGCTGTATAACCAGTTTAACACTAAAAAATTAGACTCTAAAAAATTGGAAGAAGAAATTTCTCATTTTATGCAAGATGAAGATGTTACTAAAAAATCAGGGATTTATCCGTATGTACTGACTCGCAAAGAAAAATATTTATCAATCCGTGCTTTTACAGATAAAATGAAACGTGAAGTTTATGAAAAACAAAAAGGAATTTGTTTGTTTTGTAAAAAAGAGAAAGCGGAAAAAATAGAATGGAGCTTGTCTGAAATGGAAGCTGACCATATTACACCATGGCATGAAGGAGAAAAAACCACGGCAGAGAATTGCCAGATGTTATGCAAAGAACACAATAGAACTAAATCAGGAATTTAACAAAAATAAAAAACAGCTTCCATTATGGAAACTGTTTTTTATTTTTTCTTGTTCGAACGAAGGAATGCTGGGATTGACCAATCTTCATCTTCGTCATCAATTTCTTCAACTACTTTTGGTGTTATTTGAGGTGATTGTTGGTGGATTGTGTGCTGTGTTAATTCTTGAGTATTTTCTCCTTCTGAATTATCTGATGTTGACCCAGAAAATCCAAACACGTTAGATTTCTGCTGAACAGCTCGTTGAATAAATAGTGATTGTGCAGTAGGAGCTTTGCGTTGGTTGGCAGCAAATCCTGTTGCAATTACAGTTACTTTAATTTCACCTTTTTTGAGCTTTTCGTCAATGATTCGTCCAAAGAAGATTTTGGCTTCAGGATCAACAGAGTCAGTGACCACTTTCGCAATCTGATCTGCTTCATGCATAGTAAGATCTTCACCACTACTAATAGCAAAAAGAAGTCCTTTTGCTCCAGAAATTGTAGTATCGAGGAGGGGAGATTGAATTGCCATATAGGCAGCTTCTTCTGCGCGATTTTCTCCTGTTGCAATTCCAATTCCCATGAAAGCACTTCCTGCGCTTTCCATAACTGCTTTAATATCAGCAAAATCAATATTAATCACACCGCCTGAGGTAATAAGTTCAGAAATACCTTCAACTGCTTGACGGAGAATTTCGTCAGACATAGCAAATGCATCTTTGAAAGTTGTATCTTTAGAGGTGATAGTAAGTAATCGATCGTTTGGAACCGTCATGAGTGCATCAACACTTTTTTCAAGTTCAGAAATTCCCCCTTCGGCAATACGTGTACGTTGTTGTCCTTCGAATGAAAACGGACGAGTTACTACACCAATAGTGAGTGCTCCTTGTTCTCGTGCAATATTTGCGATAATTGGAGCTGCGCCTGTTCCAGTTCCACCTCCCATACCACAAGCAACGAATACAATATCAGCCCCCTTGAGCACCTCTTGGATTTCAGCTTTTGTTTCTTCTGCTGCTTCTCGTCCAGATTCTGGATTCATTCCAGTTCCACGACCACGTGTGAGATTACGACCGATGTGGATCTTTTTAGAAGCAAGTGAATTATGAAGATCTTGTGTATCAGTATTCATACAAATGAATTCGACACCGTCTACCTTAGAATTAATCATATGATTCAAGGCGTTGCGACCAGAGCCACCAACTCCAACAACTTTAATTCGAGCAATTGTTTCAATTTCAGGGTTAATTTTTGCCATAAGGAATTACACTAACCTGCGATGAGCAGTTTAATATCAATTAATAATAATAGTAATAGTCTAGCAAGTTTTTTCCAAAGTTACAATATCAGACAACAAAACACTCTACTACAGAACATTTTTCAAGAAAAAGCAAATTATAAATACTTTGCAAAATCTA
>CALMMZ010000096.1 GCA_937868685.1 uncultured bacterium | reverse complement strand
GGGCTGTAACAACGCGCCATCATACCAGACCATCTATCGTATAGTGGATGATGCTTTTTTCTCCGTGCCTGTCCGTGCTTGGTGCTTTTTTGCACATGTGCATTAATCGCTTCTTTTTTTAAACAACCACAACTTTTTGTATTTCCATTTATTAAGCTATCTGCTTTTATCCATATATTATTTCCACATTCACAATTACAAAACCATTCAGTTCTACTTTTCTTATTAGTATTTTGAATACGATATTGATTACTTACAGTTAATCTACCGAAATTTTGTCCAGATATATCTTTAACCCTTAAACATCCGCAGCTTTCAGTGGAACCCCTTACTAAAGAATGAGATTTTACCCATATTTCTTTGCCACAATCACATTTACAATTCCATTCTATTTTTGTAGTTTTGCCACTATTAATTCTACGAAACTCTTCAGAAACAGTTAGTTTGCCAAATTTTTTGCCACTAATATTATTAATTTTATTTGCCATACTTATTTTTGTATATGTTTTAAAATTTTATTTACACATGCATCAATTGATAAACCAGCCGTTTGAATGTTTAACTCTGGATTTTCAGGAATCTCATAAGGGGCTGTTTCATGAATACCTGTAAAGTCTTTAATTTCTCCAGCTCTTGCCTTTTTGTACAATCCCTTCACGTCTCTTGACTCGCAAGCATGCAATGGAGTTGATACATAAATCTCCGTAAAGTCTTTTGTGAGCTTTCTTGCATTATCTCTTGCTTCAGCATAAGGTGAAATAAGACTTACAATTGGAATAATACCTTGATTTTGAAGATACACTGCCATCTTAGCAACATCATTAATATGCTTCAATCTGGATTCTCTATCAAAACCATTGTTTTTAAATATATCTCTAATTTCATCTCCGTCAAGAAGCATAACAGGCTGACCTTCTGCTTTAAGTTTCTCTACAATCTGTTTAGCAATTGTAGTCTTGCCAGCACCACTTAGTCCAGTAAACCATAATATAGTATTTCTATATTTCTTCTTAGTTAACTTATCCCACAAGATATCAAACCAATAATATGTAAGAATTTTAAATACATTTTCAAGTATTCCAAGAGTTATAGATAATTCTACATTTCCAGTAACAAAGAAAGTTGTTGCGAATGTAATTATAAATGCATAAATTCTGTAAACTATAGACTTAGTCATTTGTTTTCTGTCTAATTTAAAGAATTTCATTTTTTCTTAAGGTTTAAGGTTATTTGTTGTTCTTTGTATTCTTCTTCTGAAAGTCCAAGCAACATTGAAGGGTCTCCTTCAAATACGAACTTATTAAGACCTGCATATTTATTGTTGATGACGTTTACATACTTAGTTGGGAACTCAACATCTGCTGGTTTAAATTTAACACTTCCCTCCTTAATTGTGTGAGGAAACTTGTAGTTATATAAACCATCATATTCGAATGTAGCTTGTTTAAGCCTTGTTAAGTCATAAGACTTCTTAGGTTCTCCAATAAATTCATGAATTGTGGCTAAAACCGCTTGTGTATTATTTGTAAGGTCAAAATACTTAACGATAAGAATTCTATCTGAACCATTCATTTCAATAAAATCTCTCAATATCTCCACAGGATAACTTACGATACCACCATCATTCATAAAAGTTCCAATACGTCTATCAAGCGTGGCGAAGGCTCCTGGAGCTGCTTGTTCATCAGGATTTTCAAGAAGTA
>CALMMZ010000095.1 GCA_937868685.1 uncultured bacterium | reverse complement strand
ATTACATTTACATAGTATCACGATACAAAATAAAAGTCAAATTATCAATTTTACATAGGAATAACCTTATTACCCTCTAATTAAAAGACATTTATAAAAGACACCTTTTCGTGGGTGTCTTTTATTTCTTTGCTAATATTTTTTTGAGATATTTTCCTGTATGACTTGATGCAATACTTGCAACTTGTTCTGGTGTTCCTTTCGCAATAATTTTTCCACCACCTGACCCACCTTCAGGACCAAAATCAAGTAAATAATCGGCACACTTAATAACGTCCAAATTATGCTCAATAAGTACTACCGTATTGCCTCGTTCTACAAGTTTATTTAATACTTCAATCAATCGTCGTACATCTTCAAAATGGAGCCCAACTGTCGGTTCATCCAACAAATAAACTGTTTTTTGGGTTATTGGACGATATAATTCTGAAGAAATTTTTACTCTCTGTGATTCTCCTCCTGAGAGCGTATCAGATGATTGTCCTAACTTGATATATCCAAGCCCAACATCGAGAAGTGATTTCATTCGATCTGCAATAGCAGGAATATCAAAGAAAAATACATACGCTTCTTCAATTGTCATTTCGAGAATTTCATAAATATTTTTTCCTTTTTTCGTATTACTTGGTTTGTAGTATACTTTTAAAGTTTCTTTATCAAATCGTTTTCCATTACACACATCACAGGTTACATATACTGTAGGTAAAAAATGCATCTCTACTGCAATTTCACCATTTCCTTGACACGCTTCGCATCGCCCACCTTTTACATTAAAGCTAAATCGTGAAGATTTCCATCCTCGCACACGAGATTCTGCTGTACTTGCAAATAAGTCTCGAATAAATGTCCATGCACCTGTATACGTTGCAGGATTTGATCGTGGCGTTCTCCCGATTGGTGATTGATCAATCATAACTACACGAGAAACATCACCTATCTTTTCAAATTTTGCAGCATTGAATACTTTTGCCGTTCGTGAACGACGCTCAAGAAGTCCTTGAAGATTTTTATATACCACATCATACATAAATGAAGATTTTCCAGAACCAGAAACTCCACAAATAACTGACATTTTCCCAAGTGGAATTTCTGCGTTCAAATTTTCTATATTATGAATAGATGCACCAGTAATTTTCAATATTCCATAATCTTTAGTTCGGCGCTCCCGAGGGATTTCTACTCGCGTAACGCCTTGAAGATAATCAATAGTGAGTGATTGTTCTTTATTTTTTCCTGCGAGAAGTTCTTGTAAATATCCTTGCACAATTACATTACCACCATGTACGCCCGCCCCAGGACCAATATCAACAATATAGTCAGATGCAAATATTGTATCTTCATCATGCTCTACAACAACAATAGTATTTCCAATATCTCGCAAGTTTTTCAACGTATTAATCAATCGGTCATTGTCTCGCTGATGAAGTCCGATTGTCGGCTCATCGAGTACGTACAACGCCCCAACTAGTCGTGATCCCAACTGTGATGCAAGTCTAATTCGTTGCGCCTCACCACCAGACAATGTGTTCGCTCGACGATTGAGCGCAAGATATTGCAATCCAACATCATACATGAACAATAGTCGGTCTTCTATTTCCTTGAGAATTACTCCGGCAATCTCTCTATCTTTTTTAGATAATTCAAGTTTTGCGAAAAAATCTATTGCTGATTCAATAGAAAGATTCGTGATATCAACCACATTCATAAATTCATTGCGATTTTTTTCTGTAACTCGTTCTGATTCAATATCACCATGTAAATAAACATTAAGCGCCTCATTGCGGAGCCTTGCCCCGTTACATGTTTTACAAACATCGTCATTTTCGTTACCAAATAAATGATATACTCCTAGTCCGTTACAATCAGGACATGCTCCATAAGGACTATTAAAAGAAAATAATCGTGGCTCAATATCTGGGAACGAAAATCCATCATGCGGACAAGAAAGTGTTGCCGACATAAGGAACTCATGCTCGTCATCCATATCAGTAATCACTTCATCTGGAAATGAAAATACAATACGAACCATATTTTCCGCTTCGATAAGTGCGAGCTCCACTGCTTCAGCAAGTCGTTCCTCAGCTTCTTTCTGATTATCAGAAAATTCATGAAGTGTGATTTCATCAATAAGAAAATCAATATCATGCTTGGAATTTTTATCGAGGACAATTTTTTCTCGGAGACTTTTCATTGATCTATTAATTCTTGCACGTGAGTATCCCTTACCAAGCATGTCATAAAGCATCTGATAATATTCTCCTTTCCGTCCACGAACTACTGGTGCAAATATCTGTACCTGAATCTCGCTCCACTCAATACCGAGAACTTTTTTCTTGCCTTTATGTATTTTTTGAAAAAGAGTAATTTTTTCCTTAATGATATTAAGAATTTCTTCTGTAGAGAGTTTTTCAATTTTTCGCCCACACTCAACACAATACGGCTTTCCAACCCGTGCATAGAGTACTCGCAAATAATCGTAAATTTCAGTAATAGTTGCCACGGTTGAGCGCGGATTATTCGATCGAGATTTCTGATCAATAGAAATTGCAGGTGAAAGGCCTGTAATTTCATCTACATCAGGTTTTCCCATTTGTTTTAAGAATTGTCGTGCATATGCAGACAACGATTCCACATAGCGTCGTTGCCCTTCTGCAAAAATAGTGTCGAATGCGAGTGAAGATTTTCCAGAACCAGAAAGTCCTGTTATTGCAGTCATTGTTCCACGAGGTATTTCTACATTAATATTTTTCAAATTATGGGTACGTGCACCTTTGATAATTATTTTTTCATCTTGAGATTTAG
>CALMMZ010000094.1 GCA_937868685.1 uncultured bacterium | reverse complement strand
CAAATCAAAACACGCAGCAATATAATCTGGTTTTATTTCTTCATAAATTTTTATGAAAACTCTCAACAATTACAACCTTGCAAAGCGAAAGCGTTTGCATAAACGAATTCGATCTCGTATTTCAGGATCTGAAAGTCGACCACGATTATCAATTTTCCGATCGAATAAGTTTATTTATGCACAAATTATTGATGATACAACAGGAAAAACTCTCGTATCAATCAATGATATGAAAGAAATTGGAAATAAGGTTGATCGAGCACGAATTATTGGACAAAAAATCGCCGAACAAGCAAAAGCTGCAGGAATTTCTGCAATAGTATTTGATCGGGGAGGTTTCCGTTATACAGGTCGAATTATGGCACTTGCTGAAGGGGCTCGCGAAGGGGGACTTCAGTTTTAACATCACTTTATTTTTATGGAAGCAACACAAACAAATCAAACAAATCAAACAAATCAAACATCGGCACGCCCTCGAACTGCTGGATCATCTCGACCTGCACGAACAGGAAATGGTACATTTCGTGGACCACGAAAACCATCTGATGGATCTTCGGCGGGAGGAAATCGGCGTCCAGGAGGACGAACAGGAGGTGGTCGCCAGTTACGAACTGAACGACCAAAGCCTGAATTTGAACAGAAAATGCTTGAAATCCGTCGAGTAACTCGTGTAGTTGCAGGAGGGCGTCGTTTTTCTTTTTCTGTAACACTCGTTGCTGGAGATAAAAAAGGACGAGTAGGGGTAGGAATTGGTAAGGCTACCGACACTACTCTAGCTATTAATAAGGCCTTCAATGATGCAAAACGAAATATGATTAAAATCAGAACCACTGAAAATAATTCAATTCCTCATGAAGTATCTGCAAAATATAATTCTGCTAAAATATTCCTCATGCCGAACAAATCTCGAGGAGTCGTGGTTGGAAGTGCGATGCGTAACGTAGTAGAATTTGCAGGGCTTACTGACATAACAGGTCGTGTTATTTCTGGATCGAAAAACAAGCTTAATATTGCACGAGCAACAATCAAAGCATTACAAAAATTTGCAATGCCGAAAGCTCCTCGCACTGAATAATATGATGCATACACTTACTCGGAATAATCCGAACAAAACTTCAAAACGAGTTGGACGTGGTCAATCATCTGGTCGTGGAAAAACAGCTGGTCGTGGTACGAAAGGGCAAAAGGCTCGAGGAAATACCAAAATTCGCCCAATGTTACGCGATATTATTAAGAAATTACCAAAACGTCGTGGTCATGGAAAAAATCGAGCACGAGGGACGTATGTAAAACCAGAATTTGCTATTATCAATATTACAACACTTGCGACATTGCCAGCGGGCTCTGTAATTACTCCAGAAACATTAGTTACTGCGGGATTAGCAACGCCTCGACTTGCGAAAAATGGTGTTAAAATTTTAGGAACAGGAACACTTGCTCATGCGGTGACTGTTTCGAAATGTGATGTTTCAACTGTTGCAAAAGAAAAAATCATTGCAGTAGGTGGATCAGTCGCTTAATAGTGGTGAGTATGCGTGGTAAATTCTTCACGCATATTTGCGTTTAATTATGTTTCAAAACTTTTCACACAAAATGAAAATTATTTTCACAGACAAGACTATTTTACAAAAAATGGGATTTGTTCTTGTGATGTTTATTCTTTTTCGATTAATGTCAACTATTCCGTTGCCAGGAGTTAATGCAGAAGCATTGAAATCTTTTCTTGGAAATAATGAATTTTTTGCATTTCTAAGTATGTTTTCAGGAGGAGGGCTTACTCAGTTATCGATTGTAGCACTAGGAGTTGGTCCATATATTACTGCAAGTATTGTTATGCAGTTAATGACTTTAATGATACCAAGTTTGAAAACTATGTACCACGAAGAAGGTGAGCAAGGGCGCAAGAGATTTAATCAAATATCACGATGGCTCTCAATTGGGTTTGGTGTTATTCAGGCAATTGGACTTTCTGTATGGATGCATTCTATGGGAGTAATGGTTTCTGGTTCATTGTTTTCACAAATTATTCCTATCATAACTATGGTTGCTGGATCAGTACTGATTATGTGGATTGGAGAGCTTATTTCAGAATTTGGAATTGGAAACGGTATCTCTATGATCATCTTTGCGGGTATTGTAGCAAATCTTCCTGCTTCATTAACTCAAGGAATTACCACTTATGATGCAACGCAAATTCCACTATTAATTGCTGTTGCTTTAATTATTGTTTTAATGGTATTTATTTCAGTAATCGTGACCGAAGCAGAGCGACCAATCCCTGTGCATTATTCAAAACAAGTTCGCGCAGGGTACACTACTGGCGGAACAGATACCTATATTCCACTTCGTATTTCACTTGCCGGAGTGATGCCAATCATTTTTGCTGGATCAATTCTTCAATTACCTCAAATGCTTGTCGCATTTTTTGGAAATACTACTAACGAAACAATGATTGCTATTCTCCAAAAACTTTCAGGGTTTACTTCTGCAAATATTTGGTATATGGTTACCTATTTTGTATTAATTTTCTTCTTTACTTATTTCTATACGGCAGTAACTTTTGATTCTGAGTCAATGGCGAATAATCTCCAAAAAAATGGAGCATTCGTTCCAGGGATTCGTCCTGGAAACGCAACAGTTGATTACGTAGCGACAATTCTTTCTCGAACAACTTTTATTGGAGCGACGTTTATTTCATTCATTGCGATCATGCCGTTCATCATGCAAAAAGTTACAGGAAATCAACTATTCGCAATCGGAGGAACTGGATTATTGATTGCTGTATCGGTATGTGCTGATCTTATGAAAAAACTTTCAGCCCAAGCATCAATGCGAGAATACTAGTACTCAAAAACTACTCATAGGGAGTAGTTTTTTATTGCTTTTTATTGAATAATGTGGTATGGTTTTTCAGAAATATGTTATTTGTAAACTTAAAATTTTAGAAAATGGAAAAACAGAAACAATCAACACACAAAAAGAAATTATTTTTAAACATTCAAAACACACAATCAATGGAAACAATCTACAGGCCGTTGTTCTGGCTCAAGAAACGAGTCAGACTTCACAAAAAACAAGTATGTACTACAACATCTAATTATTGGCATTCTGCTCTATCGAGGACTATGCTTTTTATTTTATGTATTTATTCATTCTCTGCTTTTACACAATACAATTATATTGTAGAGGTTTCTGGATTGCAGCATGCCAGAACTTCTAATCCTGGATGGGCACAGTGGGTTTGTGAGGAGGATAATTCTGATAATGATGATATGAATTATGAATTTGACTGTTATGAAACGAATACAAGTGGTCGAAATTATAATAACAATGTCTTTATTGGTTATACATCAGATAATGAAACTCGTCGTAATCCTAGAAATAGAGATTATATGTGCGGAGATAATCATGGCTACGTAATAGCTAGTGGACACAATCGGCCTGCTAGCATTACTAATTTGCAATTTTGGATAAGAACCACAGGTGACGATGGTGCTTTTTGGGATTGTACACACGGTGGTGACTGTAATGGTTCATGGGTGAATACAGATTATAATTATAGAGATTATCCAATGTATCAATGGAATGAACAGGTTTTGAACGCTTCTGGATCAGGAAGAGGTTGGGTGAGTACACGTTGGGGAAATTATTACGCCAACCCTCAAACTGATTATGGGAATGGAGAATGGCTTGGTGCATTTTATGATAACACAAATTTTACTACTTATAAGGGTTACATGACTGAAAATGAAACATTCGATGTAGATTTTGCAAATATTAACGAAAATGATGGAACACAAGATTATCGTTTATTCGGTAAGGATAATGTAACTCAACAATCAGTAGGGTATGTTTATACTGAATCATTTAGTGCTCGCTACCGAATGAGAAAAAATTTTATCGATTGTGGAGTTTATTCTTTCACGGTCGGGGGAGATGATGGTTATCGTTTTAAAATTGACGGCGTTACTGTAATTGATAATTGGGCAGATGGTGGTTATCGTACTTCAACAATATCTGCTTATTTGACATCGGGAAATCATGACTTGGAAATTGAATATTATGAAAATAGTGGAGATAATCGTTTGTTGTTTGAGTATTCATTAACTACAAATCCACCAACTAATCCAACTTTAATAAGTGGTAATAATGCAATTTGTTCAGGAGAAAGTACTACACTAACTACAGATGGATCTATCGGGTATAGTGGTACATATGTTTGGTATCAAGGTGGTTGTGGCGATGATGCTTTCGATGAAAACTGGAATACACAGCCTTATATAGATATTGCAAATACTACAATAAATTCTAATGCAAATGGTATTTTGAACCTTACCTCTACCTCTAATGACCCAATGATTAATATGCCTAATTTAGGTTCATTTGATGCTTCTGTCTATAAATATATCAATATTAGATATAAAACAATTTCAAGTACAAATGCTCAGATATATTTCTCAAAACAAGCAAATAATGGAGGATTATCAGAATCTCAGCGTGTAGATGGAAATTATATTAACGATGGAAATTGGCATACTGTTTCAATTGATATGGGAGCAAATGCAAATTGGACAGGTAGTATTACAGGTTGGCGATTTGATTGGGCAGCTCACAATAATTCTACTGTAGAAATAGATTTTATATCATTAAGTCAATATCCAATAATAGGAGAAGGTGGTTCAGTTACTGTAAGTCCAACATTAAATACAACTTATGCTGTAAAAATAAAAGGTTATTGTAGTAATACTACATGTGCAACAAAAACTATAATAGTAGATCCAAAACCAACTGGAACACCTGTGTTAAATACTTTATACTTATGTAACCCAAGTGCAGAATTACAGGTGAATAGTTTGAGTCCAGCAGGTACAACCGTAAATTGGACAAAAGTTTCTGGTAACGGTACTAGTCCCGTATCGGGAAATCCTGCAACTGTAACAGGTTTGAGTTCTAACAGTACAACGGTGTATAAAGCGTTATTGAATAATGGAGTATGTACGAATATAGATGCAGGAAATGTTTTAATAGCTGTACCTGCGTTACAAAGCAATGTACTAACCACAGAAAGTGAATGTGGTTATTGTGTAGTAAAGGATGGAGACGAACTAACATTTTATGGAACAAATAATAAAGTGATAGCTCGTTTAACAGATTTAAACTCAAGTCCAGTAGAATTAACGGGAACAGAAGTGTGTGTTAATATTGTATCAACGGCACAATTTGTAACTACCAATACAGGTAGTCAGCAACCCTATATGCGGAGAGTATTGGCTGTAACACCTCAACAGAATAGTCCAACAACTGTACGATTTTATTTTACTGAAGCAGACTTTCAAGACTTGAAAACTGCAGCACAGGGGACACCTTTTGAATTTTTTAACGTAAATGAATTAGTGGTGACAAAATTAGAAGGTAAATTTCCAACACCAGATTCTAATCCTGTTGATGCAACTCTTATATTTCCGAATATACAGACATCCAGTAGTCCTGGAGATTATTATGCAGAGTTTACGGTCAGTACGTTTTCTACATTTTATATTCATCCGAACCAATATCCATTTTCACCACTACCAATCGAGTTAGAATCCTTTACGGGTTTCTATGATTCTGATATGAATGTGAGTGAATTAAGATGGATAACTGCGTCAGAGATAAATGTAAGTCATTTTGAAGCACAGAGAAGTAAGGATGGTATAATATGGGAAGTTGTTGATGTGGTTCAGGCTCTAGGTGGTCCATATGCAGAAGCTTCATACATCTTTAATGATGAAAATCCTTTCGAAGAGGGGACGTATTATCGATTAAAAATAATTGATCACGATGAAGCATTTTCATACAGTGATATTGTTTATTTGAAAACAAAAAATAATACCCCTATTCAAGAAATGAAAGTTTTTCCAAATCCAATAAAAGATAAGTTAATGGTACAAATGTATAGTTCTTCAAAAAAGAAAATTACTATACAACTTGTTGAACTTTCAGGAAAGGTTATGAAAAAACAAAAAGAAACATTAGTTACAGGAACGAACAATATAATCGTATCAACTGATAATATATCAGGAGGCGTATTTGTTTTAGTATGTATTGATGAGTTCGGTAACCGATGGTCAGAATATATTTTGAAATATTAATTTCAAGCCCACCCTCATAATTGAGGGTGGTTTTTGTTGATATAAATAGATTGTTGACTATATATTTTTAATATGGTACTTTATAAAAAATAAAAAATGAAAAATGAAAAAAATAAAACTTAAAGTAAGCTATTCAACAATAGTAACTCTTTCGAAGGAAATAGGGTTTGATGGCTTAATGGCTATTAACGGAAAACTTGTTGAATTATTAGAAATAACAGAATCAGAAAATGACACTAATAATGTATTAGCTGATTTACTTAGTAAATTGATATCTATTGATAAGACTCAATTAAATACCAGACAAGTGATTGGAATAAATTGGACTATCGATGAGATTAGAAAAATTCAGAACACACTCAATGAATGAGTGTATTTTTATTCGTCTCGATCAATTTTACTCGCTTCTATGAGATCGAGATCGATCGACTCTCCGGTAATTCTAGTAATATCTTTGTCTATCTTTCTGAGTTCTTTAGTTGATGTATTGTAATGATTAGTAACGGTGTTCAGTGATGTTCCGAGCTTATTATGATATTCTTCATATTTAGTGAGATGTTTTCCAAGCTCATCAACTCTTTTGATAATATCTTTCGCAGTTTCTTCAATTTGAAGCGCTTTTAATCCTTGAAGAACGGTTTGAAGATATGCAAGAAAACTTGTTGGAGATACGATAATAACACGGTATTTACTTGCTGCTCGTTGAATGAGGCTTTCTTCGTTTTCTCCTGAACCGATTTTATTGGTGAGTAAATCATAATAAATCGCTTCGTGAGGAATAAACATAAAAGCAAAGTCAAGAGTGTTTTCATTTGGCCTGATATATTTTGAAGTTTCTGCGATACGATTTTTTAAGTCATTAATGAATGATTTTTCTAAACGCTCTCGTTCTAGTGTTTCTTTAGATTCTATGAGTCGGTTATAATTTTCAAGTGAAAATTTTGAATCGATTGGAATAATTTTATCTCGCACACGAACTATTGCATCAACAGTTTCTCCATCAGTAAATTTGTATTGCATTTGAAATTGTTCTGGTGACATAACATTTTTTAATAATGTTTCAAGGTAGTATTCACCTAATACTCCACGTTGTTTCGGGTTTTTCAAAATATCTTGAAGTGATTGAAGTTGGTCTGCAAAACTTGCTACTTGTTTTTGTCCCTCAGATACTCGAGCAAGTTCTTGGGTAATATCACGGATAAGTTTTTGTGATTCTGAAAATTGATTTTCAAGTGATTTTTGAACAATATCTGATGATCGATTCATTTTAGTATCAACCGTTTCTGACATCTTGTGAATTCTTTCGTCTACTGTTCGAGACATTTCATTTAATTGTTGCAAGATGAGTCGTAATCCTGTATCGTCTTTTTTTTTTTTTTTTTTTTTAAAAAAACTGAGATATACATGTAGATCTAGCTTTAGTATACTAGATAGGCAAGGAGTCCGAGAATTAGGATACTAATTATTATAATGATTAATTCCATAGGTATTTAGTATATCACGATTATTCTAGTACAAGTTATTGACTCTTTTCGTTTTTTGGATATAATTCGTAATGATATTTTTTGTTCCTTAATTAAATGTAATAACTATGAAGTTAAAAATGATTTTATTTGCAGTAATGACCTTTATGGTCGGAAGTAGTATGTGC
>CALMMZ010000093.1 GCA_937868685.1 uncultured bacterium | reverse complement strand
CGGAATAAAAATGAAGTTAGATCAATTGTTGAGCAATTTCTTAAAAGTAGTTCACTATAAAATTATTAAATTATATAAAATTTGATATACTAAAACATATGTCACATCTTGCGCTTTATAGGAAATATCGTCCACAAACATTCTCAGAAGTTCGTGGACAAAAAGAAGCAGTTACATACCTTGAATCTATTATTGATTCGGGGCGTATTCCGCATGCATTACTACTCACAGGATCTCGTGGAATTGGAAAAACAACACTTGCAAGAATTTTTGGAAAAGCACTTGGTATTGATGCACATGATATTTATGAAATTGATGCTGCATCAAATAATGGTGTTGATGATGTTCGAACTTTAATTCAAGAAGTAAACACGCTTCCACTTTCATCACAATATAAAATGTACATTTTGGATGAAATACACATGTTTTCAAAGCAAGCTTTTAATGCGCTATTGAAAGTTATTGAAGAGCCACCGAAACATGTATTGTTCGTTTTTGCAACAACAGAACTCCATAAAGTAATTCCTACAATTATTTCTCGTTGTCAAGTGATTCAATTAAAAAAACCAACGGATACACTTATTGCAGAACAGATTATTGCTATTGCACAGAATGAAGGTTATAGTGTAAATCTTGAGTCAGCACTACTTATTGCTCACCGAGCTTCTGGATCGTTCCGTGATGCGTTAGTGATTCTTGATCAAGTTATTGAACAGTCAATAGGAAAGAATATTACTGAGTCAGACGTTGAACGTATAGGTATCAGACTTACCAATTATTTCGTTCTTGATTTTTTAAAATATTTCCGTGAGCTTAATCAAGATAAAATTTTTTCACTCATTGATATTATTGAATCAGGAGATTCGAAAGTACTTATTGATTTTATGGAATTATGCATTCATGCGATGCGAACGATTCTTTTTATCAAGTATGCACCAACACTCTGGAAAAAAGAACGAGAAAATCTTTCAAGTGATTATGTTGAGTTATATCAAAATTATTCAGATCAAGAAATTATTACTCCGAAATTACTTGCATTTTTCTTAAAAACATACGAAGAAATGCAAAAGAGTACACTACCGAGAATTCCTCTTGAGCTTGCAATTATTACTGTTTTTGATACTATAAAAAATGTTCCTAACAAATAGCCAATATATATTGGTTTATTTATTACCCGATCGTCTAATGGTAGGACAGCAGGTTTTGGTCCTGTTAATCGAGGTTCGAATCCTTGTCGGGTAGCAA
>CALMMZ010000092.1 GCA_937868685.1 uncultured bacterium | reverse complement strand
TATTTTCTTATTTTGATAAATTTATAAAATAAAAACACCCAGTTCATGGGTGTTTTTATTTTATAAATTTATTGCATATTGTAATCGTTCCAATGTCTTTTCTTTTCCTAAAATATTTGCAAGTATAAATGGATCTGGAGATTTTTCTTTTCCAGATAATGCATATCGCAATGGCCAGAGCACACTTCCTCTTCCTTCTGACTCTGCATAATCCCAAATTAATGACTTTATTTGTTCTGTATTCCACTCTCCAGTGTATGAGGATATTTTTTGGTATACATATTGAATATGTTGTATAGCATTTTCTAGTGTATCTTTTTTCCAAATTAATTCTTCTTTTTTATATACTGGCTGACCAAGACAAAAATCAAATTCTCCTACTGCAACTAAGTCTACAATCTCACCAAAATATTGAATTCGTTCGATAATCACTGGAAAAAGTTTTTCAAATATCTTGTTATCTAACTGTAAAAGTGTCGATGGTAGAAATTTTCGTACACCCTCTTTTTGTTCTACAATAGAAAGTTTTTTAATATATTCTCGATTAAACCAGTTTAATTTTTCTTCATTAAATACTGCCGAGGATTTTTGTACTCGTGATAAATCAAAACGTTCAACGAATTCGGTTTGAGTAAAAATTTCTTGTTCTGATCCTGAGTCAGCTGGGTTCCAGCCAATCATAGCAACTGCATTAAACACTGCATCTGCTAGATATCCTTTTTGTGCATACGACGTCACAGGAAGCGCTCCACGACGCTTTGAAAGCTTTTGTTTATCAGAACCTAAAACAATTGGCAAATGAGCGTATTCAGGCAATTTCCATCCTAACGCTTGATGTAGCGCAATCTGTCGCGGAGTATTTGCAATGTGTTCCTCTGCTCGAATTACATGAGTTACTCCCTCATCGTGATCATCTATAACTACTGCTAGATGATACAATGGTTCTGTTAATGATCGAGCAATAACAAAATCACCAAGATCAGAAATATCAGTAGAAATTTCTCCTCGAATTAAGTCAGTAAATGTAATTATTGAATTTGGATTTTTAAATCGAATAATATCTTTAATAATTCCAGAACCATCTTTTGCTTCTTCTTTTGAAATATATGCAGAACCGTTATCAATTAATATTTGTAAAATTTCTTGGTGCCGACTAAGATTTTCTGATTGAATATATTTTTCATCATAATCAAGCCCAAGCCATTCCAGTGCATTATAAATATCAATTTCTGATTCTTTATTATTGCGAGCTGTGTCAGTGTCTTCGATGCGTAAAATAAATTTTCCATTATTTTTACGAGCAAATAACCATGCGTACATTGCTGTTCGATAGCTTCCGATATGCGCTTTTCCTGTTGGAGATGGAGCAAAGCGAGTAATAATTTTTGTCATATCTCCTACTTTATCAAAAAAAACAAGTTTTGACGAGGTATTGACAAATACAATAATATATTTATATATGTATAGAAATATAAAAATTATGGAAATAAAAGTAAACAAGGAAATCTCTTTAAGACTTATGCAAGAAAATGAAGCAGAGACAATGTTCCAACTAATTCAAGAAAATAAAATTTTTCTCGAAAGATGGCTTGATTGGGTGGAATTTGTAAAAACACCTAAAGATTCAATTGAAAAAATACAGAACGATAATTTAGATTATCAATCTGAAAAATCATTGGAGCTTGGAATTTTTAAAAACAATAAATTTATTGGAAGAATTGGATTTCATGATCTTAAAAACAACCAAGCAGAAATTGGCTACTGGTTAACAGGGTCTGAAAATGGAAAAGGTATTATTACAGAATTGTGTAAAGCACTTATTAGGTATGCGTTTCGTGAAATGAATCTCCATTGTATCATTATTAAAATGGACGTAGAAAATATTCCAAGCAGGAAAATTCCTGAATGATTAGGATTTACTTGTAAAGGAGTGGTTCTGGAAAAGAGGGGTAAATCGAAAAATCATTTTGTATATACACTTCTTAAAACTGATTCAATCAATTTTTAAAGAAAAATTTGATAACAAAACCCCTCCTAGATAGAGGGATTTTTTTATTCTTTCGGCAGATGTGATAATCCTATCTCAATAACCTTACGAGCAATTTTTTCTGCAGCATCAGGAATATAGAATTCTTTTGCTGCTTGTGACATACGATTATACAAATTGATATCATTAATAATACGATCTGTCTCATGGATGAGTACGTGTGGTGTAAAATTATTTTCTTCAATAACAATACACCCTCCTGCACGAGCGTAATTATAAGCATTTTTCCGCTGGTGATCATTATTTGAATGAGTAATTGGAATTACCAATGATGGAGTTCCCCATGCTGCAATTTCGAACAATGCTGAACCTGCACGAGTTACAATAATATTTGCTACACCTGCAGACATACGAATTGATAATGGACTAAGGAAGCCGAAAGGTTTGTATCGATTTCTAAAATCATTCCCTGCAAGTATTGCTTCTGATCGACTCGTTATTTCATCAAGGTTGTTTTTACCTACCTGATGAATAATTTGATAAGTATTTACTAAACTTGGAAGAGCTTGAATTACAACATCATTAATTATTTGTGCTCCGAGCGATCCTCCCATAATAAAAATAATTGGAACATCTTTTTCTAAATTTAAAAATTCATATGCACCATCTTGCATTGGATTTTCTAATTCTGGACGAATTGGTTGTCCGACTCGAGCTATTTTTTCCTTTGGAAAATAAGAGGCTGCTTCAAGATAAGAAAGTGCAATATATTGAGCAAACTTACCTGCCCATACTGTTACTCGTCCAGGAGCAGAGTCAGACTCGTGAATAATAGTAGGAATTTTCAAAATACGTGCAGCAAATAGTGTGGGAAATGATGCATAACCTCCTTTTGCAAAAATAACATCAGGAAAAACTTTAAATAAATTCCATAACGCAACAATAATACCATATCCTGTTTTAAATAAATCAGTAATATTTTTTAGTGAAAAATAAAGTCTTAGTTTTCCAGCTGGTATTTGTGTAAAACGAATTCTATTTTCAAAGAGAGCTTCTTTGTCGTACGGTGTATCAGAAAAATAATATAATTCTGTGTTTGCAATTTTATCAGTATCTATTTTTTTGTTAATTTCTTGTGCAACAGCAATAAGTGGGTAGAAATGTCCTCCTGTTCCGCCCCCTGTTAATACAATTTTCATATATAATTAGTATATCATTAAATAATAAGTGTGTCATATAAAAAACCTGGATAATACCAAGTCTTTCTATTATCTTCGATGAATTGGGAGTTTAATTGTTTTTTGATATTGAGAAATATTTAATATAATACCAAGCGATATGAGTGAAAAGAAAAGAGCGGTTCCTCCATGAGATACAAAAACAAGCGGTAACCCAGATAACGGAAATAGTGCAATCGTTGATGCAATATTAAGGAGAGATTGAAGGACAACTAATGAAACAATTCCAACAACAACAAATTTATGAAATGTATCATTTGTTCTTATTGCGATAACATATCCACGTAATCCAAAAAGTATATATACAATAACAAGTCCAATTGATCCAATAAATCCAAATTCTTCAGAAACAACTGCGTAGATAGAATCTGACAATGGTTCTGGGAGGTATTTAAATTTTTGTACACTTTGACCAAAACCACGACCAGTCATACCTCCTGAGCCGACCGCAATAAGTGATTGTCGTATTTGATAACTTGAACCAAGTGGGTCATGGTTAGGGTTCATAAAGGTGGTAATTCGAGAAAAAATATATGGACGATATGCAATGAGTATTCCTCCGAGAATAATTCCTATCGCAAAAAGTCCTAATATATATTTCCATTTTGCTCCAGATAAAAAAAACATAGCAATACATGTAATAGAAATAATTAAGAATGTATCAGTATCTGGTTGAAATAGTAGTAATCCTCCTGTAACTCCGAGAACAACAAGAATAGGAATGAGTGTGTTCCATATTGTTTTCTCTTTCTTTTCTGAATAAGCTAACCATGCTGCATAATAAATAACAATAGCATATTTTAAAATTTCTGCAGGTTGAAAAGAAATAAATCCAAGATTAATCCATCGAGTTGCCCCGCTAATCTTTACACCAACCCCAGGAACAAATAAAAGTGCTGTAAGAATAATACTTATTACAACAAAAGGAAAAGCAATTGATTTTAAGTATTTTAATGGAATTTTAGTAACAATATATGCACTAATTGATCCACCTACTAATCCTAAAAAAATCTGGGTTGTGATAATTCGAGATAATTCCTCTTTTTTATCTAAAAGTGATAATGACGCAGAAAGGAAAAATAATAGTCCAGACCCAATAAGGGTAATAGCAAGTATTAAAAGTGGTCGATCAATAGAAAAACGTTTTTCATTCATAAAAAATACAGGTTATTTATCCGATAAGAGCAATGAGGATACCTAAAATTGCAAACATAAGTGAAAGAATCCAATATCGCATTGTAATTTTCTCTCGTGACCACCCAATTGCTTCAAAATGATGGTGTAGAGGTGCAATTTTAAAAATTTTCCTTTTAAAAAATTTTTTTGAAATAATTTGTATAAAACTTGAAAATGAAGTAGCCACAAGCAATATTCCAATAATAGGAAGTAATAGTACACTATCAGTAAGAAAGGAAATAAATGCAAGCATTAATGTTAATCCAAGCATCCCTGTTTCTCCCATATAGAATCGAGCTGGAGGAATATTAAACCAGAGAAATGCAAGAATTGCTCCACTTGTTACAAAACAAAGGGTTGCAATATCAATTTGGTTCTGGAAAAAAGCAATAGTACCAAATGCTCCATAAGTAATTGCCATTACTCCTCCTGCAAGTCCATCAATTCCATCAATTACTCGAGAAGAAAATGTACCTAACACTACTATAATAAAAATTGGAATAAAAAACCAATCAACATGCCAATATCCAAAAAATGGAATATAAATATCACGAATACCTAATTTAATAAAAAAATAGAGGCCTGCAATAAGTCCAATAAAACTTACAAGTAGAATGAGATATTTCGAAGGTAGTCCTTGTTTGATAGAAGAAAATTTATCAGAAAAAATTTCAACAAAATCCTCGAAAAGCCCAAAGAGGCCACCAAGTATTAAGGCAAGTAATGGAAGAAGTGTCTGGTT
>CALMMZ010000091.1 GCA_937868685.1 uncultured bacterium | reverse complement strand
TTGCGGGCGATGCAGGAATCGAACCCACACCAAAGGTTTTGGAGACCTTCGTTCTACCACTAAACTAATCGCCCAGTTTAATTTTCATTCTACCACTAAACCCCGCTCAGCGGGGCAAGCCACTCGCCCAGTTTCCTTATTTAATCATAAAAATGCTTTTTTTACAAATTATAAAAAATAAGCCCTTAAGGCTTATTTTTTTGTTTCAACATAATCTTCCCGCTTCCGAGTAAATGGATTATATTTTTTGAATTTAAGTTTCACATTAGCAAGCTTTTTTCGGTTTTTCCGAGTAAAGTACGTGTGTCCAGTTGCTTTGTGAACCAATTTGATAAGGTTTTCTTGTGATGCCATAATACCGATATATTACATGATTTTAATAATTTTGCAAGATATGCAATGTGCGCCGGGTTGGATTTGAACCAACGAAGCCCGGAGGCGACAGATTTACAGTCTGTTGTAATTGACCACTCTACCACCGACGCATACATTATTAGGCGAGCCTAATAATGTAATTATTATATATCACATTAATCTACTTTCTGCAATGCTTTTTTCTGCACACTCAAGCCTCTTTTCTTGATATCAAATACCATTTCATCTTTTTTCATATCAACAATAATAGTATTTCCTTCTGTTAATTGATCTGAAATAATTAATGTTGCCATTTTGTTCAAAACTGTATTTTGTATCAACCGATTGAGTGGACGAGCACCAAATTGAGGATCGAACCCTTTTTCTGCAAGATAATCAATCGCGGCAGGCTTTATATCCAAAATAATATTTTTTGCATGCATTCTTTTTACTACACGATCAATTTGTACCTTGACAATTTCTCGGACAATTTCTTTTGGTAATACATCAAAAACAATAATTTCATCAAGTCGATTAAGGAATTCAGGTCGGAAGAAATCTTTTAACGATTCCATAACACGATCTTTGGTTGCTTGATAGCCTTGATCCAGTGTATGGTCAGAGAATCCAATAGTTTGCATTTTTTGAATATGTTGCGAACCAAGGTTTGAAGTCATGATAATGATAGTGTTTTTGAAATTGATTTTTCGTCCTTTCCCATCAGTTAAATGACCATCATCGAGTACTTGTAATAACAAATTAAAAACATCAGGATGAGCTTTTTCAATTTCATCAAAAAGAATTACTGAATATGGTCGATGTCGTACCATTTCTGTAAATTGCCCAGCTTCTTCATACCCTACATACCCAGGAGCTGTTCCTACTAATTTTGAAACAGAATGTTTTTCCATGTATTCTGACATATCTACACGAATCAACGCTTTTTCATCATCAAACATGTACTCTGTAAGTGCCTTTGTAAGCTCTGTTTTCCCCACCCCTGTTGGTCCAAGGAACATAAATGATCCAATAGGTCGATTCGGATCAGAAATTCCCACGCGAGACCTCCGAATTGCATGACTAATTTTTTCAATTACCTGATCTTGACCTTTAATTCGTTTCTTGAGCTCTTCTTCCATTTTAACCAATCGCTTTGATTCTTCTTGAAGCATTTTAGTTACTGGAATATGTGTCCATTTTGCAACTACTCGCGCAATATCTTCTTCGGTTACTTCTTCTCTCATTAATCTATCTTGAGATTTAATTTTTTTCAATCGATCTGTTTTTTGTTTCAAGTTTTTTTCAAGCGCTGGAATTTTTCCATAACGAATCTCTGCAACTTTTGCAAAATCAGAAATAAGTTCTGCATTATCTGCATCAGTTTTAAATGCTTCAATTTGTTTTTTGATACTTCGAATTTCGTATAATGTATCTTTTTCAGTGTTCCAACGAATTTCTAGATCTTTTGTAGTCTCTCGAATGTCTGCAATCTCTTTTGCAATATCTTTGATTCGTTTCTTTGCGTTTGATGCATGCTCTGTGTCGCCCTCTTTACTTTCTCGAACCAATGCTTCTGTTTCAATTTCGAGTCGAGTAATTTTTCGATGTACCTCATCAAGCAATGCAGGCTTGTTTTCAAGAGAAATTTTTAACATTGACGCTGATTCATCAATCAAATCAACTGCCTTGTCTGGGAGAAATCGATTCGTAATATAACGTACCGATAGATTTACTGCAGCAAGTAATGCATCATCAGTAATACGTACACCGTGGAAAAGTTCATACTTTGATTTTAATCCTCGCAAAATAGCAATTGCATCTTCTTCACTCGGTTCTTGAACCATTACTGGTTGGAAACGGCGAACCAATGCTGGATCTTTTTCAAAATGTTTTTGGAATTCATTGAGTGTTGTTGCACCGATAGCGCGAAATTCTCCTCGAGCAAGTGCTGGTTTTAACATGTTTGCAGCATCTTGCGATCCTTCTCCACCTCCTGCACCAACAATAGTATGGATTTCATCAATAAAGATAATAACTCCACCTTCTGACTGCTCGACTTCTTTCATAATAGCTTTTAATCGCTCTTCGAATTCACCACGATATTTCGTCCCCGCAACAAGTAGTCCAATATCCAACATAACCAAGTCTTTTCCTCGTAATGACTCTGGAACATCTCCTTTTGCCATACGAATTGCAAGACCTTCTGCAATTGCTGTTTTCCCTGTTCCTGGTTCACCAATAAGGATTGGGTTATTTTTAGTTCGTCGTGCGAGAATTTCAATGACACGCATAATTTCTCGGTCACGTCCGATAACTGGATCAAGCTTATCTTCTCGAGCAAGTTTAGTTAGATTACGGGAATATTTTGCAAGTGCGCGAAATTGTTTTTTTGGTTCTGATTTTCCTGTGTTTTCCTTGATTTCATTCAAAGTTTTCATTACTCGTTCATAAGTAATCTGAAGCGCATCAAGTTTTTCACGCATACCATGTGGTAATGCTAATACTGCAAGAAATAAATGTTCAACAGAAATAAACTCGTCTTTCATTCCGCGAGCTATTTCTACCGATCTTTCAAGAACCTGAGCAAGGTCAGGTGCAATATACATTTGAACCATCTGTGATTGATTTCCAATAGTAGAAGGTTCCCCTGTTTCAATTATTTCGAGCAATGTTTCAGATAATTGAATCAAGTCAATTTCAAGTTTTTCAAGAACTGAAACAACTGGACTCTCGTCTTGAAGAACAAGAGCGGTAAGTAAATGCGCAACCTCAACATGATCTTGTCCTCGTTCCATTGCAAGTTCGTGAGATCGTTGCAGTGCATTTTTTGCTTTTGTAGTTAATCGTTCAAATGGAGGCATAAATAAAAAAATACTAAACTAATAAGCTAATTTAAAAAAATACAGATTTTTATCAAACAACCATAACATCAAACAACCATTCTGTATATTTTCACTATACCACATTTTTTGAATAAAAAAAGCCCCTGAATTTGAGAACTTTTTATTGAACAATTTGCCAGAAAACCTTGAGGAAGTTCTGCAAATCTTTTTTTGTTGTTTTTCGCCCTAGACTCATTCGCAAACTTCCTTCTTCTGTATTTCCTAATTGTCTCCCTTGTGCAATTCGCAATGCTCGAATAACATGCGACTCTTCGTCACTCTTTGATTGACATGCGGATTTTGCCGAAACCGCAAAACCTTTTGCATCAAGCTGAATAACTAATTGCTCTCCTGAAAATCCTGCAACAGTAATATTAATATTATTTGGTAATCGATTTTCTATTGATCCATTTACTACAATTCTTGTATCTTTTTGTAATTCTTTAATAAACCAATTTTGTAATGTACTCAATCGAGCAAATTCACCTTCTTGTTCTTGTAAACTGATTTCCAAAGCTTTTGCAAAACCTATAATACTTGCAACATCTTCTGTTCCTGCTCGCAGAGCAAATTCTTGTTTCCCGCCAAACATTATAGGCGCGATGACTTCTCGATTCTTTACAAAGAGAACACCACTTGATTTTGGTCCATATATTTTTGAACCAGAAAAACTCATCAAGTCCACACCAAGTCTCTGTACATTACTATCTAAATAATTCACCGATTGTATTGCATCAGTATGAACGAGTGGATACAATACATTTTCTTCTTTGTGATGTTTTTTATACCATCTGATTAATTTTGTAATTTCTCTGATCGGTTGAATTGTTCCAATTTCATTATTTGCATACATTATAGTAACAAGAATAGTATCCTGAGTGAGTGATTTTTTAATTTCATCAAGAGAAATAATACCATTTGAATCACATCCAATATAAGTAACAGTAGCTTGCTGGTTCTTTTCTAGATATCGACAAGTTTCCAGAACTGCATCATGCTCTATAGTACTGGTGATAATATGAGGAATTCTATCAGGAAAATTTTGTTTAAATTTATTGACAACACCAAGGATCGCAAGATTGTCAGATTCAGTTCCTCCGCGTGTAAAAATAATTTGAGATGATTGAGCTCCAATTATTTTTGCAATTTTTTTTCTTGCATCATAAATAAACTGCTCCGTTGTTGTTCCTAATGTATATAACGAACTAGCATTTCCATAACTTGTTCGATAAACAGTATTCATCACCGAAAGAACTCGATTATCTATCGGGGTTGTAGAAGCATAATCTAGATATACTTTCTTTTGGAAATAATGTTGTAATAATTTTTTAAAATAAAAAAACATAGAATACCTTGAAATTACCATAAAATTGTCTATAATCAAATGTTATATGCAACCAATTATTTTACTCGCTATTATTGGCGTAATTATTATCGTTATTTTAACCGCATTAATATTCTTAATGATTCGCTTTCAGAGAAAGTTAAACCTTTTTACCACTGGATCAAATGGAAGTTCACTGGAATCAGTAATGCAAGAACTCCTTAAAAAACAAGAAAATTTACAAATAAATCACAAAAAACTTTATGATATTGTACAAACAATACATAATCGAGTGACTACAAGTCAT
>CALMMZ010000090.1 GCA_937868685.1 uncultured bacterium | reverse complement strand
CTTCAAAAACCAACTTTAGGTGAACGCGCATCCACTGATATTGGGTTAAGATTATGTTACCATCAAAAAAAGGTGTATTTCACAATAGCTTATCATTAATTCTGGGCTAAAAAATCAAAAAAAATAGAACAATTTGCTTTCGAAAGTGCTAAAAAAGCTTTAGAAGAGTCACTTGCTCCACAAATAGAAGAAGTTGTGTTAAATTCTTTAAGAGAATTAGAAAAAGACTCAAGCGAAGAAAAAGATTTAAATGAAAATATAAGAAAAACTGTTTCTGAGCAAGAAATAGACGAAAGTAATATTGAAGAAAATAATAGCCAAATAAATTCAGAAGAAATAATGACACACGAAGAAAACGAAGACATTTTTGAAGTTGAAGGTGTTGAAGATGCTCAACCAGCTCAACCAGAAGCAGCTCCTGCTCCTGCTCCAGAAGAGACCCAACCCTCAATGGAGGATATTGAAACAAAACTCGCAGATATGGCTCAAAAAATTGATACGATTTTAAGTGCAGTAAATGCTGAATCTGCAGAAGGTCAAGTTGATGTTATAGATGATGAAGCTGGGCAATCTGCTTCTCCTGAAAATCCCGAAGTATCTGCACAAGTTCCAGTGGAAGCTCCTGCTCCATCACAGCAACCTAAAGATAACTCTGTTGTATCAGAAGAAGACACCATGTTTGAAATTGACGAAGAGTTTATGAAGGCCTTATCAGAAATGAATTTAGAAAACTCTGAAGAATCTATGGACTTATCCGAAATGGATGATTTAGATGAAATAGAAATAGTATCAGAAGAAGACAGGGATGCAGAAGATGAAGAAGAAGATACCGTTGATGAAATGAGAGGATTAGGAAATCCCGTAAAACGTTCTGCTGCTAACAGAAAAGACTTCGAAGAAAAGAAAAAATTTAAACATGCCCCAGTTGCAATGAACGAAGGCATAGAAAAAATAAAAGCTCATTATGAGTCTAAGATAGACGAGCTAATTAAGGAAAACTCAAGTTTAAAACAAGCGGTTGAAGAATACAAATCGAACATTCAAGAATTTAATGATTCGTTCGTAGAACTTCAAAAGCAAATTAATGAAATGCATGTTTTTAATGGAAAGCTTGCATATGCCAACAGATTACTTTCTAAAGGCGGATTAACTAATAGTGAAAAAGTTATGATAGCCGAGGCTTTTGACAAAGCTGAAACTGTAGAGGAAGCTAAAAAAATCTACACTCAGTTTTTAAAACAAATGAAATTAAAAACCGAAGGCACTATGCAAACAAAAGAAATTAAAACTGCAAAACCTTCCGTAGCTGTTCATCAGACTCCTACACAATCTAAAACAATTTTCGAAAGTGAAGAAAGTAAAAGAATGAAGAAGCTAGCCGGAATCATAAAGGAAGAAAACCTTTAAAAAAAAATACAAAAAAATTTAAAAACAAATACTTAAAATGAGTGAATTACTTAATAGTGGGCAATTTGGTTTAACAACTTTAAAAAACCTTGCCGAACAAAGAAAAGAAATCATCAGAAACTGGGAACAGTCTGGTCTTCTTGAAAACCTTAATGGTAACAAGAAATCAAACATCGCTCAGCTTCTTGAAAACCAAGCATCGTTCATGTTGAACGAGGTTACACTTGACTCTTCCGCTGGTCGCTTTGACACGGTTGCGTTTCCTATGGTAAGACGTATTTTCTCTCGTCTTCTTGCGAACGAAATCGTATCAGTTCAACCCTTAGCATTGCCTTCTGGCTTGTTATTCTACATGGATGCGCGTGTATCTACAAACAAGGTTGCTCCTTATAACAATGCTAATGGCCAAAATGGTCCTTCTTGGAACGAAAACGAGTCTGCATACGAAAGATTCTATGCAAACCGTAACCAAGATGCATCTTTCGGTACAGGTACTACTGTAACCGGAACTCAGTTTGCAGTTGCTTCTGGTTCTTCCACCAATGGTTTATACCAAGTTACTGTAACTCTTGGAGCAAACTTTGATGCTAACAAAGCTCAGTCTTCTTCTACTCTGAAGATGTCTGCTGTAACCAACGTTGTTTACAATGGAGTTACTACCGTAGCTGCAGGTAGCGACATTCGTTACTATGCAAACATTCAACAGTGGGGTAAAGACTATTATGCAGGTGGTGTTGCAAGCATCATCCTTGACGTTCGTCCTACCTCTACTTTTGGTACTGACTACGATTATACCAAACAGAACAACTTCTCTGGTGTTCCTTACTGGACTGTATTCAATGACCTTGAAGCATCTCCTTATATGAGCGAACTCAGCTTGCGCTTCTCTTCTGTAACGGTTAATACCATTACTCGTAAGATGAGAGCTCACTGGACACCTGAATTAGCTCAAGACCTTGAAGCATACCACTCAATTGATGCGGAAGCAGAATTAACTGCTCTTCTATCTGAAGAAATTGCCGCTGAAATTGACCGTGAAATCATCATCGACCTTATCAACGAAGCAATGTTTGAAGCTCGTTGGGATTACCAGGGTATGCAAGACAACGTTAACTTCTTCGGAACTCAGAAGGACTGGAACCAGACACTGATTACTCGTATTAACGAAATATCTGCACAAATTCACAAAGCAACTCTTCGTGGTGGTGCTAACTGGGTAATCTGTTCTGCTGAAGCTGGAGCAATTTTCGATGACCTCGAATACTTCCATGTAGATTCTTCTGCTTCTCCTGAAACCGAAAAGTATAACTTAGGTATGGAGAAAATAGGACAACTTGGTAGCCGTTACACGGTTTACAAAGATCCTTACTTGCCTGCTAACATTGTGTTGGTTGGTCACAAAGGTAATACCTTCCTTGAGGCTGGTTATGTGTATGCTCCATACATTCCTCTCCAGCTTACTCAGACCATCTACGATCCGAACGACTTTACTCCTCGTAAAGGTATAATGACTCGTTATGCGAAGAAAATGATAAACAACCGTTTCTACGGAGTTATCTATATCGACAACATCAATACTTACACAAGAGTATATGTTTAATCTGTAGATTAAACTGTGATAAAGAAAAGGGAGCCATATGGTTCCCTTTTCTTTTTATCTAAGCTCAAAAAATTCCATAATTGATAATTGTTGGAATCTTATATTTTCGAAATATTCTGTGGAAGAAAAATGAAAATGTCCAAAAAACCAATGTGATAAATTATTTTTTTGCCTCAATATAAAACAAATGTCAGAAAGAATATTTCTTTCTTTTATTAATTCTTGTTCAAGATTAGGATCAGTTTCAAACCATTTTTCTGCACCAGATTGTATATATGGCGCAACAAAAGAGGGTGCAGTATGAGTTACTACAATTTCTACGTTTTCTACTTTTCTTAAAAAATCTTCATTAAAAACAACAACTTCATCTTCCCAATAATCAACACCAGGCGTTCTACCTTTCCATACTCCGTTATTACTTCTTGTGTCAGGAATATTTGAATTTGGTTTCCTGTCTACAGAAGTAGCACCTCCAATAAATAAAACATTTTTATTGTCAATATTTTTAACAGTATAATCTGGAATCAAATCAATGTTCGAAAATACATTTCTAAAAGAGCCATTAAAAAAAGATGGATTATCGTGATTTCCACGGCAAGCATGTAGCATAATATTTTTTGATACCAGGTAATCGTTTAATTCCCTTAAACGACTCATATCATTCCCATCAACTCCAATACCCAAATCACCAACCTGAACTAAATTACAGTGAGATAATTCAATTGCATCAGAATATTTAATTATTTTACTGTAATTATGTACATCACCCAATAAAACCATGTGATTTTTATATTAAATTTCTAAATTCTTCTAATTCAAATATCTTAATACCAAGTTCTTCTGCTTTCTTTTCCTTTGAAGATCCTGATCCTTTTTCCTTAATTACCAAATGGGTAGTTTTTTTGCTAACACCAGAGCCTATTTCTCCTCCTCCTTCTTGTAATATCTTTTCAACATCTTTGTCACGCACACCCGTAAAAACAACACTCCATCCAGCATATTTATCGCTTGTAGCCAGAATCTTTGTAGAATCTTTTATAATAGAAACAGGAAGATTAGAAATAAACGAATTAAATTTTTTAATTCCGATCAAATAATTTTTAGCTAAAGTTTCAGAAAATCCATCAATTTTAACTATTTCATTTATGGTTGTATTTTCATTAGCCCAGGTTAGAAGTTCTAATTTCTTAGAACCAAGACTTTTAAAACATCCTGAAGCATGTTGAATTTTTGCCAATGGAATATTAGTAATTGCTTTTTGAATATTATTATAAACAATATCAGATTTCCTTTCTCCAAACCTATCTAATTCTTTCATGTCTTCTTTAGACATCTTTAGGATTTTTTCAATAGTATTGTATCCTGCTTCATACAATTGTTCACAAACTCCTTCTCCCATATTATCAACACCAATAATACTAAAAAAGGCAATTATCTTTTTTAGTCTTTGTCCCTCGCAATCCTCATTAGAACAAACAAGCTCTACTTTAGTCTCATTCCATTCAATCTCAGACCTACAAATAGGACAGTGAGTAGGTAATTCAATTTTGCCAGGTGAAATTACTTTTACGATTTTTGGAATAACCATTCCACTTCGTATAACTCTTACTTTGGCACCCGGACCAATTTTGTTTTCAACAATAAATTTATAATTATTTCCGGTAGGATTAGAAACCAAAGCACCATTAAGCAAAACAGGTTTAATTGAAATTGTTGGTTTTAAAAAGCCCTGTTTGCTTACTTCATAGTTAATGTGTAAAACTTCAGTGTCTGCTTGATCCTCAAACCCATCCCCTTTAAATGCTCTTGCATATGCAGGATTTTTTTTATCTCCGCTTTCTCTGCCTAATTTTTTTCTTAGGTTAAAATCATTAACCTCTATGATAATTCCATCAATTTCAAACTCTCCCTTCCACTCTTGAAACAAATCTTGTAAATATTTTTCTGTTATATCTGATGCTTTAATCAACTGATAATAAACCGGCTTAATATTTATTGTATTTAAAAGATCTAATTGTTTGTCTTTATTCAACTGTAAGTCAGAAGAAGAAAGTCCATATCTAATATAATAACAATAAGACA
>CALMMZ010000089.1 GCA_937868685.1 uncultured bacterium | reverse complement strand
AACTTAAAAAAATTGACAATATTACTAATGATCGAATTCAAGGGTTTCTTACAAGGTCTGAGGAAGATGGACTCATTCGAGAAATAGATTCTATTGGAAACCAGATTAGTGAAGGTTTTGGTAATGAGCAAGCACTTGATCGTGGGATTGAACTAGAGAAAAAATTAGAACAGTTAAAAAATAATCAAACTCTTGAAACAGAAAATACTGCAACCAGTGAAATAGTGACAGAAAAAGAACCTGAATTGAATCAAAACGAGCAATACATAGCAAATCTAAAAAGAGATGAACTTAATCAATTATATGGAATTTTAGAAAAAATTGGACCTATTGATGGAATTGCCCCTGATCAATTATTTGCTACTATCAAGATTTTCATGCGAGGAGCAAGTGATGATTCTCTGATCCCAGAAACGTATGGACTTCGTGCAAAAATGAATGAGATCAAGCGTATTCGAGATACTGAATTATCGTATCACGGATTTACAATCGATAAAGAATCAGGTGCAATAACTGCTGAACAAATAAACTCATCTGAGCCACCTCAAGAAGATGGAGAAGAGCAAGTTACAGATATAGTAACTGAATCAGTTCCTATGCGGGTTCCAGAGGTAGTTGCGATGGTAGAAGAATCCGAACTATCTTCAGAGATAGCAGAGTCTGCTCAAATAGAAGAAAAACATGACCCTAAAGAGATAATGCGCAAACAACAGGATGTATTGGCACATAAAATTTTCAAGAGTCAATCATTCAAAGAATTACTTGATGTGTTAGGAACAGAACCATTAGTACAAAATGATACCGCATCACAACCAACAATGATTGTTCAGCAGAGTATTTTGAGATATTTACAAGGTTATCAAATTGGGAATCCGCCAAGTATTTACTCTATTACGACAATTCATGCAACTGAGTTACGAGTCGAACAGTTAATCGAAGAAGCAACAAAAAAAGGAAACCTTAACGAGTTAATCGAAGAGGCAATGAAGGCATACCCAGGACTTGTAGAAAAAGAATCTCTTACAGTGATTGACGTACCGACTAATTTCAGTGAACAGGTGGGTAATATGACAGGATCTATTCAAGAAAAGAAGCAAGAAGAAGTAATTGATGCTAATGATCCAATGGTGGCGTTTTTAAATCGTGAATATAATCTTGATCTTATTGATAGAAATACAACAAAAGAAGATCTTAAAAAATCAATAGAAGAAAATATTCCAATTGTAGAAGAAAAACAAACTACAGAAGTAGTTGAAAATAAAAATGATCAAGAAGTAAGCGATCAATTGTCAGAATCAGAAATTAAATTATCACAACAAGAAGATTTAAAAGATTTAGAAGATAATTATGAAGAAGATAGTTATGAATTTGAAAAGCGTTTATTTGAATCACTTATAACATATAGCGGTGAAGAGGGAATTTTTGCATTATTAGGAACACGAAATCTTTCATTGAGCAAGGATGGATATATTATTGCAGATGGAAAAGAAACAAATTATACACCAAGTATGATTGATCTTAATGCAGAAATTCAGAAGAATACTGGAATGACACCTCATCAATTACGAGAGAATATTCGGGATCAAATTTCGCATGAAAAAAACAACCAAAAAATAGAAATAAAACAAACACCTGAAACAGAAAAGAAAAAACCAGAAGATCTATTTTTAGATGATAACGATCAAGAACATATTGAATTACCAGAAAAGAAAGATTTTTCACATGTAAAATCTTTTGATGAATTATATGCATTAATTGATTCTATAAAAGAGATACAAGACTCAGAGAGAACTTATTTAAATGAATCGCTTAAACAGATTATTAATAATGTACGTAAGGGTGATGCAATTTTGGGAAATATTACTAATACGAAAATGCTTCGTGATAAGGTTCGAGAATTACTTACTCAAGAGAGAAGTAAATAAAATAAAAAACCGCACATGCGGTTTTTTATTTTATTTGATCTACAATTTTCTCGAATACTGTAGGTTTTGTACGAGCAATTTCAGAAAGAACTTTTCGGTCAACGGTAATATTTTT
>CALMMZ010000088.1 GCA_937868685.1 uncultured bacterium | reverse complement strand
CATATATGCTGGAGCTTATCAAAATTCCTGATCCAGTAATAGAGGAAGAACCCAATGAAGATTTTGACGATCCATTCCCAATTTAACAACACAAAGCCGGATATAAGTTAACAGTAACTAAAAGGAGAAGAAATGAACCAACTATTCAATATGAGGGAAGACACAAAATCGGAAACCAAGCGAATATTATTAAAGGATATAGATATTCCGGATATGTTGCCACCAGCATATATGACCGATTCAGTTGAAGCACTGGGTACACTTGAGGATGTGAAGCTGATGAAAAGATCCGGCAAATATGAGATAATTGACGGCAGGAGGAGACTTGCCACAATGAAACAACAGGGAATAGAGTCCACAGAAGCCAAAGTCTTTACCGGCTTGAAACCGGCACAGATAGCAATAATGACTTTGGTAGCCAACTACGCAAGATCCCATAATCTTATCAGTGAACTGGAAGCACTCAAGGAACTGGAAAGCAAGAAAGTTGATGAAGATACACTACGCAAATATATGAACGTAACCAAAAATAAGGTACACCAACTGAAAAGACTTGCCGATCTTCCGGAAAATCTGTATAAAGCACTGGCTGAGAACCGAATATCAGAAAACATAGCCAAAGCGGTTGCAGTGATGAACAAAAAACAGCAAAAGAAGCTTTCCAAGATTTATGACCAGACCGGCAAACTCACAGCCAACGATTTAAAAGAACTGAAAGACCAAGCAAAGCAGGACTTTGCAGACAGTATGAGTGATAATCTATTTAAATTGGATATGGTAACACCAATAGTAGAACAAATATTGAAGTTACCGGATGGAGAAAAAGTCAAACTATGGAGAGCATTAAAGAAAGAGGGATATTTGCAATGAAATTATACGTACCAACTCCAGCATATTTAATGCGAATTAATATTAAACAACAAGGAAAGCAAACAGAATTTATAACATTATGTGAAACAACGCAGGAGGAAACGTATGATTTCATAAAAAATATAATTGAAAAACAAAACATAAGCCCATTTGCGAAAGGCAAACTAACAAATATAGAGATAAGAGAAGCAAGCGGAGCTAAAAACGGAAAATCTATTAGTTTGTCTTTTAAAGGGTTAGATCCAAAAGAAGTATATTCATTAATAATCAAACACTTAGAACAGGAGACTCAACTATGAAAGAGAACAACGATCACTTAAATCTTAAGTGGGGAACATTAAAATCTTGGAATTTTAGCAACAGTCCAACGGCACAAAAAGCATACGAAGAATATGAGAGGATTGGAAGTTCAAGTTTCGCTATGATGCAGGAAGATTCGCTAAGACAAAAAGAACTTATTTGTGAAATGATTGAGTCGGTTAATGGTAGTGTTATGTTAGATTGGGGAGGTGAAGATTTAACAAATGACAGAGCCAAAGCCAAAGAATATGTAATGAACTATGGTAAGGAGAAACAAAAAACATGAACGAAAAATACGGATTTTTAATATTAGGATTTTGTTTAGGAGTATTGGCAAATATATTCAGCACAAAACTATATCCATATTTGAAGAAGAAAATATATTATAAATTTAAATAAAACGAATATGAGTAGAGGTTGCGGAGACAGAAAGACGGATTCAATATACTTTGAATCCAGACTATCAATAAAGGGAGAGCCGATAGAGAACTTTATCATAGATCCCCCGATTGACTGTGAAAAAAAGGGGATAAAGTGGAGCAGGTCATATCAAATATTCCAGAAGGATGGAATAAACCACTTAATTGACTGGGTAGGCGAAAGTTTTTATGAAAGTCCGTGGGACTTCATAGAGGAGTGCCGAATAAAAGGAATGAGCAGGAGAGTGCAGAAGTCATTTGACTTCACCAAGATAACACCCGGCAAGAGCCAAATATTCTTTGCACACAAAAAGGCGATTGACTTGACAACAAAAACAAAGATAAATCTTGTCAAAGCCAACAGGTTCAAACCACACGGAGAGTATGAATATGTAAAATCCGGTTACAGAGAAGTGGGAGACATAAAATACTCTATAAAAGATTACAACCCGAATATGCCAATCCGGAGCAAAGATTTCAGAGCCGGATTATTCTTAAGACTTCCAATCACGAATATGGCGTACGTACGCCCAGCAAGTCAACAAATGCTTAAAAAAATAAATAAGCAGAAATTAATAATCGAAATAGTTCAAGAATAATGGAAAAAGAGATTTTTAAAGACATAGAAGGTTACGAAGGAATTTATCAGGTCTCTAATTTTGGCAAGATTAGAAAAATTAAACTTGGCAAAGAAAGGATATTGAGACCTTGCAAAGACAGCAGGGGATATTCAGTGGTTTCGCTATTTAAAAATAAAACTAGGAAAATGCACAAGATGCATAGACTAATTGCGATAGCGTTCATTCCCAACCCCGCCAATAAACCTCAAATTAATCATAAGGATGGGAATAAGCTAAATAACAACTTGGATAATTTGGAATGGAACACAGCTTTGGAAAACGTTAGACATTCTTTTGAAACAGGACTGAATAATCATTATCATTGTCAAGGTGAAAAATGTGTTACCTCAAAATTAAAAGAACATCAGGTTATGCAAATCCGATCCTTGTATAATCTTAAACAACATACACAAAGAGAACTTGCAAAATTATATGATTGTAACCATTGCACAATATGGGATATTATACACAGAAAAAAGTGGAAACACATATAAAAAAGTTTTATAAAAATTTAAATATAGAGGCAGTAAATGAGTAAACTTGAAAGCAGGGAGCTGAAGTCCAAAAGACCAACAGTAATGGTAATCAGCAAGTTAGATGATATGACAGGTAACTTTAATGTTCTTCAGGAAACATTTGATATGGCTTTAGAAGCAACAAAAAAGTCTTGGAGAAAAGAATTTAAGGAAAAACCATATAGCTTCAGTGCAGACTTTGCAGCCAGTCCGGATAAAACAGCAGTCATTGAAGTAGATCCGAATATGGAAGTAACAGCAAACTTTGAAGTAATAAAAGAAAAGCCGGAACAAAAACAAATAACAGACGGAGGAAAAGAATGAAACTTGTTGAAGTAAAAGAAAACGAAGTGACAGAATTCAGACCGGATGGACACTTTTCAGTGTTATATGCTAATGGTAAAGTGCATGGAGGCGCTACGTATTTATTCCGAACTCCAGTCCGTATTCGGATATAGCTACATTTATCGCTAACTTAATGAACGAGAGAAAAAAATAAAACATCGGTGGTCGGTGGGGTAAAACGAATAGGCAGGTAATATAAATTTACTTGCCTATTTTTATTTACAACACAAAACAAGAACTATCTTTGAATAACTTAAAACGAAAGGAAATTAAAATGACAACTTACAAAAAAGAAACAGACGCAATGTTTAAAAATATGGACAAAAACGGAAACACAAAAAGCAAAGGACAAAACTTTGTAGATATAAACGGCAACAAATACACAGACTATTCAGAAAAAAACACAATGGAGATGATAAAAAGCCACGACACAGCCCAGATACTCTTCATGGTAGAACCCGAATATTTAACCGAACAGAACGGTTCAAATGCAGATCCCAACGTACTGGAATTATATCCGGCAGACGAAAACTGGGAAAACGAAGAAGCCGGTTGCACCGAATATTTCATAACCGGCAGAATGAATATTTTAACCAGCGTAGAGAACGGTAACAGGGACAGAACAGAATTCTTAGAGCTTGAATCGGGAATATGGTACGATGCCAAATATGACAAAATATTAATTGTAACAGAAGATCCAAGTCCGGAAGGCAATGAAGGATTTTATGGAACGAAGGAATGTATTGACATACTAAGTGAAGATGATATCGAAAAGACAGAAGAGGAGCTTAATGAGGAAGGATTTACAAGTCACGAATATTATGTAATAAAAGTCATAGACCGAGACATATTGATTGGAAAACTGAAACTGTTAAGTAATATGCAGTTTATATTTTAACCAACACAAAGCCGGATATAAATTAACAATAATTTAAAAAAACAAAAACCAATATTATGAGAAAATACATTTTAAAAAGAATAGAGGAAATCAGAAAAGACACTAATAACTTTGAGGGCTGGACAATGCAAGTAAGAGGCAAAAATGTTCGAGACGCTAAACTTCACAGATTAGATTCTCAATTCTTAGTTAATGTCTTTCAAGTTATTTGTATTCATAAACACAGAGGGAACAACTATTAATTAAAATTTACAACACAAACGACTAACTAACTTTAAATATGAAAAAACTTAAAGAAATATTTAATTTAATAAGGATATTGATAAAATCCGAAAACTATATGATAATCGGAATAACAGAAAGCCAGACCAATCCGGATCATGTAGAAATGATATACAGATTCCATGCTCATATACCAACAATGATAGAGTGTATTGAAGAGATAGCGAAGATTGAACAAGGAAAACAAGAAGCATTGGAGAAAGCTCAGCAAATCTTAAAATCATAAAAACTATGGAAAAAGTAAAAGAATTACTAAAACCACTTTGGATTGAAAAAAACTTAACTAACAAGAGATTAGTGGAGTTATATCCGGACTTGTCCATGCAACAAAGGTACAACTTAATGGAAGCTAAAGCTATCTATATGATACTGGCAATGACTTCTTATATACCTTACAGGATTGATACAGAATTCGTTAAGAGATACACAGACGAATATCCTACACAGATTGTAAGGAGTGCAGCGAAGGACAAACTGCAACAGTTCAGTACACCACTCCACTTAGCACTATTTATGACAAACTTACTGGAATTAAAGAAAGATGACATATTACTTGACTCTTCAGCCGGAACAGGAAGTCTATTAATGTTTGCAAGAATAAAAGGATTGAGTTTAAACCAAATATATGCCAACGAGATAGACCAAGACCGAGTTGATATCCTTGAATATTTTGGCTATAAAACCACAAAACATAATGCAGAATTCATAAATGACTTATTAGACTATTCTATTAAACCAACAAAGATCATTATGAATCCGCCATTTTCAGCCGGATTAAAAACCAACAAAAATAACACCAAATATGGATTTCAACACTTGATTTCAGCACTTGACAGATTAGAAATGAACGGAAGATTAGTCTGTATGCTGGGAGAAAGTTGTATGAACCACAAACAAATATGGATTGAGATTGCTAACAAACCGAATATCAATATAATCGAAAACTACACAATATCCGGATCTGAATGGTATAAGAACGGAACAACATTTGGCAGTCAGGTAGTAGTAATTGATAAAACTCACAAAACAAAAACAACGGCAGACCAGATCAAGACTTTATACACGCCAAAAAACTACAACACAAACAGCGAAGTAGATTTCAACAGAATTTAAAACGAAAGGGAAAAACCATGAGTATAGCAAAACCAATTTACACTTTACAATACCGCCAAGACGTACCGGAGTTTAACTTAATGCACAACAAGGTTATTTACGAAGTGCTGGATCTTAATACACAGTTAGATGAATCAGAAACCGGAGATCCATTATATACCGGAACATTTAGCGTAGAAAAATTTGAAGTATTAAGAGCTTTAAAAGAAATAGATAGAAACGCATACTATCTAAAGACATTTGGAGCAGGGAATCTTAACAGAGCAGAAAAAATCATGAAAGACTGGCTGAAAGCCATGAAACAATCTAAAGAAGCTTCATTAACTTTTAAATGCGAGTAGAAAGGAAAAACCATGACAGCAGACTCAGGAACAAGACACCTAAAATTCACACACCAAGAAATAGAAATGATAACAAACGCCTTAGAAGTAACAGCAGACGTATATTTTGATAAAAACAGGCAATACCAAGAACTAATCAAAGCATTGCCGGGAGACCACCCGAAAAAGTTAGACAATCTGTTAGTATTGGCTCACAAAAACCTAAAACTGATTGAAGAGATTGAGAATAGCGAAAGAGATGTATAACGACACATAACAGGTACTATATTCATAGTAAATTTAAACAAGAAAGGTTAAATTATGGATTTAAGGATTTCACAAACGGAACAACAAAATATCAACTTAAACTTATCGAAAGAAGTCAAAATGAGTAAATTCTCAACATACGAAACCGACAACCACCCAGCAATCATAGTAGAGAGTAGTTCGATGGCTGGGATTGTAATGTCACCACTTACTTATCAGAATAAGTTACCTAACTATATATTTGCAGAAGGTTTGATTTCAGATGTTCAGGAAGAAGTCATTAACTATGCAGGAATGAGACATCAGTTAAGATTAGTTTCCGGAGAAAGAGCAGGGTTTCTGACCGGAGACGGAACAGGCGTAGGGAAAGGCAGGGAAATTTCCGGAGTAATTTATGATAACTACATACAAGGATTTAAAAAAGCAGTATGGATTTCAGTGTCACAGGACTTGATTGAAGACGCAAAGCGAGACTTC
>CALMMZ010000087.1 GCA_937868685.1 uncultured bacterium | reverse complement strand
GCACTATTCACTCCTTGACGGACTTTCCAAGGTGGAAAATCTAGTTAAAAAAGCTAAAGAATTCGGTATGACCGCACTTGCCTTAACTGATCATGGGGCTATGTATGGAGCAATCGATTTTTATAAAACTTGTATCAAAAATGAAATCAAACCAATCATCGGTTGTGAAGTATATGTTGCTAATAGGACTCGCTTCGACCGTGACCCAACCATTGATACTAAAAGATATCACCTCACAGTTCTCGCCCGAAATAATTCAGGTTATAAAAATCTTATGAAAATGGTTTCTCGCGCAAACCTTGAAGGTTTTTACTACAAACCACGTGTTGATAAAGAACTTCTTAGAGAACATGGTGATGGACTTATTATTCTTTCTGGATGTCCTGGGAGTGAATTTGTAGCACTCGTACGAGATCGATATTTTGATAGAGCAAAAGAACTTCTTGAGCTATATTGTAATTCTGTTGGACGTGAACATGTGTTCGTAGAAATTATGAACCATACTGAAGTCTCTGATCTAGATTGGTATAAAAATATTCTCCCTGATATTGTAAATATTGCTCAAGAAATGGAATTACCTATTGTAGGAACGTGGGACTCGCACTATCTCTGTGTTGATGATGCACCTGCCCATGATACACTTTTGAAAATCAATACAGGTTCCAATGGAATGAAGATGGATGGAAATTGGTCATTCATAAATCAAACAACTGCCTGTGAAGCATTTAAAGAGTATCCAGAAGCTATCGCAAATACAAAAAAAGTTGCAGATCTTGTTAACCTTGAAATTGATACTAAATCTTGGTTTTTCCCAAGTTTTCCTATTCCAGAAAATACTACCTACGATGCAGTTCTTCGAACTATGGTGTATTCAGGTCTTGAAAAAAGGAATATGGAGCTCACTCCAGAAATTCGCGAACGAATCGAATATGAATTAAAAACTATTTCAGATAAAGGATATCCGAGTTACTTTCTCTGTGTTGCAGATTTTTTAAATAATGCTACTAACATGGGAATTTTTAATCAAACGCGAGGATCTGCCGCAGGATCACTCGTTGCATATTTAATTGGTATTTCTAATATGGACCCAATTAAATATGGACTCCTCTTTGAACGATTCCTAAACCCTGATCGACCATCGCTCCCAGATATTGATATGGATTTTGCCGATAATCGTCGTGACGATATTATTACTTATGCTAGAGAAAAATATGGAGATGCTGCTGTTGCGCAGATTGGAACATTCGGAACTATGGCAGCACGAGGAGCTGTTCGAGATGTTGCACGAGCACTTGGTTTTCCTTATTCATTAGGTGATCGTATTTCAAAAATGATTCCTATGGGTTCTCAAGGATTTCCAATGACTCTTGATCGAGCACTTAAAGACGATGTTGAACTAAAAAATATCTATGATACCGATAGTCAAGTTCGTGAAATCATCGATATGGCAAAAAATATTGAAGGAAACGTGCGACATATCTCAGTGCATGCTGCAGGGGTAGTGATTTCGCCAACAGGACGAGTTGATGATTTTTCTCCAGTACAATACGACCCAAAAGGTGAAGGAAAAGTAATTACTCAATATGATATGTATTCTGGAGATCGTGAAGGAATTATTAATCTTCCGAAATTTGACTTTCTCGGATTAAGAAACCTTGCTATTTTAAAAGAAGCTATTGATCGTATTGAAAAAATTAGAGGAATTACGATTAATATTGATGAAATTCCTCTTGATGATTCAGCTACTTATGCATTATTCGGGCGAGGAGAAACCGTTTCAGTATTTCAATTCGGTTCTGTAGGAATGCAAAAATGGCTCAAAGAATTACAGCCATCAAACTTAGAAGACCTCATTGCTATGGCATCACTCTATCGACCAGGACCTATGGCATTCATTCCAGATTATATTGAACGAAAACACGATCCAAGTAAAATTAAATATCTTGACCCTCGGATGGAAAATATTTTAAAAAATACATATGGAATTATCGTATATCAAGAAGATGTTATGCGCATGGCAACTGACCTCGCTGGGTATACACGAGGTGAATCAGATAAATTTCGTAAAGCAGTAGGTAAAAAAATTCCAGAGGAAATGGCAAAGCAAAAAGGACATTTCATTGATGGATGTATCGAAAATGGAATGCAGAAACATGCTGCTCACGAACTTTGGGATATGATTGAAACATTTGCTGCGTACGGATTCAATAAATCACACAGTGCCGTATATGCTCTCCTTGCCTATCGAACTGCATACCTCAAGGCGAATTATCCAGCAGAATATATGACTGCTGTACTCACTGTTGAATCTGACAAACTTGACGTAGTTACTGAAATGATCAACGAATCAAGGCGTATGGGATTTCAAATTTTACCTCCTGATATAAATGAATCATTTTCAGATTTTTCGGTAGTAGTAGAAAATGGAGTAATTACAAACAAAATTCGATTCGGACTCGGTAGTATTAAAAATTTTGGATTGGAAATTAGTAAAGCAATTATTCATGAACGAAAAAAGAATGGTAATTATATTGATATACAAGATTTTATGAAACGAGTTCTTCATAAAAACTTGAACAAAAAAACACTTGAAGCACTTATTATGTGTGGAGCTACAGACCAATTTGGTGATCGTGGATTTTTACTTGGTAATGTTGAAGAAATGACTCTGTTTCATAAATCACTCACTGAAGACAATGCAAAAGGAATTGATTCGCTTTTTGCAGATCTTGATGATGCACCTGAAACTCGACTCATTCTTCGAAACTATCCTCCTGTTCCAAAAAAACAATCACTTGCATGGGAGAAAGAATTACTTGGACTCTATGTTTCAGGTCATCCACTCGATGAATTCAAAGAACGCATTGAACGCGCAGGATCAAGTATCAAAAAAATAAAACAAGGCGAGTATCGAATAGGTTCAACAACTGTAATTGCTGGAATTATCGAAGATGTACGCGAAATTTATACAAAAAAATCAAATGACAAAATGGCTTTTCTCCGCATTAAAGATCTTGATGAAAGTATTGATACGGTAGTATTTCCAAAAACTTTCTTGGAATATAATCGATTTTATATTCATGAAAAACTTGTTTTGGTGCAAGGAAAAATATCTGATCGTGATCGTGAAATATCATTTATTATTGATAAAATTAAAGAACTTGAAAAACAAAAATAAAAGCGGTTTCCC
>CALMMZ010000086.1 GCA_937868685.1 uncultured bacterium | reverse complement strand
GTAGTATGTGCCTCGCGCTCGGAAACATAGAAACAGTAACGAAACCTCCCTTATTTAAAGAATTTTTATTTATTATAATTTTCGTTATATGGATGATTGGCAATGCGGCATTTATTATTAATTTACTAGAAAAGAAATAATTTTTTCAAAAAACCATCAAAAAAGCTTGATGGTTTTTTTATTTAAATAATATTCAAGTGTATAAATCCAATCCTCCTCTGCGGTTGGGTTTTTCTTTTTCTCATTAAGGAGCCATTCTAAATATTTCGCATCAATAGAAGCAACTTCTTCAATCGTTTTTCCATTATGTTTTCCAAAATTAAATGTCCGCATAATTGATGGTCTTGATGAAATTTCAACCATTCGATAAATGACTTGATCTTGATAAGTATCATGCTCTTGATATTCGATACCGAGTTCTTTAGCAACAGACTTGTAGAGTCGTGGAAATAATTCGCGGAGAACAAGAACGTCTCCGAGAGCGTCATGTGCAGAAGCATTAATTTCAATCTCGAGAAAATATCGGAGATATTGTAAATTATATCGAGGAATTTTTCCTTCCTTATCGAGATATCGAGCAATACGTAAGGTACAAATAAATTTGTCTATATGAATATTATCGTTCTTGAGTATTGCAATATCAAACAGTGCATTGTGAGCAATAAAGACTGTGTCTGTATGTTCTGCAATATTTTTTATAGATGTATAATCTGGAGATGATTGGAAAAATGGCTTATTTCCTACCATTTTATTAGTAATATGAGTTACCGCAGAAGCTTCTGGTGGAATTTTCCGATCCGGATTATAGAGTGATTCAAATTGTTCGCTTGACCCATCGGATTTTTCATAAATATACGCAACTTGGCAAAGTTTATCATCATAGGTATTTCCAGTAGTTTCGGTGTCGAGAAAAAGTAAGTTGGTTTTCATAGATATATATGGTATCATAAAAGTATATGTTATTACAACAATTAATCAAAGATAGTATTAAGGATGCTATGAAAAATAAAGATTCAATCAGACTTGATGTACTAAGGGGTCTTTCTACGGCATTTATGAATTACTCTGTTGCAAATGGAGGAACTCCACAAACAGAACTTACCGATGAACAGGTAATAGACATAATCAGTAAAGAAGCAAAAAAACGTAAAGATTCCATTGAGCAATTTACTACTGCGGACCGTTTAGATCTTGTAGAAAAAGAATCTGCAGAACTTGTTATTCTCCAAGAATTTTTGCCACAAATGATGAGTGTTGACGAAATCAAACCGATTGCTCAAGCAAAAATTAATGAAATGGGTGTAGATAAGTCAAAATCAGGAATGATAGTTGGTGCGCTTATGAAGGAATTAAAAGGTAGGGCTGATGGAATGGACGTGAAAAGCGTCGTAGAGGAATTGTTAGGGTAAGAGTGTGCAGTAGGTAATTTTTATTAATTAATTTTTAAAAATATGATTAAAATTATTTTGAAATGGGTAGC
>CALMMZ010000085.1 GCA_937868685.1 uncultured bacterium | reverse complement strand
ATACACCAGCATCACCCGCATTATAACGTGTTCCACCAGCCTTAGAGAAGTTCACTAGGACATTAGCAACAGTCGTCCATGCTTGTTCTAATGTGCTTGCCATATTGGTTCCCTCAAATTGACTGAGAGAATCAGTATCAACAAAATAGGTATCATCATAGTAGTAGCAGATATTTGGATCTGTAATACAATGATCGGTTTTAACTGCTTGTCTGGTCGCCCAGATGGTTGAAAGACCGCCATCAATAACAATATCAACAGGATAGTCCAGAGGATTTTCAACAGTCATCAGTGCTCTCTCAAGTTTAAGAGGAAGATTACCAATATCTTTCTTCTGACAACGTGTATAGAGTGCATCATTACAATGACCGGTATATGATCCTACACCATATAATTTATTTCCGTATGCAGCGAGCGTTGCTTCTGCATCAAAATTATCAAACACAGTTGCAGTCTTCTCTCTATACATACGGATAGTCTTTTGAGGAACACCCGAATTATCATTCCAGCAATTATTTTCAGATAGATAAGGATTAACAAACACCTTAATACGACGGGAAGAATTTACTGCATCTTCAATGAATCCACTACGAGGAGGACCACCAAATTCATCAGTAATCTTCTTAGTCTTATTAAGAGATCCCACATATTTTTCGACCAACACCGCATCAAGTTTATTGATGGTCTGGGTCAATCTGGAAGGTTTGAGTCTGAACAAGGACACTGCGAGCGAATCATTAAAATCCTTGGTCGCGAATTGTGGTCCAGCAGTATTCTCAACGATTTCGGCAATTGAACCTGTTCCACTAAATGTATCACTTACTTTGAAATTCCAACGATCTTGAGGAACATCAATCCATTCACCTGAAATGCCAGGGCAACGTTCTTGATAGTATCCTGCAACTCCAGTGAGTGAATCAAAATCTGTAGAAGGATTGATATTAAGGTTATCGTTCAGAGCCAAATAATATCCAGTGAAATCTTCTTTCTGTGCAGCTTGCAAATCATTCACAACCACAATACCTGCCCGAACATCATTATTCACAACATCTAAAGCAGGATCAACATTTTCAAAGACCCCACATTTCCAATTGAATTGATTATTTTGAAGTAATTCATATTCACCCGCATTCAGATTCTTAGTGATCGGCTCACCAATCACATAGAAGTTCGCATCATTTAGCTGTGCATCACCCGCAAGAGGATAGAAATCATATCTATCTTTTTCAGGAATCTTCAGACCAAGTGACTCAATATCATCACACGCAAGACCCGCAACAACAGGGGTCGCACAGAAAGAGATAAGGAAGTCCAAATCAGTTGCAGCCTTTGCAGAATTCGCAACAGTGAATGTATAACCACCACTCAAAACATTTGTTAGAGGAGAAGAAAGAAGACTGATTGCACCGGTTGCAATTGTTCCAGTTTTATAGGTCTTTCCTAATGTTGAATTGAAATATTTCAAAACTGGTGCATCTTCTTCTGAATATGTTCCGAAAATATCTCCCGCAGACACCGGAAGACCTGAAAGAACATGACCCGAAAGGAATCCCTGTGACACAGTGTATGTGCTGGCCCATGGTGCATCCTGTAGATTTACCAACAAACGTTTACTATCATTGGACAAATTGGACTGATCTTCATCAACAGTATTATATACACTGGAGAGCGTAATACTGGTCACAACCGTATATTCTGTTGAACCATTGATAACATTTGGACGAAGTTGATAAACACGAAGATCTTCTGCATCAGTGTCCGAATCTACCACAAATTTGAACCCCGTAAGAACAGAATCATATTCTACTGGACGATCATGAATATAAAGATAACCAGGATCTTCATCTTGACTGTTGAGGGGACATTCAAGATTGGCCGAACCATAGCAAAGGGCCGAACTTACGAAATAAGTGTTATAAAGTTCGGGAAAACTAACTTTACAAGTATTTTCGTCCACATTACGATAAT
>CALMMZ010000084.1 GCA_937868685.1 uncultured bacterium | reverse complement strand
TTATTAAATACAATTAAAATTTCCTTCTTGGTTTTTTCTTGATTTTTACTTGTCCTAATTTTTCTTTTAATACTTGAATTTCATCACGTAAAATTGCTGCTGTTTCAAAATCAAGCTCTGCAACTGCATCATTCATTTCTTGTTCTTTTAATCGAATAAGTTCTTTCGGATTATCTGCAAACAATTGTGCGTCGAGTGATAAATTTGCTGCTACTGATTTTTCATGATTGGATTCCATTTGTTCTGTAATATCTCCGATTTTTTTCTGAATTGTTTTCGGAGTAATTCCATGCTTATTATCCCATGCGATTTGTTTTTCACGACGACGAGATGTTTCAGTGATAGCCCTATCCATAGAGCCCGTTAAATTGTCAGCATATAAAATAACTCTTCCGTTTTCGTTTCGTGCTGCACGCCCGATAGTCTGAATAAGTGAAGTTTCAGAACGCAAAAATCCTTCTTTATCAGCATCTAAAATTCCAATAAATGAAACTTCTGGCATATCAAGCCCTTCTCGGAGTAGGTTCACCCCTACGAGAATACTAAATTTTTTCTTCCTAAAATCAGTGATAATTTTAATTCTATCAATAGTTTTTACATCACTATGTAGATATTCAGATTTAATTTTTCGATCTTTTAAATATTCTGATAAATCTTCTGCCATTTTTTTGGTAAGTGTTGTTGCGAGTACTTGCCCACCGTTCTTTATTTCTTTTTCTGCTTCATTAATAAAATCTTGAATTTGTCCAGAATATTTTTCCCCTTCATTTGCAATAACTGGACGAATTTCAATTTTTGGATCAACGAGTCCTGTTGGTCGAATAATTTGTTCCACAATCTGATCTGAAACTTCTCGTTCAATATTTCCAGGAGTTGCAGACACATATATAGATTGTCCGATTCTCTTTTCAAATTCTTCATATCGCAAGGGTCGGTTATCTGCTGCGGATGGCAATCGGAATCCATATTCAATTAAAGTTTTTTTCCGCGAAGCATCTCCCGCATACATACCATGTAGTTGTGGGAGTGTTACATGTGATTCATCAATTATTGTTAAAAAATCTGGATTTCCTTTTTTGTCTCGTGGAAAATATGATAGTAGTGTTTCTGGAGCATCTCCTGCTTTTTTTCCAGACAAATGACGAGAGTAGTTTTCAATACCACTACAATAGCCGATTTCACGCATCATTGCTAAATCGTTTTGCGTTCGTCTTTTGATTCGCTCTGCTTCAAGCAATTTTCCTTCTTTTTCAAATTTTTTAACTACTTCCTTCATTTCTTTTTCAATAGCTTTCATTGCTTTTTCTTTTTTTTCTCCTTCGGTTAAAAAGTGTTTTGCAGGGAATAAAAACACGTGATCAGGGGTTTCTAAAATGAGCGATGTTACCGGATCAATAACTTGTATAAGTCCGATTTGATTTCCAGAAAATAAAATACTAATTAGATACTTTTGAGATACAGGGACAATATCAACTCGATTTCCAACTGATCGGAATTGCCCTGATGAAACATCGGCGGTTGTTCGTTCATAATGTACTCGTACTAATTGCTCCATCAATTCTCGTTTGGAAATTTTTTGATCTAACTGCAACCCAACATTCATTGCTGCATATTCTTCTGGACTCCCAAGTCCATAAATACATGACACAGAAGCTACAATAATCACATCATTACGAGTTAATAATGATTGAGTGGATGCGTGCCGCAGTCGATCAATTTCTTCATTAATCTGTGCATCTTTTTCAATATAGGTATCTGTAATTGGCATATATGCCTCTGGTTGATAGTAATCATAGTATGATACAAAATAATGCACTGCAGCATCGGGAAAAAATTCAGTAAACTCTTGAGCTAATTGTGCAGCAAGAGTTTTGTTATGAGCAACTACCAATGTTGGTTTTTGAATTTCAGCGATCACGTTTGCAATGGTAAAAGTTTTTCCCGTTCCTGTTGCGCCGAGGAGTGTTTGTTTTTTCATTCCTTTTTTTAAACCTTTAATTAACGCAGAAATGGCTTCTGGTTGGTCACCAGCAGGTTGGTAGGGGAATTTTAATTGAAA
>CALMMZ010000083.1 GCA_937868685.1 uncultured bacterium | reverse complement strand
AAATGCTACTATTTTCAGTCAAAGCCCTATTACGCTTAATTGTATTAATCTTGGTGAAGATAGTTCCAAGTGAAACATTTTCTTCATACTTTACATCTGAATCATCCCCGAGTTCCTTCTTGATCAAATTGTTTGCCTTATCTGGTTCAAGATTTCCAACTTCAATTCGACAAAAAAGACGGCCAGGACGAAGGATTGCATCATCAATATGCACTTCCTCTTCATTGGAAGTGCAAATGATCCTTGTATCAAATGCCTCTCCACAGATACCATCACCAAGGTTTAGTAATGCACTAAGGGCAGCAACGCTTTCCTTGTTTCTTTTGGAAATAAGAAAATCAGCATCCTCAACAACAATAACAATTGGCAACCCATGATTTGATTGTTCAATCAAAAACTTATTAAAATCTGGCCCACCAACCTGTGAAACAAGATCCGGTGACATAAACAAAACTCGTGCCTTGTGAGCAAAGTCTTGTGTCAAGTTTTTAATAAGGTGAGTCTTTCCGGTTCCAGGTGGACCATTCAAGATCACCAATCGGCCAAGCTCAGGGTTGTTCAAAATGTTTTCAGAAACAGACTTATACAAAGTAACAACACTGTCATTATAATGTTCTGGTTTGAACAGATATTCCTTCTTGAGTGTAAAAGAAGATGCAACAAGCCTGTTTGAGTTCTTTTGTTACCAAATAAAATGTTGGAAAATCTGGCGTTTTCTCTTTTGGAGTAACATTCAAACAAGACTGTAATAGTTCTGGTAGATAATGTGTGAGATACTTCATGCTATGATATGAGGTATCAAACAAATAATATTTGATCCATGAATCGTAACAAACAATAATGCCCCAATCAAAAACCAGGTAATTCACATAAGAAGTCCTGAAATAAGGCAGAAGTTCCTTGTCAATCTTTTCGAGAACACTTTTCTTAAAATCGTATTTGTTGTAAAAACCACCATCAATACGATATGACCATTCAAAATGGTTTTGTGGAAGTTTACCTTCGTCAAAAAGATCCATCAAGCTTTCTGCAAAGATGGAACCACGAATGAAACCTTCTTCATATTGATGCCTGTTTTCTGATCTTTCAAGCAATTTATTGTAATCATGGTCTGGGTACCAATCTTTTGTTCGCCGCAATACAATGTTCCATGCGGTATTATTGAAAGAATGATTGCTTGATTCAGCAAATGTTTCACGTTTGAATCTATTATCTTGCATATAGTTTTAAGCCTTATTCATAAGTGGAAAAGGGATAACGTGCTTGATTGGAAGATTGCTCATAACAGAAATAACTCTATCAATTCCAATGCCACAACCAATCATAGGTGGCATCCCATAAGAAACATCTTCAATGAATTGATGGTCCAATTGCATTGATTCATCAGAAACACAACGAGCTTGTTCCTTAAGATTATCTTCAAGCTCAATTGGGTCAACAAGTTCTTGATACATCTTAGCCAATTCCTGGCCATTGAAAATGATTTGAACCATTGATGACTTGTTCCTATTGGAAACAGCCAAGGGAGTCATTTCTGCTGGGTAGCCGGAAACAATACAGAATGTATCCTTTGGCAAGTTTGGCCGGACATTATGCTTGAAGAAATCATCCAGGGCTTCCCAAGTTTCAACCTCGTCGTTTGAAATAAACCCTAGTTCTCCCAAGACTCGGCGAAGATTAGGATCTGTTGGATCCACACCCTTTTGCTTCATCAGGTCATTGAAATCGAGATAAGTTGTATCAAACGTCTTGTTCAATTCCAGACTCTGAACAATAGTATCAAGAAGATTCAATGTCAACACAATGATTTCTTGCATGTTGCAACCAACTTTATAGAATTCAAGCATTGTGAATTCCTGAAGATGGTTCGTTGAAATGCCTTCATTTCGAAAACACTTGGCAATCTCATAAACAGCAGGAAGGTACGATGCAGCCAAATAACGCTTTAGGTGTGTTTCTGGTGCCACCCTCAGGTAAAAGTCTGCATTTAGGGCATTATGATGCGTCTTGAATGGTGAGGCCAATGCACCACACTTTACATTCTGGAGCACTGGAGTCTCAGCCTCATAAAAGCCATTATGCTTCAATTCATCCCTTAGGCCAGAAAGAATCTTTGACCTTGTGCGAAAAGTATTTCGCACATCCCTTGACATGATTGAAGCTGCCATTCTTTGGCGAAGGACAAATTCATCATCCATGTTCTCAATGGATTCATTTGGTACTGTAGATACAGCCTTGTTCATCAGACAAACATCATCAATGAAAAACGTTGGATGACCAGTCTTTGAACTGCCATCTTCCCCCGTCATTGTCAGAATGTCCCCTCTGCTTACATTGACCTTGAACCAATTAAACTTTGGATTGTTTGCATCAATGCTAGCCTGATAGTGAACACTATCCTTGTGGATCTTCTCTGCAACACAAAGAATATCTACAAAGATGATCTTGCCTGATGAACGAATAGATACGACCCTTCCCATGATCTTATCTGGAAATGGAACCGTGCTGAATTGTGACTTTGTGTTTACATATTGTTCAATCTTGACAGTATCCATTTTGTCTCCAGTTGAATCACTTAAAAATTGCTTGAGTTAGGTCGGAACCAAAGAAACTGACTCCACTCGTCTTTGACTTTGAAAAGGTTGCCCTATAAAAGTCACCATAACACAGATATGCACCTTGAAGATCAATATCCTCAAGGTTAGCATATGCCAATGAAATGCCTCTCATTACGGCATTTTGTACCACCTCTTTGAGAGTTGGACAATCAGATTCAATCAAAAGCCAATTATACACATCCCTGATTTGAACGAGGATTATACCAACCAACAAATGGGCCTTCACCACGCTCCATAAGGCGAAGAATCCGCTCTGGAGTATTACTGTCAGAACGAACAAATGCCTTCAAATGCGCTCGAAAAGCATCAGAGAGCTTTCCATTCGCACCCTTTCCTACATACATGTTTTGATCACCATTAGCAATCCGACCCCTAATGATGTTTCGAGCAGTACGAAGATTGGGTGCCCGATCCTTAGGGTTCTTGAAAGCACAGGCATAAGCAACCTCTGCTCCAAGATTATCCTGATTAAGAACCACCACACCAACCGAAACACCTGTTTCTTTATCATGGAAAAATAGAACATCTCTCATAAAAACCTCACTTTGGTGAAATAGGACGAACAATATCCGATTCAGTTACTCTCAGGAAGAATCGGTTTCCTGTTCCAATATTTGGGGCATGAATAGCAAACCTATCATACGTCCAAATATAACCTGGCTTGATTGTAAAAACAGTTGGATTATTCGTTTGGATCCAATTATGAATTGCCTTCTTATAGTCTGCCACCAATGCATCAGAATTGACTAGATCAATTGCGGCCTCACAATCAAGAAACTTTGTAAAACAATTTGCCCCAAATGTAAACAAGTGATTTACATCTGGTTTGCTATTGTGCCAAGGGTCCATTGTGCAATCAGTATGCCAATCAGGCATACATGGATATGTCTTGGCTGGGAGCGTCTTGAAATAAGCCTTAACGGTAATGTATTTATGCTTATTTCCCAGCTTTACATTCTCAAGAACCTTTCTAAAGTCTGGAAGGGATGCCTTATATGCATCCTCTAGTGACCAATTTGAAATCTTTGGCTGGCCAAGATAATCATTGGTCATTGACGGTTCAAAATAAAAGTCGGAACATGAGGGAGTTCTGTGTGGATAGACGAAAACAGTCATCTCAAACCTCTCTTAACCGAAGATGAACACACTATAGCACAACTATTGTTTGCTGTCAAGTGGAAAGAAATCTGTCAAAACCAAGCCCACCGAATATCGGCATTTGTTAAGTCTGCCTCTTCAAGTTTGGTTCCAACAAGATTGGCCCCTCGAAGATCAACCCTCCGAATATTGGCCTTAAAAAGATCGGCCCCTTGAAGATGGGCACCAATAAGATAAGCCCTACGAAGATTAACCCTACGAAGATTAGCCCTATGAAGATTTGCCCCATCAAAATTGGCCCAATCAAGTTTGGCCCTAACAAGATTGGCTCCTCGAAGATCAGCCCCTTGAAGATCAGCCCAACGAAGATTGGTTCTTTTAAGTTTGGCCCCAACAAGATCAGCTCCCTTAAGATAAGCAAAGGCCAATGAAACCTTCTGCTTCACGGCCAATTCCACGGCTTCTATCACCGTGAAAACATCAGCCTTGAAAATCACCTCACCAGTTTTCCAATTCTTAATCTGAATCATTATGGCCTCTCAAAACTGTGCTTTCCGAATATCAACATCTGTTAAATCTGCCTCTCCAAGTTTGGCCCCTAGAAGAATGGCCCCTTGAAGATTGGCCCCCTGAAGATTGGCCCCCTGAAGATCGACCTCCTGAAGATTGGCCCAACGAAGGTTAGCCCCTCGAAGATTGGCCCCTCGAAGATTGGCCCCTTCAAGAATGACCCCTTCAA
>CALMMZ010000082.1 GCA_937868685.1 uncultured bacterium | reverse complement strand
CACACTTTCCTTATTTTTTAGGCCAGGTGAGGATAAAAGGACTTTTAATACAAGTTCTGATTCTATTTTTACGTTCGGTGACTTTAAAATTTATCAAGATAACACCCCAGATGCACTTACTGGAACCCCGCTAAATTTACATTTTGACTCCTTTTCAACTCTTGATAGTCTTGGAGTTAATGTATTTGAGCCACCAAAGTCAACTTCTGTAAACTATAACGAATTAACATTCCCATTAAATGACCCATTTTCATATTCTTATTTTGGGTCTTTCTATACAGAAGTAGCTAATTCAATAAACAATATAGGTCAGAATTTCCCATATGCTATTTTATCGGTTACTGGAACTTCTGCTGTTACCATTTATAATTATGAGGATTATGTAAATAATATTACTGGAGTAAAATATTCTATTTTTAGAATACCTTACGCAACCCTTATAAATCAAGGTAACATAATATTAAATTCAGGCTCATCAATATCTGGAGTTGCCAATTTGGTAGATAATTACACAGGCTTCTCAATCCAAATGATGGATGGTTCTCCTGCATCTGGAAATACTTATGATATTATTGGATATAGCTTTAGTGCTGGAGTTGATTCTTATCTTGAAATAACAATAAATAATGTTATTGAAAATTTAACTGGAGCAAGTACCTATTTTCCAGTTTATATTAGACCTACAAAACAAAGACTCGCTCAATATAAAATGGATATAAGCAAGCTTGAATATAACTTGCTTTATGGAGGAAAGTTCTTAATTCCAAATATGGATGATAGTTCTGAGACTGAACAGACATTCGAATGGCCTACAACTATTGATGGATTTTCTCCAGATAGTTATGGAACTGCTTTTGAAACTTATAAGACAAACTTACTTAAAGCTGCTTCCGATGTGGATGAGGTTAAGACAAATATGATTTTCAAAACTGTAATTCCTGATAACTTCTTAGATATGGACTCAGAAAATGCAGTATATAGAAAGACAGTTCAGGCTTATGCACATGAATTTGACCAAATCAAACACTTCATTGACGGTATTGCATTTGCTCATAGTTTAGAATATAATGGAGAGAATAGCGTTCCAAAGAAATTCATGAGTAAATTAAGTAATCTACTTGGTTGGAAACTATCTAATTCTTTTAATGAAGTAGATTTATTTGAATATCTTGCTGGAGATGCAGATGGAGAAGGAAATTCTTACTCACAGTTTAATACTGAAATTTGGAGAAGAATTTTAATTAATATTAATTGGCTTTATAAGAAAAAAGGAACAAGAGATGCTCTTACATTCTTATTTAAGCTATTGGGTGCACCAGATTGCTTAGTTGAATTTGAGGAATTTGTTTATAAAATTGGTCACGTTAATTTAACAGGTTCTACAAAAGTTAACGAACACGGATACATCAATTATGATAGTAGTACATTCGCATTTCAAGAAGGTGGACCTGGAAGAGGAAATGGTCAAAATTATGTTAATCAGTGGAGGCCAGAGTTTGACCCACAAAAACAAATTGATAACATTAAGTCTGTTGTTGGAGATACATCAGTTTTTGGTTCTGAAGATATTATAAACTCAAAGGAATTAAATATATCCGTAAATCCTGCGAAGGGTATAGAGTGTGATGTTTTTAGTTTTTATCAATTAAGTGGTACATGTGGAACACCAGGTTCTGGTAATACTGTACCTATTGAATATATTGTTGATTGTGATATTGTTAAACCAGATAATATTTCTGGAATGACACTTAATCAATGGCTTGATTATGTTTATGCTAATTCAATCGACCCAAGAGATAGAAAAGTAATAGGCGCACCGCATACATCTAATACATATCCTAAACTTAGGAATGCTTATCTTAATTATTACTATTGGTCACAACCAAATTCGAGCAAATTAACTTTCTTAAAACTTCAAGGTTTCTTAGATGTTATAGGAAAAAGTTTTATGGATTATGCTGTTCAGCTTTTACCTGCAACAACAATTATGTCTTCTCAAGCAAGAACTTTGAGAAATACTGTATTTAATAGACAAAAATTTATTTATAAAGAAGGTTTAAATAAGGGCTCTGAGTTTAGGACAAAATTCTTAGACTTAAATGATTCCTTAAATTTGGTTGATGTAAATGGAAATAT
>CALMMZ010000081.1 GCA_937868685.1 uncultured bacterium | reverse complement strand
GTACAGTTTGGAATGTATTAATGTATAAATTAACAAATTGGATTTATAAAATTGATCCTATATCTATTGCTTGGTCACGTTTGAATTCTTTAAAAGAAAAGGCCGAGAAAATTAATAAATCTGTCGAGAGAATTAAGGGTGCATTATATAATACAGAAAGTCAAATCTCAAAAAACCAGTCTGAGATTTCGGAAAAAGAAGAAGAGGTAAAGGCTCTTTCAAAATTAAATAAGCAAATGGAGATGAAACTTATTGCAAATCAAATCCAGCGTCTCCAAGATTGGAATAAACAATTAGAACCGCTTCGTGATACAATGTTAAATATGCAAAACGGTTTAAACAAATTATACGAAGCTGCCGAATTTGTTATTAAAGACAAAGAAAGTGATCTTACTTTTTTGGAAAAGAAATATAATAGTGTTAAAATCGGATGGGCTGCTGTTAAGGCTGCTCAGGGAATTTATGGTAAAAATTCAGAAGACAGAAAAGATCTTGAGCAGCTTATTGGTTTAGCCGATACTGATATGAATAATAAACTGGCCGAAATGGATAGGTTTATGGATTTGGCTGCTCCAGTACTTATGCAAGTTGATATTGAGAGTACTATTAATGATAATAAAGCTCAAGACATTATCAATCGCTTGACCGGAGGAGAAATTGACAAAGTAATTGATAATTTAAAAAACCCTCAAACTCCTGCTCAGGAAAATCATAAAGAGCTTGATGCGGCATCTGTTTCAAAAAACACACTACCTGATATTAATTCCTCTAGTCCTATAAAATTACATTCGCAAAGCGACTACAACGTTCTTGATTAATAAAAATATAAAACAACCATTAAAAAAAAAACAAAAACATGAATCGCTTTAATCCAAAAACACTACTTATTGCAATCGCTATTTTAGCTATAGCAATCTATTTTGGTCTTCCTAAAATTTTAGATACTGAAATAGGAAAGAAGTTAAATCTTCAGAAGAAAACTCAGGAATCTGTTTCTGTAAGCAGAGTTATGTTACCTGATGCTCCTCCTAATATCGAAAGTACTTCTCCTCCTTTGCCTATTCCATCTAATGAGTTGGCTAATGTTAATGCTCCGGAGATTAGATACCAAATTTGGGCATGGAATTCTCAGATGGGTATGTTGTTTGCTAATGGAGGGGCAAAAACAACAAAAGGATCTATTATGGAAAAAAGAGGCGTTAACCTAACTTTTATTCGTCAAGATGATGTTCCACAAATGCAAGCATCTTTAATTCAGTTTGCTAAAGCATACTCTAAAGATAAAAACACAAAAGAAGGTGTTCAGTTTGTAAGTATAATGGGTGATGGTGCTGCTACTTTTTTAGCAGGAGTTAATCCGGAGTTAGAAAAGATTGGTGATGAATATAAGGCTCAAATCATAGCATCACCTGGAAAATCTTTGGGCGAAGATAAATTGATGGGTCCTAAAGAATGGAGAGATGATCCTCAAAAAGCAAAAGGATCTGTTATATCAGGTTATTTGAGAGATGGTGATTGGAACATAGCTATTATGTGGGCTGCTGCAAATGGAATTAAAGTAAATCCGGATGAAAAAACTTATGATCCAGAAGCTATAAATTGGATAGCTGCAGATAACTATATTGATGCTGCTCAAAAGTATATTAGTGATTATACAGAAGAAAGGCCTATTGTAAAAAATGGTAAAATAAGCGTTTTGGATGGAAAAAAAACCATCAAGGCTGATGCTGTTGTAACTTGGACACCAGGAGATGTAATGATTGCAGAAAATAAAGGTGGATTAGTTAGTGTAGTATCAACTAATGAGTATAGGTCTCAAATGCCAAATGTTGTTATTGGTATAAAAGCCTTTATGCAAGATAACAGAAAGCTTGTCGAAAATATGATAGCAGGTTTCCTTGAAGGAGGAGATCAAGTTAAAGGATATGCAGAAGCTCTCAAAAAGGCTGGTGAAATATCAAATGAAGTTTATAAAGAATCAGGAACCAATCCGGAATATTGGGTGAGATATTATAAAGGAGAACAAAAAGCTGATAAACAAGGCGAAGTTGTTTCTTTGGGTGGCAGCAGAGTACATAACTTGGCAGATAATCTTCAGTTTTTTGGTCTTGCTGAAAATTCTACTGATATATATCAAACGGTATATACAACTTTTGGAGATATAGCAAAAAATATGTATCCAAACCTTGTTCCTTCTTATCCATCTTATTCTGATGTTGTTGATTTGAGTTATTTGAAGAATGTAAAATCAAATTATTCTCCCACTCAAATAACACAGGCGGATATTATTAAATATGACATGGATAAAGGGATTCAAAATACCATTTCTAAGAAAAATTGGAATATAACTTTTCAAACAGGAAGTGCCAATTTTACTCCAGAAGCAGAACAGCAACTTGAACAAATATATGCTCAAGCAGCTATTGCAAGTGGTTTACGAATTAAGATAAGCGGCCATACAGATAATGTTGGTTCTGATCAAATAAACATTCCGCTTAGTCAAGCTCGTGCTGATGCAGTAAGGCAATGGATGGAAAGAAGAGGAGGGATTGCATTTAAAAACAGAATAACAGTAAAAGGATATGGTTCAACAATGCCCATTTCAGACAACTCAACTGATTTTGGAAGAAAACAAAACAGAAGAGTTGAAATCTTGATGGGTAACTAATTATATATATAAAAAAGAATGCGTATTGTTTATTATATACGCATTCTTTTTTTTTAATATTATTAAAAAATGAAAGAACAATTAAAAAGGATATTTAGTCCAAATAAAACAATAAATAAAAAAACCTTATATATCATGGTGATATTTCAGGTTTTGATTGCTTTTTTGTTTTGGATAAAATCTGGTCCTTTAATACCAAAACCTAATGAAATATTAAAATCATTTTTTTATTTATTATCAAACGAGGGTTTGGTTTATGAAATAGGTATTAGTACTCAATTAATTATTAAATCTCTACTTTATTCTGTTTTTATATCACTTTCTCTTGCTTATTTAAGTGTTCTTCCAGTATTTAGACCTGTCGGTTTTATATGGTCAAAATTTAGGTTTCTCACCATTGTGGGTTTAAGTTTTATTTTTACAATATACACTTCTAGTGGTTCAGATTTAAAAATTGTTCTTATGGTTTTTTCAATCTCTGTATTTATGGTTCCTGGTGCAATTAATATTGTTAATGGAGTTACCAGAAACAGTCTTAATCATGCAAGAACCTTAAGAATGAAAGAATGGGAGGTTGTATATAGAAAACAAATAGTGGGAACGATAGATCAGATGTTTGAATTAATAAAACAAAATTTTGCAATAGGCTGGATGATGCTAACTATGGTTGAAGGGTTGGTTCGATCTGAGGGAGGAGTTGGAACTCTTTTGTTAAATCAAAATAAACACCTGCACTTAGACGCAGTATTTGCAATTCAAATTACAATATTGTTAATAGGAATATCTCTTGATTATATAATTGGTGTAATAAGAAACATATCTTGCCCTCATTCTAAACTAACATTAGATCGGAAGTAAAAACAAAAGCCATGTCAAGATTCAAATATACCAAAGAAGAAACCTTACTAAAATCAGAAAATGTTTCTTTATATATTGGTAAAACTCCAATACTTCGAGATATTAATGTCGAAATAAAAAATATAGTTAGGGAAGATATTTCTACGCAGGGACAAATAGTTGGATTTCTCGGTCCTTCTGGTGTGGGTAAAACACAATTTTCAGAAATATTAACAGGGCTTAAAACCCCAGGTGTTCATAAGGAGTCTAATTATGAAGTCACAGGTAGGGTTATGATTAATACACCAGGAGTAGAGATTCAACCTGGAATGGTAGGTTTCGTTCAACAAAACTACCCTCTTTTTGACTATCTTAATGTTTATAAAAACCTAAAAATAGCCGCCAAAAAATCAAATCTACAAAAGGGTGAACAAGAAGATAAGATTAAGTTTTATCTTGAAAAATTAAATCTAATTCCACATGCTCTTAAATATCCTGCGGAACTGTCTGGAGGAACAAGACAACGAGTTGCTATAGCTCAACAATTATTATGTTCAAAACATTTTCTGGTTTTAGATGAACCTTTTTCTGGATTAGATGTTAATATGATTGATAAAGTTTGTATTATGTTGCAAGAGGTTGCAAATATGAATGAATTAAATACAATTATTGTAATTTCTCATGATATTGCGGCTACTGTAAGTATTTCTGACACATTATGGATTATGGGTAAAGAAAAAAATGAACAAGGTGAATTTGTTCAGGGTTCTAAAATTCTATTTGAAATAGATCTCTTATCAAGAGGTCTTGCGTGGGAGCCAGAAATAACTCAGAAAACAGAATTTGGAGAAACTATAAGAGAAATCAGATCAATATTTCCAAATTTACTCTGATAATTGAAAATTACATTTTATATTTCTATATTTGTTTCCAATAATTTAAAAAACAAAAAAAACATGAAAAAACTAACAAAAATTATCATGGCTATGTTCATCGTTGTTGGACAAACCATTAATCACTCATCAGCTCAGGATTCTACAAAAAGCGTAGTATCTGCTGATAAGTTCAAAACAGAACTGAGCCTTCTCTCCAGAAATGTTTTTCGTGGAGTTGGTTATGGAGATTCTCCTTCTATCTTAATGATGGGATCATGGGTTCCTTGTGAATATACAGAAATAGGAGTGTATGGTAATGTTACTATGAATGGTTTAAAAGAAGGTTTTGGTAATCAGATTAATTCCTACATAACAATTAAACCATTTGCTAAATCAGATAATGAATTAAAAAATATTTCTTTAACATCTGATGATTATTATTACTTCTATTCAGTAGATTCTATGAATAACTTTTTTGCATGGAGTGATCAAAAAACTAATCACTTTATGGAAGCAAGAATCAAATATGATGGAAGAATTGATTTTACAGTTGCCTATACTTATTGGGGGAATAAAAACGCAGATATAGATGGAGTTTATTTTGAGGGTGGTTATGATATTAGTCCTGTTTTTTATGTCTTTGCAGGATATTTAACTGACCGAAATGATCTTATGTTCCAAACCAAAGGAGGTTGGACAAATTTAGGAGCTACTTTGAAACGTAAACTTCATATAAAAGATTGGAGCCCTGAATTGAATACATCTGTAATTATTTCACCCACCTATCAAACTGTTGCAAATTTTCCTGGCGTAGGAAAAAATCCTATTAGTCTTGTCGCATCCTTAAAGTTCTGATAAAAAATAAAAAAAAAGTCATGTAGTTTATACTGCATGACTTTTGTTATTATTAACATGACTGAAAATCAAAATTCTATAAAAGAAATGGTTTATAACTATTTCTTTTCAAAAGAAAATATT
>CALMMZ010000080.1 GCA_937868685.1 uncultured bacterium | reverse complement strand
CTTATTGATTACGCTGATTTTTTACCTTGCTTGCGTCGAATCACTTCATCGTTATAACGGAAACCTTTTCCTTTGTATGGTTCAGGTTTTTTAAGTGATCGCACATAAGCAGAAAATTGACCGACCTGTTCTTTATCAATTCCAGAAATACTTATTACATTTTTTTCTGCAGTTACTGTAAGTCCTTCTGGAATTTCAATTTTTACTGGATGTGAGAATCCAAGCGCAAGATCTAGGATATTTCCTACAACTGCTGATTTAAATCCTACCCCTTCGAGAATAAGTTTTTTTTCATATCCTTCAGTAACACCTTTAATCATGTTTTTTATATGTGACGCATAAGTTCCCAAGAGACTACGAGAGAATACATCTGTTTTCTTGGTTGTTACATGGATTTCATTTCCGTTAATTTCAATAGAAATTTCGGAACGAAATTCACGTTTTAATGTTCCTTTCGGCCCTGTAACTGTAAGCGTTCGATGATCTAATGTTCCTGTAACGTCAGCTGGGATTTCAATAGGTTTTTTTGCAATTCGTGACATAAATAATATTACCAGATTTCAAAAAGTGTTTCTCCACCTACGTGTTCACTCTTTGCCTGTTCACCAGTTAAAATTCCTTTTGGTGTCGACAATACCAAAATTCCATGACCATGCTTGATTGGACGGATTTCATGAACTCCTGCATATAGTCGGCGAGAAGGTTTTGAAATTCGTTTTACATCATGAATTCGCGGAGTACCATTATTAGTATATGCAATTCCGAGCTCTAATGCGTCATGATTTTTACGAGTAATTTTCTTATACGATACAATATATCCAGCATCGAATAAGGTTTTTGCAATTGCTGCAAGATTCTTTGAATATGGGAGAGTTGCAACTTCTTTGCCCGCATTGCCACCATTTTTCAAAGAGATCAAAAGGTTTGAGATTTTATCCATAATTATAGTTTTACCAAGATGATTTTCGCACACCTGGTACTTTTCCTTCATTAGCTAATTCTCGGAATTTAATACGAGAAAGTCCGAAGTCTCGTAAATATCCTTTTGATCGACCAGTAATTCCACATCGATTTTTATATCGAACAGGAGAAGAGTTTTTTGGGAGCTCTTGTAATGCTTCCCAATTTCCCTCAGCTTTGAGTTGTGCGCGTTTTACTGCGTACTTCTCAATGAGTTTTGCACGTTTTTCATTTCGTGCTACTACTGATTTTTTTGCCATGTATTAATAAATTAAGTAGCGAACTACTTGCTTGATGAATAAAAAGATTTGATATCACATGAGATCTTTTTAAATGGAGTTAATCCAACAAAAAAACATACCATGGATCAATCTATCTTTGTGGTACAATCTCGACAAAAGTACACACAATCTTTATTCTAGCAGAAGTT
>CALMMZ010000079.1 GCA_937868685.1 uncultured bacterium | reverse complement strand
TGCCAAGGTTATAATTAAAAGATATGAATTGGCAGAGGTAAAAGAAGCTGAAGAAAAGGCTCGCATCATGAATGAAGAGCTTAAAACCATATTTGGAGAAGGAATTACAGAATTCTTAACTCGTATAGAAAAATATGGAGATAAGATGGCAATTGAGATAATTCCTACGGAGCCATGTTTTGATGAGGATTACGGTGGAGAATATGATGACGAACTTAATAAGCTTGGTGAAAAATATGATGTCTGGGTTAAGATGGAATCTGGTATTTACGGTAAATAAAAAATATGAAAACAATTGCATTAATAATAGTTTGGCTTTTAATTTCCTCTGTGATTTGGATTTTTGCCACTGCATTGAAGGTTGATGATGGTAAATTTAAACACTATGAGTTTAAGATTAGGAGTGTTTTTTATTGGGTTGCTATTCTGATTTCTTTCTTCATAGGTTATCTAATATAAATTTGCATTGTTTATAAATTTGGTTTATATTTGCATAAACTAAATAAAAAACCATGGAAGATAGAAAACAACAAGAAGTAGCTCCTGAAGCTATGAGCGAAAGATTAGATAACCTTTTAGCTAAAGCTCAAGACCCAGCACAAATTAAAACAGTAAAAGAATTCATTGCAGACAAGAGAGCTGCAGAGGTAGCAGAATCTTCACCAATTTCATCAAACTTCGCAGATGTAGAAGCTGATTATGAAGTTTCAGGAGATGAAGAGACATCAGATATGTCAGAAACCACAAGCTATGTAGCTGAGAGTTTATCAGAATCTGAAGGGCCAACTACAAGTAGAATTTAAAATTAAGACCCCCAAATTTTGGGGGTTTTTTATTTGTAACCTTTTCCAAATTCTGACGTATAAACAAACATGGAAGACTATATGTTTGAGGGGTTCTTAAAGAGCCTTGAAAAGGCAAAGCCAAAGAAAAAAGAAAAGTGTATTTCTATTACACCAATTAACCTGGAGAATTTTCAGCTCGAAAAACTCGGCAATGGCATCCTGAAGCCGCATGATATTGCAGCTCTGTATAAATGGTCAAAGTCTACATTGCAAATAATAGCCCAACAAATAAGTTTTCTGGCTGAGTTTTGCCCAGGAAGCCCTCAGTATTGGCTCAAAGACATTAAGAAGAAAAACGAGGAAGGAGACTATTCAATTAGTATTGACCTTGAAAGATTCATATCCTCGAAGCGTGCAAAAGAATTTGCAGAGAACAAGGCTCCATTCTTCATCCCTGATAATTATGAACTTGCTCCAAAGGTACTTGAAGCATTCAAGACAGTAAACATCAATAAGAAATATGAAATCCATGATAATTCACACAGAGAGTTTGCTCAGTGGGAATCTAAGGATTTTCAACAAATAAAAGAACTTGCTGATTTCATTACAAAGACTTATGTTGAGCCTGAGTTAAACCGTGTATTGAAGGAAG
>CALMMZ010000078.1 GCA_937868685.1 uncultured bacterium | reverse complement strand
TTTTAAACAAAACAATATTAAACAATTTTACAAAACAATTAAAAGTATCAATAATGGAAACAAGAAAAATTTTTACCAAATGGCTGTTCATAATAGTCATGGTAGTAGCGTATGGCAGTGTGTCTGCTCACGAGGGATGTGGATTCATTCCTCCGAAATTTGAAACTTCTCACGCGAATCAACGAATCGAATCCACTGGATGCGAACCTGTTGATACGAACCAAGAAGTATTTTTACCAGTTGTGATTCATGTATTGAATCCAACAGCGAACAATCTCATCAGTAAAGTTCAAGTAGACAGTGCTATGGCACGCCTGAATCGAGATTTTGCTAATGCGAATGGATATGGTCCTGATACACGTATGCGCTTCGTTCTTGCGAAACGCGATCCGAACGGAGTTGCTACCAACGGTATTAATTATATCGACGGCAGAAATTTACCAGGATATGTGGAGTATGGTATGCAATATGATGGTAATAACGGCGTGAGTGTTAATTATCTGTTAAATAATGTGCAATGGCCAAAAACTCAATATATTAATGTGTATATTGCACATAAATATGATCAAGTGAATTTTTCAGTAGCAGGTTTTGCAGGATTTAACGATTTATTAACAGTGCGATCAGATATTTTTGTGAATAAAGATCGTACCTTTGGACATGAGATGGGACATTATTTTAATTTGTATCATGTGTATAGTAATACAGCTGATTGTTTTCCAGATGATGATTGTAATGATCAGGGTGATCGTGTGTGCGATACGCCACCAGTATTATTTACTGATATTGATTCGTCTTCTTGTTATCATGGCGATGCGAGTAATTCAATCTTTAATATTATGGGATCAGGAAGTAATGTAGGTAAAGATAGATTTACCCAGGGTCAGAAAGAGTATATGCGATCATTTTTATTCAATCTGAATCTATACTATGGTATGTATTCCCTTATGTCGTCCGATGGGTTGGTTGCACCGAGTACTACTAACGAAGTTTGTCTTGTTACTATTGATAACAACGGGGGTAGGTACTATCCTGATGAAATTGATATATGCAATGGATTATTCGTTCCACAGATTACTATAAAAAATCTCGGAGCAAATATAATTACTGCACTTACTGTAGAAACCTACATTGATGGTGTATTGGGAAGCGCTACACAACGCACAGGATTACATATTCCTAGTGGTGATAGTAGTAGTGTGTTCCTCGATACATTGTTCGTGAGTGAAGGAGATCATAACGTTATGTGTATGATTACTAAGGTTAATAATGTGCAAGATTATCTCACTACGAATAACAAAGCGTGTAAAACTCTCGAATTTGTCCATTCGAAGTACTATGTTTCTCCACATGTAACAAACAATGAATTAATTGGGCATGTTATCACCTCGGGAGAAGGATTATATCCTTGTGGTGATACGGCAGTTTTTTCTGCATATATTGATAGTAATAATGTATATCTCTTGCAGAAATATGAGTTCGATGGATGGTATTATATGACAATTTTAATTTCGCGAGATAATCCCTATCGATTCGTTCCGAGTGAGACATATCCTATTTATGGAAGTGGTTTTATTGTAAGATTTAAGGTCAGGAATTATAGCTTGAATGTTACTTCGATGAATACTACGCATGGAACAGTACAGGTAACTCAAAAGGGGAATAATCAAGTACTGAGTGTTCCTATTACAGGATTAGCACAAACCGAATATGTGCTCAAAGCATTTTCTAAATCTGGTTATCAGTTCATCGGTTGGTATAAAGATGGACAATTACATGCTACTACAGCAACTATTACGATTACCTTGAATGGTAATCAGGAATATGTTGCTCATTTTGCACCGAGTACGCAGACTATTACGATTACTTCGAACAATAATGACTACGGTAGAGTAAGTCTCTCTGGCAACACAACCTCTGGGAGTATAGTAACCGTTAGTGCTATTCCGAATAGTTGTTATGAATTCCTCCGTTGGGAAGAAAATGGCATGAAAGTTTCTACTGATGCCTCATACAGTTTCACTGTGTCAGGTAATAGGAATTTGGTTGCGATATTTGCTGTGAAATGGCTCACTATTACAATAACTTCAGCAACAGGTGGAACCACATTAGGTGCAGGAACTTATACATGTGGAAACATGGTAACGGTTACTGCACAACCGCAGAGTTGTTATGTTTTCCTTCACTGGAAAGAGAACAATGTCATCGTTTCTACGAATGCCTCATACAAGTTTTCACTTACTGGAGACAGAACACTCGTACCTATATATACACAGAAATCTTTTACGGTTTCTATTGGTACAGTGATTGGTGGAAATACAGATGGTGAAGGTAATTATGTATGTGGTAAAACTGCAATAGTTACTGCTAATGCTGATCCATGTTATACATTCACCCACTGGGAAGAGAATGGTAACATTGTATCGTTTAGTGCTTCATATCAATTCTCTGTAACTACTAATCGCCATCTCGTTCCCGTATTTATGCGGAATATGATACAAATTAATGCAATAGCTACTACGGGTGGTACTGTTGAAAATCAGGAAAACTTTTTCTGTGGAGATCTTGCTACGATAATTGCATCTGCAGATTCAGGATACCAATTCCTCCATTGGAAAGAGAGCGGTGTAGTAATTGCTACTGATAGTATACTCACTTTCACGACATCACATGATAGGAATATTACAGCCGTGTTTGATAAAGCAACAGGAATGTTTAATACAATAAAACCTCAAGTGCTCAATATTTATCCGAATCCTGCAACAGCGTTCATCAGGGTAGGTCAATCAGGTACCTGTTCCATTGTAGATATGCAAGGATTACAGGTTGTGCCATCCCGATCTGTACAGGCAGATGAATACATCTCTATTGGAGAACTTCCTGTAGGAGTGTATATTGTTACACTGGTGAATCGTGAAGGAGAAACTTCAATCGCGAAACTCGTGAGACAATAGTTTTCTATTCTTCAAAAAATAACCCTCGAACATTATGTTCGAGGGTTTTTAATTTTCCACAGATTTGTTATTGCCAGAATAAAAAGGGTTGCATGGTAATCTGTATGTTGGTATACTAAATGTATTATCCATAATCACATTCATCTATGAAATGGTCTGACATTACGAAAAACTTATTAACCACTGATACTTCCCCTGAAAGGGTTGCTTCAAGGAATCGGGTCAAGCATTATGCTGCGATCGCACTCATCGCGCTCATTGTTATTGTTGGAAGTATTATATTGTGGCGATGGTGGCAGGCACGCAAGGCAAACACGCCGATTATTCCGATTGAGGAACTGGGTGCCATTCATACCTTCCTCGACGAGAATCCTCCACGTCCCGTAACTCCATCACAGGCACAGATGATCCATGATACGATCACGGCACCGGTGACACTCAGTGAGTCTGATCAGCAAGCTTTGAACGACTTTATTAATCAATAATTCCTCTCGAATATTATTCTATGAAAAAACATCTTTTCACCATTCTCGCAACGAGTGCAGTCATGGGGGTCATCCTTGCAGGGGTGATTCTCTCCTTCACGAGCCCAACCACAACGCAGGCAAAGTCGGTTACTACCTATACCCTTTCGGGGAAGGCTTTTTCTGATATGCCGCAATCCTCGAACGAGACACAGACAACAGACTATCACTATGGTGGTCGCGGAGTCGGAGACATTGATATGAGTAGGGTCACTATTAATCCTACAGTAGGTGAATTTGGTGGATCCGGAACCAATGCTCTCATTGGGAATGCTAATTTTTCAGGAGTTAACGTAGATAAGGACTGTCTAGCCAATAAAACAAGCTCATGTGATATTAAAGGATATTTTATATTTACTGATTCAGCGAATAATTCTCAATCAGGAGGATGGGATGGTGTAGTTCGTATGTCTGATCCATCATGGTCACCAACAGTGAAAGCTGGTCCAGAGGATGAAAAAGGTATGCGTAAAATGTCAGGATATGCATGGGGAGGTGATGTGGTAGGATGGGTAGATTTTTCAGGAGTTACGATTACACGAATTACTGAAGGATGTAGAGATGAAAAAGCAACTAATTATGATCCGCAAGCAAACCAAGAAGGTGATTGTACATACGATCCTCCAGTTATTGACGTATGTCTGAACCTTTCTGGGAATCAACCAACGCTCCCACTAGGTCATAATTTTGACAGTAATAATAATTGCATCAAAGATGTATGCGTTATGGTCGGTACAGGATCATGGAGGGGTGGAGAAAGTAATAAAATATACAAATGGTTCGGTGATACAACACAAAAGAAACAAGTTTCTGGACTTCCTATTAAATATAAAGGTGGTAATATATTTTATACACCAGAGGAATTGATGAATATATTGAATAATGCATACTCAGCTACTACTACCTATGAGGACCATACACAGGGAGGAGAATACCTATCAGTTGGAATAATTAAGGTTGAAAAAATCCTCTCATCACCAGATGAGTTAGCTACACGTAGTATTCAATTAGATGGTTTCACAGTATCTCTTACTGATCGTTCTGACGCTTTCTCTTCTGTACGGTTCACACCTAGAATTGAAAAGGCTAGTCCATTACCAAATTCGTGTAATCCTGTTACGTGTTCTGATCCAATAGCATTGAATCAGGGATACAACGGTGCGTGTTGTTATGCACCGAATAAGTGGAATGTAGAGAAGTCAGAATGTCGACCGCCAAATCCAAATCCAGTATGTTCTCTCATAACTAATTCAACAACTATCAAAAAAGGAAGTTCTGCAACGCTGACTTGGTCTACACAGAATGCAGTGAGCGTATCTATTACTAATATGAATAGTCCATTTGCATTGTCTGATAGTCGAGTAGTGACTCCGATCGCAACTACAACCTATGAACTCACTGCAAAAGGTGCAGTAGAAACAGTAGATTGTAAAAGTTCGGTGACGATTACGGTAGAATCAGAAATTAAGGGTTGTATGGATAAAAATGCACGAAATTATAATCCAAATGCAACTGAGCCAGATAACCCAAGTTCATGTTGTTTTGCACCAAACATCTGGAACGATACTGCTAAAACATGTACAGTACCTCCGAAACCTGATCCTGCAACTTGTAGTCTCACTGCTACAAACAAAACAATTACTGAAGGACAGTCAACAACAATTAGTTGGGATATTAAAAATGGAAAATCAATTACACTTACTCCGAATGGGTTTGCATCAATAACACTTCTTAGTGGAAATGCAAAAGGAAACATTCCAGTGACTCCAACTACAACAACGACATACAAAATATCAGTAACAGGACAATCAGGAACAACGCCGAATCCATGTACAGATCAGGTAACAATAACAGTTGTTGATCCACCATGTGAACCACCAAAGAAAATAAATCCAAAAACAGGGAAATGTGAGTCGAGTGGATTTATCAATCCAATTCCACAGGAAGTTTAATCAACTATCATGAATATTATGAAAAATTTTCTCACACAATGCACAAAAATAATCGCAGTTACCCTCATCATCGGATGGGGTGTTTCTGCAGTGGATGCATGGACGGCTCCGATAGCGCCACCACCAGGTGGTACAGTGAAAGCTCCAGAACAAACGAGCGGAACTGCATACAAGGATAATGCTGGTCCTGTACATGCTGCGATAAATGTGAGCTCTTTTGATCAAATCAAAAAAGGAATACTCTCTATCGTTAAACCTGACGGAAATCTCGTTAGTCCGCTTGGATTCTTTAAAAATATTGTTCTTCCAAATACTTCAACGTCTGTTTATATCGGGGGAACTGCATTAAGTAACCCAGCATTCACTGGTGTTCCTACTGATGCAGATCTTAATATTCCTCTCACCATCAATACGGTAGGAAGAAAAAGTAACAACGCACTTCGTGTACTCGTTGATCCTTCAAGTGTTTCCTGTCCTGCTGCTACTCCTGCTATTATTAATACTGATGCAAATGCGTTTCGGTTTACCAATAATGCAAATACGAATACATTAGTAGATATCTTTGCAAAAGGAATTCGACTCACTGGAGGAAATCCTGCAAAAGGAAAGATCTTGATTTCAGTAGATAATAAAGGAAAGGCAGTATGGGCAACACCAACACTTGCATCAAACGGAAAAGATATCATTTTCGATACAACAGTATCAGCTGTCGGAATGTGTCAACCACCAACCGAAAATAATCAAGGAGCTTTTGAATGGAGAATGAGTGATTGGGGACAATGTATTAATGGAAAACAGCAACAGACTGGAGTTTGCTTTGATGTTACTAACAATACTCAAGCAAATGACCCAAGTCTCTGTAGTGGTACGGCACCGACTATCGAGAGAGGATGTCAACAAGAATCTCAATGTACGTATAGTTCTGTTCCTAAATCAGAATCATGTGTATATGGAAATGAAGTATTTTATAGAACACAAAATAGTCCCAATGATACAGGTGAATATGACGCAGGATTTACTACTGTAAGGGCGTGTCTCGAAAAGAAAAATACAGGGAATTCTTGTAAACTTCGTGAATATACTGACCTAACAGATTTTCCAAAAACAGCATCTGCTGGGTATAGTTTCACAAATAACTGTAGTCAAGTAAATCCTTCAAATTCTGAACAATATACTATCTATAGTGTACGACGATCAAGTTGTGCGGAAGATGTTGACCAAGCAAGTGGAAATGTTATTAAGGGATGTTTTGTTGCAGATACATTAGTAACACTGGCAAATGGAAACAAAAAACCAATTCAAGATATTAAGATTGGAGATAAATTAAAATCTGTTTCTGGGGTAAATACTGTTATGGAACTACTTCGTCCAAAATTAGGTAATCAGCCTGTGTATAGTATTAATGGAGATCGAGGATTCTTTACTGCAAATCACCCATTCCTTACTACTCAAGGCTGGAAGTCAATTGATCCAAAAACAACTCGACTTGAAATTCCAGAATTAGAAGTTTCAGAATTAAAAATTGGTGACATACTTGTTACTGAGACGGGGAATATTGTCGTTCGTTCACTTGCTCCAACGGTAGTATCAAAAGATACACAATTGTATAATTTTGAACTTGATGGAGATCATACTTATTATGCAGATGGATTTGCAGTACATAATAAAGAAGCTTTCCCTAACTGTAATCTTTCTGATCCTGCTGCTGCATCAGCCTGTAATGCAAGTCTTGCGTGTACAAAAAATTCACAATGTACAGACAAGATTGGAGGGTACTGTAATCAGACATTGGGTCGATGTGTTGACGCAGCTACATCGCCTGCATGTACTACAGATAGTGATTGTACTGGTGGAAATGCTTGTTATACATTTAAGCATCAAAATGGTGCACCTATTGGAAAATATTGTGCCAATCCTGTAATAGATAGTGCGATAACTCTTAATTAAACATTTATGAAAAAAAATATACTTAAAATTTTCATAACACTCGTTGTTGCTGTAGGAATTACAGTGGGTGTTTCATATGTTTCTGTACAAGCAGAGGATTCTACTATTACTCCAGCACCAATTCATACAGGTAGTGGAAATCAAGGAAAAGAAGGAAGCATCTGGTCAGAAAAAGCTCTCGGAGCGCCAATTGGAGTTTTTAAAAAACTCATGTATCTTCCTGGAGCAACTAGTTTTATCCACATTGGATCGTCCTCGGTTGCTCCTGCATCTCAATCAATCACTTCAGGTTCTCCTGATGCCATTGCTCAACAAATCAATACTGATATATTCGGCAATACTAATCAAATAGAACCACTCATGATTGATATGGTAGACCGTGACGCTACGCTCCCTGCTGCTACGTATCTTACAGGATCTGCTCAGTGTGTTCCTGACTCATCGATAGTTTGGTCTACCAATACTCCTGGTTTTGAATTTAAACAGGGAACAGGTAAAGTTGGTGTTTCTACAGAACGAGCCTATGTTATTGCTCGTAATATTCAACTGAATGATGGGTCTGCAAAAAAAGATTCAATGCTTACGAGTGATGCAAAAGGAAATGCTCGGTGGTCAAAAGCAGAAGTAAAAAATGGAATTGTTGTATTTAGTAATACAGGGAATTCAGTAGTTTATGGAGGAAATAGTTGTTTAGTTCCTCCAACATCAGGTGGCGGTACACCTGCAGAATCTTTCTCTTGGATGCCAGGAACTGAATCTCTCTGTGTTGATAATAAAACTGTTATTAAAGATGTTTGTATGGGTAACCAGGGAACAGTAATTACTGATGAAGCTATCGCCCTTGCTAAGTGTGGTGGTGCGAGTGTTCCTATGAGAGATACAGGAGAAACTTGTTCTGGAGAACCAACAGGATCGGATGTATTTGCTTATGCATGTTCTGCACAAGCAACGGGAGAGTCAGTATATGATGACAGTCAAAGTGTTTGGCGGGCTCCTGGTCCAGGTACTTGGGAAAAAGATATAAGTATTACTTGTACATCTGTAATGCTTCCTAAACTACCTAAATCCGGACAAACTTGGTTTATTGATGGGGATGTTGTATGTACAAAAACTCCACCAGACAATACTTTATGTAGACCAACAGGAACATTGAATACTTCAAAGAGTACTTGTCATGTTGGTGATAGTCAGTGTGGATCTTAATATTTAATTTTATAAAAAACACATCACACTCAGTAATGTGTTTTTTTATTTTTCTTATATTCATGATATACTTTCCAGTATGGAACCAAATTTTTCTCACATCAAAGATACTGAAAACATTTTTCATAATACATTTCAAAATAATGAAAAACCTGTTCAATCATTTACGAATCCTCACGATGAATTACATTTTCTTCGTCAGGAACTTGCTAAAAAAGAAGCCGAACTCCAATCTCATGGAGTTGAATCAACTAAAGAACAGCTTGCAACACAATTAATTGAAACTTATAAACAAACTCCTATTGAAGAAGTTGTTGCTCCAGAATCACGCGTCCCTACAGAAAAGCTCGAAGCTATCGCTCTCCAATTACGCCCAGAAACTCATGATCGTAAAGTAGAAGAATTAGTTGGGATACTCATGCAGTCAGGAGTTCGTAATGCACTTGAAGCAGTACGAAAAATGGGAAATCCACACCTCGATGATGATTTTCATAGATTTTTAGTACAATATCTGGCAGCATATCACTCTATTCCAGGATTGAAAAACTCTTCCGAAACTTACAAAAATCTCAATACAACTTTGTTCCAAGTAACATTACCACCAGCAGAAGAACAAGGAGGAAAAAGTTTTAAAGAAGCTATGACGCTCATGGAGCAATTCTATGCATCGATGCAAGTAATTGGTCCAGCAGGAAATAAAGAAGAAAATTATTTTTCATTTGAAATTGGATTATCAAATGAATCAGAGGAAATTATTTTTTATGTTACCGTAGGGAACAAATTTGCAACCTTGTTTGAAAAACAAGTATTAGGATTGTTCAGTGATGCTCATATAAAACGAATTACTGATGATTATAATATTTTCTTTCCAGAAGGATTCGCTGCAGGATCGTACGCGGTGGCAACCAACATCGACCTCATGCCACTTAAAATTTATGATTCATTTGACAAAGATCCAATGAACTTACTTCTCGGAGTATTTGAACGAATCAAGAAATCAGGTGAAGGTGCGTCTGTGCAAGTGATTGTCAAACCAGTAGGTGATCGATATATCAAAGAATATGGAAAAGTTCTTGATAGATTACGTAAAGGTGAAACAATGAAAAAAATTAAAGAATCATTGAGTGGAGAGTTTGTTACTGAACTGAAAAGTTGGGGGAAAGCTGTTTGGAATGTGTTTGCAGATGATACTACAGTCAAGAAAAACGAAGAAAAAGAAAAAAATAACGAATCACGTATTGATGATATTGCCGTACAAAATGTTACTAAAAAACTTAGTTCAACAATTGTAGAAACAACTATTCGTATTGTGACTTCTGCAGAAAATCAATTCCGCGCTGATGAACTCTTGCGAGACCTTGAATCAGCATTTCTTCAATATACTGAAGTACAATCGAATGGTATTCAATTCAAACGAATCAAACCAAATGATTTGCCGAAATTTCTTCGTGATTATACATATAGACGATTCGATTCAGATCGGAAATTCAGACTTAATTTTCAGGAACTTGCAACAATGTTTCATTTTCCATCACATACTGAAGGTTCTGCACAGTTAAAACAGGCGCGAGCTGCAACACATCCAGCTCCAATGACAATGGGAACAGAGGGAATTTTACTCGGTCATAATGTTCATCGTGGTACTGTGACGCCAATCCATTTCAAGCCAATTGATCGATTGCGACACTATTATACAATTGGGCAGACAGGAACCGGTAAAACAGTTCACTTTTTAAAAATGATTATTCAAGATATTAAGAACGGTGATGGATGTTGTTTTATTGATCCGCACGGTTCTGATATCAACACTATTCTTGCAAATGTTCCACCAGAGCGACTTGATGATGTAATTTTCTTTGACCCTGCTTATACAGAACGACCAATAGGGCTCAATATGCTCGAATTTGATGAACGATCACCTCAACAAAAATCGTTAGTAATTGGAGAATTGATGTCATTGTTTGATAAATTATTCGATATGAAAGCACAAGGAGGCGCAATGTTTGGTCAGTATTTTAGAAATGCAGCACTTCTCAATATGGAAGATCCTGCATCAGGAAATACCGTACTTGAAATTACTCGAGTATTAGCCAATGAGGATTTCCGTAAGATGAAGTTATCAAAAAACAAAAATCCTATTATTGCAGAATTTTGGAAATCAGCAGAAGCGACAAGTGGTGAACAAGGACTTGAAAACTTCGTGCCGTATATTTCATCAAAATTCGATGACTTTATCTCTAATGAATTTTTACGACCAATTATTTTACAAGAAAAATCAGCGTTTAATTTTCGAGAAATCATCGATACTAAAAAAATCTTGATTGTAAACCTGTCAAAAGGACTTCTTGGGGAAAAAAACGCGAACCTGCTTGGTTTAATTATTATTATGAAACTCCAAATGGCAGCGATGTCCCGAGCTGACTCACTTGATCTCGATAAATTTCCACCATTCTATGTATATCTTGATGAATTCCAGAGCGTGGTGACTGAATCTATTTCTGCAATTCTTTCAGAAGCACGGAAATATAAACTGTCGCTCAATATGACGCATCAGTATATGCAACAATTACCGCCTGAAATCAAGGCTGCAATATTTGGAAACGTAGGAAATATGGCGTTTTTCCGAATTAATGCCACCGATGCGGTAGAAGCCGAGCCTCGTATTACGCCACGATTCAATAAAGACGACATCTTGAAACAAGAAAACTTTAATGCAATTGCAAGTTATCTAGTGAATGGAATCCCTGAACCTTCGTTCAATATTGAAACAGTGTATCAAGGAAGTTTTCCAGATAAAGGTAATAAAGATCAGATCGAACTTGTTAAGCAATTATCTTATATGAAATATGGTCGTGATCGTGCAGAAGTTGAGGCAGAAATTCAAGAAAAATTTAGAATGATTGAGGGATAATCCCTTGCATAGTTATTGGCAATAGTGCTATAATAGAGTTATTATTCTTAATCGAAATAGTATCATTTCTTTATGAAAAAACACATCTTTAAAATTTTTGTGGGGGCATTAGCTGTTGCTGGGATAGTGACAGGTGTTCAATATGTGTCTGCATATACGAAAGCCACCGTACCTGATATTTTTGACTCTGGTGATAGTAATCAAATCAAAAAAGGAATTCTCCTTTCTGAAAAAATCCTCCTTTCTCCACTCTCTATATTCACTACTGCATATCTCCCTTCTAATACTTCATGGTTAAATATTGGTGGTTCTGGATATACTAGTGGTAGTAACAGTATTACTTCTGAAGGAGGTAATACACCACTTACTGTAGTTGTTAATAATTCATCGAATATTGGAACACAGTTTCTTGGAGAATCGTCAGGGCAATGTACTCCACCAGTAGGAATTGTTGCATCAGGTGGCGCAAAAGCATTTGAATTTACTTCAAGTAAAACTGGTAATGCAGATATTATTGCTCGACAAGTTGGACTTAATGGAGGAACTTTAAAAGATAACAGCGTACTTGCCGCGGTAGATAATCAAGGAAATGCGGTGTGGGCACAGTTGGTAGTAGAAAATGGACAAATAGTTATTCGAGATAATGATACATTGGCACCGATTAAGGGAGATTTGGAATGTGCGGTGCCAGTAAATCCAAATCCTATAATGGGGTGCACTAACTCAAGTGCAGATAATTATAATGTTACAGCTACTCAAGATGATGGAAGTTGTGTAAAATATGCATGGGAAGTTGATTGGAATGGACAATGTTTAGCAACAAGTCAGGATATTGCAGATGCAAAAAACAAAGCTAATAAAAATATTATTAAATTAGAAAATACATTAACCGCTGCATCAAAAAAAGTAGAGTCAATACCTACAAATAATAGACCATGGTATACTCTTCCAGAACCAGCATATATGGTTAGTATGGAAAGTGCTTATAATGCGGCTAATTGGGAAGAGGCTGGACTTACTAATGCGCACTGGATGCCTATTTCTTTCGATAACAATTTTATGCAACTATGGTCAGCAACTACAAAAGGTAATCATTCTCGTCTTGCAAGTTCATATACTTTTCCTCAAGTAGGAATGACTCAACAAGAACAACAACAAGCAATAGCTGCTGGAGTAAGTACAGAAGATATAGAAGCTATGACACTCAAAGGTGTTGAAATAGGAACTTTAAAATGTATTGTTACTAATCTCACTACAGGAATAAAGTCAGTAGTAGATACTACGGAATGTACCAAGAAACAACCTACTCCACCTGACACAATACGAATTTGTAATACAGCAATTATTCCTGCAGTGACTAAGAATTTCGAATTTAGAACAACTAGCTGGGAACAGGTAGGGCTAGAAGCAACTCCGACAACTAACGCACAGGCACCTAATGGGTATAATACCTATCCTCTCGGCGTTAATCCATATCAAAAGATTTTTAATGAAAAAAACAATAATAATCAAGTAGTATATTATGATGTTAACCAAAATAAATGTGTTCTTGAAAATGTTGGACAGAAAACTCTTAATGTAACTAATACTTATACTGCAACTCCAGGAGTTCGTCTTAATGGTATTGATAATAACACTATATTCAAATATATTGATACAAATCAATCAAATTATGTTGCTGATAGGCTCCTTAAAAAAATCACAGAGAGTCAGATAGCTAATGATCGTGCAGTTACTCATCCTACATGTGTTACAAAAATTCCTTATGCAAGTAGTCCTGCTGTACCTTCAAATATTGATACTGATGCTTTCTCAAACGCTAATTTTGGAATGCCATTAAAATATGGACATAAAAAGGCACGACTACAGTTCTTTACTATGGAGTATAAAGTATTAAATCCATAAAAATAATTTGAAAGATAAAACGAAATATTTATACATAATAAAAAACCTCAATTGAGGTTTTTTATTGTTTGTTTATAAAATAAAAAAGAATAGAATATTACACTACAATGTATTTATTCAAAATGCATTTCATACTGATTACCCTCTGCTATCTTTTTGAGGCTTGGAAAATGAGCAAGGTCTTTATCTTGTTCAATAATACCTCTTGCTTCGTTTCTCGCAAATTCCACCATCTTGATATTTTTAATGGCTTCCATTCCGAGGTCAGAAATACCCCATTGTTTCATACCTAATAAATCTCCCGTTCCGCGTTGCGCCAGATCGAGCTCCGCAAGTTCAAATCCATTTTTTGCTTGGACAAATGCTTCGAGTCGCTTGATACTCTTTTCATTTTTTACATCAGCAAACAGATAACAATAGGCTTGGTGATTTCCTCGGATAACGCGTCCTCGTAACTGATGTAGTTGTGCCAGTCCAAATCGTTCTGATCCCTCGATAATAATATTGGTTGCGTTGGGCACATTTACTCCTACCTCGACAACCGATGTAGAAACCAAAATGTCGATTTCATGATTGGAAAAAGCTTGCATGATTTCTTCTTTTTTCTTGGGAGTCATTTTACTGTGCATGATGCCAATTTCATATTCTGGGAATACATATTCTTTCAATCGTTTTGCTTCACTTGTTACACTTTTCAGAGTTAGTTTTTGTTCAACTTCTTCATCTGGATCATCGATACGAGGACAAATAACATAAGCTTGACGGCCTTGTTTTAATTCTTGTCGTATTAATTCATATGATTCGTCTCTTTTATCAGGTTGTACAATAGTAGTAATGACTGGTTTTCGTCCTGATGGCATTTGATCAATTACAGTCAAATCTAAATCTCCATAAATGGTGAGTGCAAGCGTTCGTGGAATTGGTGTTGCTGTCATTGATAAGTAATGTGGAGCGTGTCCTTCTTTTTTAGCAAGTTTCATTCGTTGTTTCGTTCCAAATCTATGTTGTTCATCAATAATTACGGTTCCCAAGTCTTGAAATTCAACTGATTTTGAAATAAGTGCATGAGTTCCAATTGTGATAGCAATTTCTCCATTTTTTATCCATTTTAATAATTGAGTACGAGAAATTTCTGTCCATGGTTTTTGACTCGATGCAACTTTGGTAGGAAATTTACGACAACCACTTCCCGTTATAAGTCCTATAGAAATTCCTGTATATTTGAAATATTCAATAAAATTTTCAAATAATTGCGTTGCAAGAACTTCGGTTGGTGCCATATAGGCAACTTGTAAATTCCCGAAATCTTGTCCCATGGGTCGGTTTATAATCGTTGCATAACTTGCAATGGCTGCAACAAATGTTTTCCCTGATCCTACGTCTCCTTCGATAAGTCGTGACATTGGTTTATCAGTTTGAAAATCTTGTAAGATACTTTTAATTGCATTTGATTGAGATTGTGTTGGAGGAAAAGGAAATTGATTTATAAATTCATTGATTTTACCTTGATCAACAGTGAGTTGGTATGAAAAAAGTTCTTCGTACTGTGATCGCTCATAGTGTCGCTTTAGTTGAATCAAGAAAATTTCTTGAAATGCGAATCTTTTTCGAGCAGCTTCGGCGTGTTCCTTTTTCTCGGGGAGATGGAGCCAAACGATTGCAGTGTGAATATCTGGTAGGTTGTATTTTTTTAAAACATGCTCTGGAAGTGGATCAATGATATGTGTATGAATTTTTTGTTGAAAAATTTTTTTAATTGTATGATAGATCCATTTACTTGTAATACCTCGAGATTCTGCATATATTGGAAATCCGATATTTTTTTCCGCATCGGTTCCTTGGAATAGTGAATCAGACATATCAACAGGTAAATACCCTGTTTTTTCAATTTCTGGATTCATTTTGTTCCATTTTTCTGTTGGGTAATTTTCCCAGTAAGTTTTACTTGATCACCATCAGTGAACATTTTTGCCATGTAGGGTTGATTCATCCAAATAATAGGGAGTGTAGTTCCTGAAATATCTTTGAATCCAGCTTTCGCCATAGGAATATTACTCTTCCAGCCTTTAGTAAGAATTGGTTTTGAAAGTATTCCATACACTGTAATATTTGAATTGACTTCTGCGTTTTCGAGAGTAGTAATAGTACTAACATTACTATAGCGAACAGGCGCATAATAGAGTAAATCTTGGACAGTTTTTACTTTAAGTCGTTCAAGTGCTTGGGCGTGTTTTTTGTCAATTTGAGTGATTTTTGAGAGTAGTGTATCAGGATTCATATTAGGAGTATAACATGTACCAAGAATGATGAAAAACAACACTTTTTAAGGAGTGTTGTTTTAGAGCATTATTTTTACTTTTTCTGCAAGCTCGTCAAGAGTAAAATTAGATTTAATTAAGTACTCACTAACTCCGAGATCGAGACACCGTTTGATGTCAGTTTCTTCTCCAAGGTTTGAAAATACAATAATTTTCAGATTTTTAGTGGTATCATTAGAGCGAATTTGTTCAAGTATTTCAAATCCTGACATTTCTGGAAGCATAAGGTCGAGAATAAGAAGTTCTGGAAGAGTTGTAAAAACTTTCTGTAATCCTGTTTGTCCATC
>CALMMZ010000077.1 GCA_937868685.1 uncultured bacterium | reverse complement strand
ATTGAAAAGCTAATTCCTGATTTAAAAAAGAGTCTTAAAGATAAAGAAAATGCAATACAAGTTAATCAAGTAGATAAGATAAAAAATAAATAAATATATTAAAACACCTTTTTAACAAAAAGGTGTTTTAATATTGGAGCCGGCAGAGGGCTTCGAACCCACGACCTACGGTTTACAAAACCGTTGCTCTACCAACTGAGCTATGCCGGCAATTCCTATCCGAATCAATGCAGATAGGAGATTTTATTACGATACCAATAAATAGCCATAGACAAGAATTTTTATTCTGCATCTTTTTTTATTTTGAGGAATATATCTGGTTTCTGTAACATATTAAAATTTTTTCGCTCACGATAATGTTCGTAAAGTAATGTTTTAATACGTTGTTTAATTTTTTTTTGAATTGTCATGTTCTGCGTAACTCGATGATACCAATCAATACTATGAACAATAATAAATTTTAAAATTAATGTTGATGTCTTTTGTATTGAAGTTGAAATATGTTCAATCCAAACATCAGTATCAATAAATGATCGATTCATATGAGATTGCTTTATCGGTGTTCCTTGAAGTATGAGGATCATACCAATAAATGAACAAGTCATTGCAATAAAAAAATACATAAACGAAATAAGTATAGCATATTTCCAAAAAAATGGAATAGTATACTAAAATTACACTGTAAATCGTGCAAATTTTCCAACTTCTATTTTTTCACCAGTTTTTTGAATAAGTTGGTTTATAAGTTGTTCGATTGTGATTTCAGGATTCTTAACAAATAGCTGATTCAAAAGAGTTTTTTCTGCAAAAAAATCATTAAGCTTACCTTCAAGAATTTTTTCTTTAATATCAGTTGGTTTGTCAGATTTTGCAATTTCTTCCATGAAGAATTCCTTTGCCTTGGCCGTTGATATTTCATCAATATCTTCTTTACGAGTGAATTCTGGTGCCATTGCTGTAATGTGCATTGCAATGTCATTTGCTGTTTCAATAAATTCTGGGTTTTGTGCTACGAAGTCTGTTTCGCAGAAAAATTCAACAATTGCTCCCATTTTTTTATTTGAATGAATATATGATCCAACTATTCCTGCTCCGAGACTTCGTTCAGATTTTTTGGAAGCAGCACTTGCTGAGTTTTTTCGTAATATCATACGGGCTTTTTCCATATCTCCACCTACTTCTTCAAGTGCTTTTTTACATTGCATGAT
>CALMMZ010000076.1 GCA_937868685.1 uncultured bacterium | reverse complement strand
ATAATAAAAAATGCCAGATATTAATATCTGGCATTTAAAACAAGAAGATTATTTATCAAAAATCATCTTCTATCATTTCATTTGTTGATTCATCATACATCTCAAACTTATTTTTATTCTGAAGATATGCTTCATACTCTTCCTTAAGGTCATCTTCTCTCCATCTACTTAAATCTCCTGGGGAAAATCCTATAACAACTTTACAATAAATTGATGTCCAGTAATTATGGTCGTCATCTTTGTCAAAGTACTTTTCTACCCATTCGTCAAATTCTAATTTTGGTGGTAATTTTTCATTTTTCATATTCTATTGGTTTTTTAAAAAAATTTTTAGAGCTTGCATCGGAATAAATCTTTTTGCCATCTGGTCTCTCAAACTCATAAGATAACCTGGCCCCCATTACGCTCTTCTTAGAGGGGATTCTTCCATTAAACTTAACTGGTTCATTAATTAAGCATCTGGCAATATTCTCCTCACTCTTAGGTTTGAGGCCTATTGCAACAAGTGGAACTGTATCAAGCAAAGTGCCGTAGTCCCACCACATACCTGTCAGGTAATAGGTTTGACCTACGGTACATTTGTTTGCACTTATTAAGTTTTTGTCCATCTTAATTTATGATACTCTTAAACTTTGCCTTGCTCTTGTTATCAGATAGTGCTTTCTTAAGCATATCTTCATACTGAACTTCATATCTTTGTCCAGTAGGAAGATGTTCGAATCCTACAACATATTTGTTTGCGATAAGTATAAATTCTTCTACATCTATTTTCTTGTGTGTAAACAATTCGTTGGAAATTTCCAATAAGAAATCCATATTTGCTGCCAATAACTTTTTAGACTCTTGATACAATCTATTAGCTTCATGTTCCATAGCTGCGTCAAGACTTGCAGTTGTATCAAGTAGCATCTTATTATTTGCATTTGTCTCATATACAGCTGTGGTAGTACCAAGACCACTTCTTCTATACATTTCAACCAGCCTTTGTGTAGCTTGTGCATAATCAGAGCCTGCTCCAGTCGTAACATATTTTGAACCAAATATTAATTCTTCTGCAGCTCTACCAGCATAATCAATAACGATGTTGTTAATGATATCATCTTTAGAACCAAGGGTTCTATGTGTACCCACAAATCCTCCAGTGTTGCTACTTGTTGTTGATGCTACTATTTGAGTTGGTGCACATTTACGCAATAATGCATATGCTACTGCATGACCTGCCTCGTGAACTGCAACAAGAGCAAGTTTATTCCCTGAAGTTTTCTTTCTTATGTCATCAAGTACTCTTGGAATTTCATAAGAAACATTTTTCCCAGCTATGACTGCGTGGAGTTTTCCGTTTGTGTGGGAAATTTCAATTCTTTCCTTGCAATTTCTCTTAAGTATCTCAAACA
>CALMMZ010000075.1 GCA_937868685.1 uncultured bacterium | reverse complement strand
TTTAATTACACTACTCCTGCTGCTCCTTCTGCCAATACTGAACCTGCCGCTAGTATTAACGGAACAGCTATTTCAAACTGTTTTGCACTTGGTTTTGATTGTGAATCGTATAGCAACTCAAATAAAGATAAGATTTTTGCTGGCATGAACACATTAAACAGTGATATCACCTGGAGTTTTGATTATACAGGAACAGGTACAGCAGTAAATGTTAGATACGACTTCTTTGCTTTGTATGATCAGGTGTTAATGTTTGAGAATGGCGTTTGTCGAATCGTAAAATAATTTTTCTCACCTCATATCATAATGTCAAAGAGTTTCAGTTACATCATATCATCACGAGATGGAATCAGTTCTGGTGCCACTGCAAATAGTTTCAATGTCATCTTGAATGGTCTTCCAAGTCATATCAGAAGATTTGCTTGTGAAGTTAAGTCGTTTGCAATACCAAGTGATACAATGCAATATGTTGATGCAGGTGGAAATCCATTAGGAATACCGTTACCAGCACATATTCTCATGCTAACTGCCACCAATCTTATTAGTTCCAATGAAATTGTTTCAGGAAATCGATCTTCAAATATTGTTGCAATGTGTGAATTAGTTACTGGTTACAATAACAATGTTGGAATCAAGTTTATTATCGACAATTTCAATGGTAAACTCGTCACTTTCAATTTACTTGATGAAAGATTTGTTGCAGTCGATGTTTCCACTCTCAATCATTTCAATAATACTGCGTGGACACTTGTGTTGGAATTAACGCCATTGGAGGACTAATTTTTTTCTTGTGTTATTTCATATTATGGACGACATCAACTTCATAAAACCTCAGAACTCCCTGCGACAAAAGGAAAAGAAGGATAAGATCAAAACTGCAATCAAAGCAAGAATCACTTCAATCACCAATTATCACACATTAAGAACAGGTGGATTAATTGATCAAGAACTCATTTTGATGGTTTGTAACTGTGTTGAGAACTTGGTGAAGAAAAAGTATGGAATTGACAAGAAATCATTTGTGGTTGAAATTATGAGCGAATTGTTTCCAGGTTTGAGTCAACTTGAACGAGAGCATGTTGCAAATGCTTGCCAATTCTTGTTCGACAATTTGCTCATTCAAATGGTTCCAATTCTCGAGAAGTCAAAGTACATTGTTTGGAGCTGGATAAAAAGAAAAGTCGGATGAGATTGAGAGCTATTTGATGAACAAGATAGTAGATTACTTATTTCAGAAGCTATTGAAGTATGTGGTAACTAAGTATGGATTGAAGTGTTTGGTAATTTCGTTTGTTTTGGCAATTCTGTGAATTATTTTCTTTAGGTATACTATCTAGGAAAAAATGTATTGTTTGGCTTGTAATCGAAAACTCCCTCCAATCAAAGCAGATCAATTGTATTCAAAATGGAATCGCAAATATCACAAGAAATGTTGGAATGATCAACACATTTACTCACACTTGTACAACAAAGGCTTGGAAGTTGGACTCGATAAGAATAGTGATGTGATGAAAGACTATTTGAAGCGATGTTGCGAAGAATAATTTTAATTCTTACGTTGGAATTAACATTATTTACTCATTATTCGAAGATATTGAGAAAGGTTGGAGTAGATACAAGTAATATTGTGATCAAAAGGCGAAAAATATCAAAACCAGCCAGATTTGATGATTAATTTTTGTGACCATTGACAGTCTCATTGTTGTAATGATAATCTTATCACTATGTGGATGATAAGATTATAAGCTAATTTGTAGCATTGAAGCATTTGATATTGGAAAACAGTCTCAAATTCTTGAAGTTTTTTATTTTTCACTTTTTCAGTCACAAAAATTTCAATTGCGCCAGGGTCCACCTTTTGCCTTCTACTCATACCATTGTAGATATCTTACGTGTTTACATTTAACTCATAATCAGCATTCTTTCTTCAATCATTCGTGAAATCTGGCACAATTGACAAAAATGAGACTCAAATGAAGAAAACAAAACACTTCAAGAACTAGAAACTGTTTCAAATCAAACAATTTAAAGAGTAAAAGAAAGGAATATTGTGATT
>CALMMZ010000074.1 GCA_937868685.1 uncultured bacterium | reverse complement strand
GATTCTGGTTGGATCAATTCTACGCCGAGCATTAATCAAGCCAAGAACAGAATCAATTGGACAAGTACCAACACCAGCATTTTTGCCTTTGATACGATTCTAATGTTCAATCGCATCTTTAGCATTTTTCATGCCTTGTGCAATACTTTCAGAAGTCTCTTCTTTTTGACGCTCTTGCTCAGATTCACCAGCAACATTATTCTCATCAAAATCAACACCATTGTCACTGTTGACTTGCTTTGACAGTTTGTCAATTTCCTCTGAGGTTAAGTGTTCGTCTAGTTTACCAGAACTAGAACCAGAACCTGCTCCATTTCCAGAGCGAACTGATGGCATTTCTTGCTTTGCACCATTTGGCAAGGTAAAAGATTGACCGTCAGATGGCAATCTCTTCAAAGCATCAAAGTAATAATTTGATGATTTGTCTTTTTCCAAGAATGAATAATCTCCTTCGCCTGGAAAAACACCACAATCTGGTAGTGATTCCCTATCAATCATTGTGTTAATTGATAGATCAAACGCAATATTCCACATGAATGCATTAAATGCAGTCGTCCTGGGCGATTGAGTGTGACCAAGAATCATATGCAGGATTTCATGCTTCATGATACCAGAACGAAGTCTCTTGTTAAGAGTTTCAGACTTTTTCAGTTCATCAAAGAATTCTGGATTAAACAGAATTACATAATCCCCAACAAATTTGTCCCAATATACACAAGCAGTTGGAATCCTTCTTGAAAAGTATTTTCTCACTCGGGAAAATGCATACAAATACAATGGTTCACTGATCAGAATCGAGCAAACGATTGATTGAAGTTCCCCAACAGAAGGAACGTTACTGTAATCAACTGGTGTCTCTTCAACTTCCATGTTACACCTTATTTGCCATTAAGAGTTTCTGCAACCATCTTTCCATAACGGGAAATCTTGGTGATTGGGTCAACACCAATCTTATTGATTGCCATCCTGTTCTTTTCTACATTGGATTTCTCATTGGTAGTATAAGAACTGTTATTACGAAGAAGCCCAAAGACAGAGGTTGTCAATTCCTTGTGAGAGAAAGATTCAGCCCAATCCAACAGGTTTGAAAGTTCATTAGCAGTAAGAAGCCGCTCTTTCATTGGATTCTTCTCTCGGAATTCATTGATCAGTTTGTTGTTCTGCTCATTAGTCAGTTTTGAATAGAACCCGCTTACCTCTCCTTGTAGAATCATGACAGTTGTTGGAGCATTAATCTGCCTATCTAGCCAACCAGAAAATGCAGCAGCGGATTGTGTCCCGACAACTGAAGATGCTAGTGTGCGGATAAGAGAACGCTTGTTTTTGTTAGAAGCAATTTCTGCCGCATCAGTATAGCCACTTGCTGTCAAAACCCTTGCCAAACGAGCCCAACCACGCCTTGTTGGATGTGGTACATTTTCATCCACACGAATCCAATCGAGAGCAGAGTTGTCAGACTTGATATAATCAATCACCATTTGATTAAGATTGTTCTCGCGAGCCCAATGAATCCACTCAGGAACAGTTGGGCCGAACTCAAAAACAAAGTAACGGGAAAGTTCCGCTGGGTCCATTGGCTCTACTGCATATAGTGACGAATCATCGCCAGCATTACCAGCAACGATAATATCAGTCTTTGGATGCAGAGAGATATTATGAACCTTTCTTGAGTCAGTGATCTGAAAAGTTGCCTGACGAATTGACTTCGAGGCGCGATCAATCTCATCAAAGAAGAGGACACATGGCTCCTTAGACGCTTCTAGCATCCAGTGCATTGGACGATAATGAACAGCATCATTATCATTACCAGGAACAGGAAGGCCAATGATTTCACCTTCACCAATCTGTGAAAGTCGAACCTCAATGACCTTCTTTCCACGAATAGCAGCAATTGCCTTGATCAACTCTGATTTGCCAATACCATGCTTACCACGAAGGTAAATTGGATAACCAGACTCCAGAATACCAGGAGCAATCTCTGTAAAGTTATAAATGTTAACCTTCTCGACACCTGAACTATTTGACATATATCACCCATTTTTAAGGGTTAAAGGTTAAAAATCAATCGTGCAAAACACTCATCGCATTCAAACTAAAATGCTCGTTCAATTGCTGAACACCACCAATAGCAACTTCCTTTCCAAGAGAATCTAGAATAAACACAAATGGAACAGGGAAATTTGCAGGTGCAGATTCTACAACAAAACTTTTACCTCTTGATTTAAGAATCTCAAGGGCCATTTGACTCGCTGCATCATTTTCTCTAATAAATACTTTATACATATATCCTCACTTGTGATCAAGATAAGACTTAATCATTGCTAAAATAAGTGAACCTACGGCCGAACCACCAAAAGTAATCAAAGCATAAGCAACTTTAAGCTGAGTTGAAAACTCAATCTTCTTTTGTTCAAGGTCTTTCATCACTTTCTTCTGTTCTGATGAATCCTTTTCAAGTTTGATGATTCTCTCATTGGCAATCTTGTTCAAATCTAGAATAATGAAGGCTGTTTCGATGTTTGAAAGCCTCTTATCCATCTCTGACAAAGATGTACCAACTCTTTTATCAACATCATGAACAGCAGTTACCAAATTGTCTAATCTATCAAGAATACGGGAAGTGTCTGGCACAGATAGTTTTCCTTCGGCCATAGCCAATCTCCCATAAATAGATTAAACAATAATTGAATAATCAGTTGTTAACAATGTTGATGCCACAGAAGCCGCATTTACTAGAGCACACCGTGTCACCTTGGCTGGGTCAACGATGCCTAGTTGTAGCATGTCTTTTACTGCGTGTCCAGTGGAAAAATCAATACCGTAAGTCCAACACACTGAACCATCTTCATTTTTTGCTTCTTTTAGGAAGTCATTAACATCAATATTGATGCAAGAGGTTTCCATCATTTTTAAGAATGGTGCCTTAACTGCCTCAAGAATACAGTCGTATCCAATTTGTTCGTCAAGTGTTGGTAGTTCTTTCGATGATAGAGAATTGGCTGCTAATACAAGGAATGCACCACCACCAGAAATAATGCCTTCTTGTGTGGCCGAATAAATGGCCTCAAGAGCATCCTCAACCCTGTGTGTTCTTTCAATCATTTCGACTTCAGTAACACCACCAACTTTAATGATCACTGATTTAGAATTGATCCTTTGGATGCGCTCCAAGAGTCTTTTGGCATCATCCATGGTAACATTTTCTGATTCAGCGGCATTACGAAGCATAAGCATTCTTTCTTCAATAGCATCTGGCTTTCCTGCCCCATTGATCAGAATTGTAGTGTCTCTCTTGATTTCACCAATTTCCGCCATTCCAACTGCATCAGCATAAACATTCAAGAAATCATCAGTTTTCTTAATTGGTTTTCCGCCCAAAACAGTAGCAAGGTCAATGTAAAACTCTTGCTTCTCTGATCCGATGAATGGTGCCTTTACCAAGCAACATTTAATAGAACCACGCTTACAGTTGGCCAAAACAATACCAATGAATTGATCTTCAAAGTCATCTGCCACAATAACATGATATTTGCCAGACCTAGCAATTGTTGATAAGATATTCTCTGCTTTTCTAATATCGGAACCAATTCTATGATCAAAGATCAGGACTTTTGGTTCAGAAATTCTTGCAATACCTTCAGCAACATTTGTAGCAAACTCAGAACTAACCATACCAGAATTAAACTGGTAGCCCTCTTTTAGAACAATAGAAGTCTTGTATTCATTAGCCGGACGGACCACCACGGTCCCATATGTTCCAGCCTCTGCAAACGCAGAAGCAATCAGACTTCCAAGTTCTTTGTCATTGTTTGCCGAAATTGTTGCAACTGATTCAATTTGAGCAAATGTCTTGAGTTGATTTGATCTACTACCAATAATGTTAACAAGATCAACAACCGCTGCATCCATGCCTTTCTTAAACTTATGAATTGATTCAACGTGTCGTTCAGACTCACTTCCCTTTTTAAAGATAGCATGGGCCAAAACTGTTGATGTAGTTGTTCCATCACCAGCAGCCTTAACAGTTGCCTTTGCCGCTTGTTTGATAATTGAACAAGCTAAGTTCTCCACCGAGTCTGAAAGTTGCAAGTTTTCTGCAACTGTGACTCCATCCTTTGTGATAAAAGGAACCTCACTTTTCTTAATGATGACATTTCTGCCCAATGGGCCTAGTGTTACCGATACTGCTTCATTCAGTTTAGAAGAACCTGATAAAAGCTTTTCACGAAGCTCTTTTTTGCTATATGTAACTGACATATCTAACCTTATTTTGTGTGCGGTATATAATGGCTGGGCCATTCAATATAAGTTGAAAACTTGCCTTCAAATCTGTTCTTTTTTCCGCCAGATGTAATGAAACTTACCAATGGGGACCACATCCAGTTGTTAGCAACTTCAATGATCCTTCTTGTATGCTTGCATGGTAAGCCACGATTCTTAGGATTTGTAATTGGGGCAGGTCTTTTCTCAGGAACGATTGCAGAATCATCCTTAATTCCAGCAACATACCTATAATGATACCTAAATGAAGGACAATTGCAATCAACCTTTATTCCACCCTGAATCAAAGAACTAGCTAATGTTGATGCTTCTGCTCTAGTCGATCCAGGAACCCAAGATTGAATCAAATTGTTCCAATCTTTAAATTGGATTCTAACCATGTATTTAACTTTGTTGCCCCAGGTGTATGACTGAATATCAAAATAGGCCATTCCTTCAGTAAAGCCAAGAAACTTGATTGTATTGCCATCAAGTTCTGCCTTCCTTTTGGCATGTTTAATGAAACTACCATCTGCGGCAGTTTCAACACCTTTTCTATTAAGCTCATTGAGGATCTGGTCAAAAACTTCTTCAATAATGGCTATTTCATTCATGCGATAAATAGCTATTCAGCCACCGACCTCAAGTAATTTCTCTTCATTTCATCAATTGAAACAAACTGTGGATCGTAATAACCATTTGATACGCTCCGCTTAACAATCACGCCTCTCCACCAAAGTTGATTTGAGTTCTTGGCATATTCTTCATCATGTTCCATGAAGCATCCAGCAATGAGTCCAAGGATCTTTTCTCCACGAGCAGTTGTTCTTTCACAAAAGTCTCTAACATGAGAATGACCAGCCGTGCAAGAAACATGTAGCTTTTGCAGAAGGCTCCTAGCTGGGGATTCACCCGAAATTGCTTTTCCAAGGATTCCAGACTCAAAATAGTGCGAATACATAATTCCCTCTGATTCATATCTTTGATTAAAGCCATGAACCTCGTCCCAATATTCTGCATATTTCAAATCTTCAGTGGACAAATGGGAATGCAAAGCAGCATTTTCATCAGCGGCTCTATTGATTCTATTCTCATGATTGCCCAATAACATGACGAACTTGATAGACTCAAATTGCTCAGGTGTTAACAATTCCATTAACTTGCCAAAGAATACCTCTTGAGCTTGAACAACAGATTCAACATCTAATGAATATCGTCTGCCCTCAAATGAAGCTTTTCCTTGATCGTATGATGAAAGAGACTCCATGTCAGCAAAGTCGCCAAGACAAATGATTTCATCAATTGACTCACCATTCTGAAACATCCTGGCAATATAATAAGCAAGGTATACAAGCCTGTCATTATCAATTCCTGGTTTAACATGAGTGTCTGGGATTATCAGATGCGTCTTAGTTTCTTTATTTGACTTTTTAGCCCGAACAACAACTCCCGTCTTGTCAGACTTGGCAGACAATCTAGTAAGCCTGTTTCTTATGCTATCTGGTGTTCTCTTAAGAATAATTGACAATTCTTTCATTGTCATTGTTCTATGATTTTTAAGAAGCAGATCATCTTCTTCTGGTGTCCACAATTTGTTCATCATAACCTCAATTTGATATAATCAATTCCGTCACCCTACCTCTGTTCTGCTTGTTTGCAGCTATATTCCTCTCAGATGAAACTTCAATTATATTGAAATCAGCATAAAGAGAACGGATCAGTGGCGTATCGTTATTTGATAGTATGCACCGGACATTCCTGTCTGTCAAGAGCTTAAATTGATTACTTAATGCCACTTGGTCGCTTTCATAGAACTTGTCCTTTGTATATGCTGTAAAGTTTGATGTTTTTGAAATGGGATCATATGGTGG
>CALMMZ010000073.1 GCA_937868685.1 uncultured bacterium | reverse complement strand
TTACGGACAGTGGACAAAATTGAGACAGTAATTATTGACGGAATACGTATAAACTTAAAATAATAATATGAAAACAATAATAATAATTTTAGTTTTAGTGTTAGCTGGTTGCGGAAGGGAGTCACAGATAGTGGAGCCGGTATCGGACAATGCAGCGAATCGTTATTCAGAGACTGTGGTATTGGATCGTGGTCAGGAGAGGATAATTGACGGATCGGTAATTCATTTATATGGTTGGGATTATGTAGACGTTCATTCGACTGGGGTAATTGAATTAAGGTTCAATTCACAGGAGACGATTTTGGAGTTCACGGATTTTACGGTAAGGGGGGTGAGGGTAGAGAACATGGTATTAGTGAATCACGGTCATACACAGGTAACGGTAAGTATAGTCATAAAGGGTAGTAATTAAAAGTGGAGGTAATAGAATAATGGACATCAGGACAGGAATAGAGGTATTGGGATTTACAAAGTCTTATGATTTAATGGATGAGACTTTAGTGATAGGGGAGGCTTGGGTAAAGAACGGTTACACATTATGTTTGAAGTCGGATAAGGTGACATTATTTGACAGGTGGAGTGGAAAGTTATTATTGAATGAGATCTTAAATAAGGGAACATTTCAAAACATAAAAAGGAGGTTAAATTGAGTACAGTAATAGATCCAATAGAGCAGTTAGCGAAGTCGGAGAGAAAGAAAAAGAAGGGAAGGAAGTATGAGGCAGCGAGGCACAAGGCATTGATGGCGTTGAAGGAGTTAAAGGAGTCGAAGGAGTCGAAGGTGAACGAGCATTTTAAGAGAAAGGTGGGAAGATGAAGGGATCTTGGATTGAGACTTACAGTGGAAAGAAGTTTTACGCATTAGATCCGAGGCAAGAGGATATATGTATAGAGGACATAGCACATAGTTTAGCGTATCAGTGCAGGTATACCGGACACAGTGCGAGGTTTTATTCAGTTGCACAGCACAGCATAGAGTTATCGGTATATTCACAGTTGAGGGGGGAGCCGGAGTCCACAAGTCTTTACTGGCTTTTACACGATGCACACGAAGCTTATGTGGGTGACATGAGTAGTCCAATGAAACAGAATCTTGAGGAACTTGGCTTACTGGAGTCGTGGAACAAGGTGGTGACCAATATTAACGGAGTGATATTTAAGAAGTTCGGGATTTTGGATGCAGTAATCAGAGATGATTACGATAAGAGGATTTTACTGGATGAGAAAAAGGAATTTTTTCCGGATAGCAAGAATAACTGGGGATTAGATTTAGTTCCGCTTGGAATTTCGATAGATGTAATGAGTGACAAGATGTCGGAGTATTTATTTTTAAAAAGGTTTAAACAATTATATGAGTAAAACAACAACGGTAAGCATAGACTTATCTTTAAAGGACAATCTAAAGCTGCAAGCCGTAGTCAACGGAGTAAGTTTAGCAGATTTAACCAACGCAGTGTTAAGGAAAGCACTGGACAACACTAATCTTATTAAAGAATCAATAAAAGAGGTGAAGAGTGAACTGGGACAACATAAAAGTTAAATACCCAAGAAGCGCCAACGCTTTATTCTGGTATTGCACCGAACATAAGATCACCGACATTTACAAACTGGACTTCAGATTCGCTATTGTCACAATTCAGATATTTTTTTCCCGGAGTTTAATTTACGTAATGCCTTACATCAACAAAGATAAATGGGAAGTTCGAATTAACTCCAAGTATATGGAGGCTTCATTCAGCAATCTCCTAAATGCTTATGAGTACGGATTTGAAATAGCTTTCGGGTTACTGGAATCAAGAATGAGTGGAACAACAGGAGAAAAGGTAACAGTGCATCAGCTATTTAATCTTTTATTTGACTTACTTCCGGAAAAGCAACAAAAGAATTTCAATCACTTCAGTTCTATCACACGCAGCTTACGGCTTAACAAGATCAAAACCCAGATATTTATTGAGGGTTTGGACTGGGAGAAAGCAGGAGATGTTTACTTTTTTCCAACAGGCATTGACAAAGTTAAACAATACTTTTTAAAATTATGATAAAACTTTCAAAAACACAAACAGAAGTTATTAAAAGACTTCAAGCAGGAGAGATACTTCATCATGTAACAGGATTATATGCAAGATGTTTTTTTAGTAATGACCGTAAAAATATAAGTTGGGCGACAATCGGTAAGTTAGAAGAATTAGATTTAATAAGCAGAATGGACAGACAAATTATCCTTACACAAAAAGGGAAGGAATATAAATGAACAATATCATTAAGCTATACACAATACGTGAGGAAAGAAAAGTATTTATTGACCACGACTCTTATCGGTTTAATCCGGATGGTAAGTTTAAATGGTTACAGAATTTTTGCTTTTGGGTATTAGGTAAATTGAACGCATACAAAGAAAACGAAACAGTAACAGTGACTAGGCATAGTGTAGACTTACATAATCTGTTAAAGGCAATTACTGAAAACGAACACATGACTAATATGATTTATAGGAAACAGGCAAGATATATTATTATGGGATATGACTGTTTCCAAGAACTGATAAATACTACTGAATTAATAGCGTTTGAGATCCCAGATATTTACAAAAGCATAGTAGAGGTTAACGGTGTCAGGTGTGAAGGATTTTACAGAGGTCTAAAAGTAATTCTTGTTCCATATATTGAAGGAATGTTTTGTTTACCTAAAATTTAAAACTTATAAAAAAATGACAGCAGAAGAAATAGAAAAACAATTTACCCCAGATGATAAAATCCCTTTTTCTAAAAAATCTTTAGATCTGGTAAAGTGGATTGAAGAAGAAAATAAAAAATTCTTGATGTTTTATTACAGCGAGATTGACAAAGACTTTCTGGCTTATAAAAACAATCTCACAAAAGAAGAAATAGAATTTATAATAAATGAATTAAGAAAATTATAAGAAAAGGCGATGAAGAATGAAAACCATTAAAAAAGTAGAAGTACACGCAGAATACAGAAATGAATTTTTACCATTAAAAATAGATCTAATGCCACGTACAATATATATATGTTTAAAACGAAATTGCTGTACTCATTTATGCTTGTGTGGTTGCGGTCATGAGTGTTTTCTTCCATTAGACGAAGGTGGGTGGAATTTGACCGACAATAACGGAAAGATAACAATTACCCCCAGCATACAACAAAGATTCGAGTGTAAGAGCCATTACATTATTACAAACGGTAAAGCAAATTTTATTTAATCATAATAACAAAAATGAATAACAACTTAAAATATATTTTTAACAGAGTGGAGTATTGCAAAACACACCCCAGTGCAATATTAACCCACCATATTCGGCTTAAAGATCAAAGCAGTGTTTTCACAATCAAAGACATCCACGGTAAAGAAGTAATAACACTAACTATTCCATGCAGGGAGTTTGACGAAATCACCGAAAAGATAAAATCTACTATACCTTTAACAATTGACATAAACTTATTTTCATTTTTATTTGATCTTGCTGCTAACGAGCATGTAATAAAACTGCTTAATGAAAGATTAAAAGTGCCATTCATATCCGGATCTTGTATTGGAGAAAAGTGTTCTATGTGTAGTGAACCAGCAACAAAGAAAGTAGAAGAACACATATTCCACGATGATCCGGAACAAAACAGACACGGCTTAACAGCTTATGTTTGCGAAAAACATTTTAACAGAATTATGGGCGTAAGTCCTACAAGGGGAGACAGATTTGTCGAAAAAACAGAACAATAAAGATTGGACAGGAAACAGTCAGACAGTATATAAGAATATTGGTGCTTCTAATCACACAGAATCAGAAAGGCAATCTCACGATTACTACGCAACGGAACCAAAGGCAGTGACGATGTTATTAGTACTTGAAAAGTTTGAAGGCAAAATCTGGGAGTGTGCTTGTGGTGAAGGGCATTTATCAGAGGAGATGAAACGCCTTGTCTACGAAGTTTACAGTACTGATTTAATCAACAGAGGATATGGAGATGGTCAAGTGGATTTCTTAGGAATTGAAAATCACGAAACAATAGATATGAATATTATCACTAATCCACCTTACATATACGCAAACGAATTTATAGAAAAAGCACTGGACATAATGACCGAAGGCAACAAACTTGCTCTGATAATGCCAATCAGATACTTGGAAGGTAAAGCAAGAAAAAGAATATTCACAGACACACCACCAAAGGTTTTATATATTTCAAGCAGCCGGATTAAGTGTGCAATAAACGGAAATTTTGACACTATGTCAGGAAGCGCTGTTTCATACGCTTGGTTCGTCTGGCAGAAAGGACACAAAGAAGACACTATTTTAAAATGGTTTAATTAAATAAAAAACAAATGAGATATTTCAGATATTCACTACAAGGAGCTTCATTCATGTTTATCAAAGGTGACTTCAAAGCTGATATGTTGTACGGAAATATGGAAGAAGTAACAGAAGAGCAGTACAATATTTGTTTAGATGTTATCAACAGTTATGCTTCGGGCTGTTATCAGGTTATGCCGACATTAATCATACCGGCAACCAAGGTTATCAATAATTTCAACGAAAAAGATTTACTTGGTCAACAAATCGGAAACTCAAAATACTTATGGGTATGGAGAGATCCACTTGGTAATGTTTGGGCTGAGGTAACCTTCAGCACCACCGGAGCAATACTTAAAAAAGAATCAATCAACTAATAAATTATTTAACTAACTTAAAAACAAGAAAAATGAATACAGCGAACAAAACAAAAGCGATTAACACAACACCTCCAGAGGCTATTGTAAAGAAAAGCAGAGAGCACATCAAGTATGCGCAAATCCAAATAGACTCACTTGAATCTGCTCTACTATACTTTACACCTAAATACAGAAACATATTCCGTAGCAAGAAAAAAAGGCACTATTATGGCTTGGCTTTACAAGCTATAAAGACACTTCAGGTAAGTCTCGGAAAAGAAATTGATGAAATAAAAAATAAACACGGCTGGCTATGAAAAAGAAAAAAAGACTTCCTGTATCACATAACGGAATAGTAATAGGTTACATACACAAACTTAACAAAAAAACAGGAGTGGCAACAATCAAGATCTACGACACCCCAGAAGGAAAATCTGTTACAGAATCAATAAAGCAAGAATGTAAAGAACCACAAATTACTAGTCAGGAAAATTCAATAATTAATTCAATAATCAAAGGGAAAATTTTTTAAAACTTAAACTCATTATTTGATGAAAGGCAGAAATAATCTTAACGTACTTAAAAACTCAGAAGACGATAAGTTTGAGTATGAGTTAATCAACGGAACAGGCAAGTGTATAGCAAGAGGCAGAGCAACTTCCAAATATATTACCAACCAATTTGTTAAAAATTATAATCCTATTATTAACTTCTTAAATAAATTAACAGATGGCACGCAACAAAGAACAACTCACGAAGAGTGATCTTAAAGGAGCAACAGGTTATAAACTTTCCGACAACATAATTTATGACCTGCAGCACGGA
>CALMMZ010000072.1 GCA_937868685.1 uncultured bacterium | reverse complement strand
CTTCACCAGCTCGGCATAGACCGTAGGACAGGCAGCGTCCGTTACTGGCTTTGTACCTCACACCCTTTCCGCAAAATACGACTACGGTGGGAATTCATTTCTTTATCCTGGACTATTCACATCTATCTGGGCAAAATGCTTTTATTGTATATGTGTCGTAATCAGGATACTTCTTCAGCACATCGTATATTTGGCCTATTACAGTCTTGGTCGTTCCGTCTTTTCTGGTGAGATCTATATTCAATTGAAGGTCGCATTCAGATGGGCAGAAAACCTGAATCAATCCTCTTGACAAAACCATATTAATTACTTTGCTTAGAGAGTAAAGGTTGTTCTCCTTATAAAGGACTTCTCCTTTTGAACTCAATGCTATTGTGGTAACTTTATTATCAACCACTGTTTGAGTAATTGTTACAAGTTCACCGTCTGGAGAATAGGCTTGAACTGATTTTCTTCCGTCTGTTCCAGCAAACAATGTCGTTGACAATGAAAGTAGGAATCCGATTAGAATTAGGGTGTGTTTAATTTTTTTCATTGGTTTGGATTTATTTCAATTCATACAAGATATAAAATATTACCAAAAAAACAAAGCCCAAAAGCAAGGACAATCCCAAAAAAAGGCCATCGTAAAACCCTTTTTTATAACTGTCTTTTTCTTTAAAGGAAGAAACGGATTCTATTGTTTCAATTATTTTTTCGGCTTTCATTCTTATATACAATAAATATTAAAATAAATCCTGGGAGGTTAGCTCGATTGTTTTCGGGTACAAACAAGCTTAACCTTTAGTCTTAAGTTCTTGATGCTAACCCAATAGGACTCGAACCTATATGCTTCGGCTCATACCGCTGCTATTCTTTTACCTTTCCTTTTTGACTCTTTTATAGGAGAGTAGAAATTCATCTTCGTAATCAGTAAAAGATTCACCAATTCAGCTATGGGTTAATATTAGAAAGAACGAATTTTAATGTCGATGCCAGCATGGATACCTTAGACGTAAGCCATGCCAGCAAAGCGACATCAATTGCTTACAGAATCGAATTGGTGATTGTAATGCCATTTTTGACTCGAATCACCTAAACACTCATTAAATCCTTTTTTAAGATTTTGAATTGTTGTTTTTTAAAGGCACCACCACACAATCCTTCTGAAGCAAGTAATTTATTTTATTACAATGGTAGTAGAACTAATCACTCTTGGCGCACCGGTGTTCTACCACCATTGCCGACATTAGGTTGCCGGTTTTCCCATATAGCCTTCCGAGCCATACAAGACGAGCGATTTGCGGATTTGTCGCTCCTTTTACATTATAGCAAAGTTACGAAATCGTCCCTAAGCTTGTTACAATACTTTTAACGTAAGCTCTCAAAAAAAGTTACATCATTTCACGATCTTCAGGAACTCTTTTTGACGCTTTGAAATCTCAATCTTGGATTGATTTTTTGCAAACTCAAAGATTTCCTGGTTCGCCTTTTCTCCAAGAGGACTGAGGTTTTCAACCATTACTTTCATAGCATGAAGAAATCTTTGATTTTCGAGTTTGAAATCCATAAACTCCTTGTATGCAATATCCAGCTCGAACACTTCGGTCTCAACATCCTGGTTGATAATTTCTTTTGAAATTTTACCATCAGGATTGTAGTTGGGATTACCCGGAGTGTTGGTTTTGGGATGATGATTGACCCAAGACGGTTTGTTTCGAATCAAATTCATCAAGGTCGCCAGAGAACGAACCGATACGGTCTTATCTCCTTTGTACAACTCCTTTTTAATCTGAGCTGCATTTTTACCTTGATTCATCAAGGAGTTTACAATTTGCTTTTCTTTAACACTCCAATAATGGAGCGGTTTAGAAAATACTTTGGTTTTCACTTTTGCCATTTTGTTTTTCGGGTTTAATATTTATTAAGACAAGTTAAAGTTTTCTATCCTTACGAAGCCTTACTTTTGCCGGAAGAAGGAAGTTGTTTTGAAGGTGTTTTGCGTTTTCTTTTTCGTAATAAGGGAAATCATATTTGATTCTCTTATCATATTCATACAGCATTTTTGCGGCGAACCTATCAACCCATCTTTCAGCTTTTAATGCAGTATAAATTAATTTTCTCAGGTTTTGTTTGCTTGTTTTAGAATCAGGATCAATATCATGAAACACTTTCCATTTATTTGATCTTCTACATTGGATATGACCTAATTCGTGAAAGAATGTACAAAGAAATTCACTTCTTGATTTTTTTGCTGAATGGTCAATATGTATATTTTCAGAATCACAGCAATAGCCGATCAAATTGTCTTGTTTAAGACAGTTTGTGAAAATAACATTTACCCCATATTTTCTTTTCAAGAAATTAATCTCTTTTGCAAGCACAACTTCAGGGTGTTTTTTATCTTTGATGCTATAATTACGAATTCTGTTTTTTGTTTGTTACAAAAAAGATTCTGGTGTTTTACATTGATTAATTTTCTGAGTTTTTGGTATTAACATCAGAATTAACAATGATTCGGTTAGCCCTAGCTTTGTTTTTGATCACTTCCTTGCCAACATCTTGCAGATTTTTGCTTTCATAAATTCTCATGGCAGTTGCCACATCAATTGCCTGTGCTGTTTGTTCGCTGGGTGTGGGAACAAAACTCAAGTAATTAATTCGAACTCCTCTCTCTTCCAAATTTTTATTTGCTCTATCAAGTAGAACTTCTTCGAAGTCAGACTGGTCAAAATCTACAATATCAGTATTGCAAAGGAGTTCCCTTGCAATATCTTTGATCCTTTTATCAATAATTGTGTTTTCAGCAGATTCAAACTCTGAATTATTTGCGCTTACATTATCTGGATCAGAATTCATCTTCGCCAAATATTTAGCATTGGATAGAAATTTTTCTCCATCAATGATTTCGTATTCATAATCAAGTTCAATGTTTGCTTTTACATTGTTTTTGAATGCTGTTTTAAAATTACTTTCTCCTGTCATTGGGTATCCGGGGATAGTAGTTTTGGCTTCACCTGGCATAACAGCTTTCGGTATTACTTCTCCAACAGGAATCAACTTCCATGTTTGTCCATAATCTTTCGTGTACAAGGTTTGTACATTAGACTGGGCATGATCGCATGACTGAAAAGCCAATGCAGACAATAGTAGAAATACGAGGTTTAGAATTTTTTTCATGATGGTTTTATTTATTTAGGAAGTTTAGAAATTTAATTGCTTTATACAGAATAAATCCTCCCCATATAGGGAATGTGCCCACAACTACGGATGAGAAAAAACCTGCATGAACATAATAATGGCCTTTTATAAAGGTGTTTACCCAGGTAAACATAAGAGATATATACATAATGACCAATACTATTTTGACAATCGTTGTTAATGCTTTCATTTGGTATATGAGGGTTAGTTATTTTTAATTACAATCCAATTTTATCTTGGAGTCTTACGTTCCAGCTATAAAGGCTTACTGTAACACAGGCACCAATTACTGCTATTCCTGTATAACCCATTTGTCTGCTTAGGTTTCTTGCGCTCTCTTTTTGGGATGGAATCGTTGCTTGTTCTATTGCCAAAATTGTTCCACAGGCAGCAATAAAAATTAGTCCTTGAACAATTCTTTTGTTTTCTTTCTGTTTATTATGATAAGCATAATTGGTACAGGCATGAGGAATTCCAGTAGAATCCCTTTCAATGTACTGGGCTTTTGTATCTGATGTAAAAAACAGTAAAACACCAGTGAGTAATATAAAAATTATTTTTTTCATATTGAAGTTACGAAACCAACTTTTAAAATGTTACAAGTTCATTTATCGAATAGTCTGGTTCTTTAATTTCGCCTTCGTGTTCAATATGGAGCATTACTTTCATGCCGCCTTCAATCCAGCATCTTTTGATTTGGTGTTCTACTCCATTTCTATCGTTTTGGATTTTTACATTATTGCTCCATTCTTTTTTCCAGCCTGTTCCTGGTATGTAAAACTCCATAACCCGGACATTGCTCCATTCTTTTTTCCAGCCTGTTCCTGGTATGTAAAACTCCATAACCCGGACAATACTGCATCCAGGATATAAACGGTAAACTTCTTTAAAGTCTATTTTGAAATTTTCAGGAATACATTTTTGGACTTCAACATATGAGTCGTCTTCCTTAAATAAAAAAGCAGGGAGACCCGTTTCCTTATGTGTAATAATACCTTTTACAGTATTTGTTTTAAGTCCGGATTTGAAAGGTTTGTTAGATGGGAATTTTACGACTCTTTTCCCGATTAATTTTTGCAGGTGTTCCACTGGCTTTTTATATATAATAAGTTACGAATGTTTAAACGTATTTGTTACAGAAAAGTTACAAAACAAAAAGAGGGAGAATTTTACTTTTCTCCCCCTTTTAAGCAACATCTTTTTTGAAATGGAAAGTTGCCTGCAAACCATTTTGTGATCTCGATTGGATTCGAACCAATGACCGACTGCTTAGAAGGCAGTTGCTCTATCCAACTGAGCTACGAGACCGTAGTCTTTGTAAGTGTGGGCCCTGTTGGGATCGAACCAACGACCCGCAGATTATGAGTCTGCTGCTCTAACCGACTGAGCTAAGGGCCCAATATTTAAAGAACGATATTTTGGATTGCAAATATAGATATTTTCAATTAACAATTCTGCCTATTCCATGTTTCCCCTCCAAAATTTCTTTGTGAACTTCTTTCCAGGTTTCAATTTTCTTAGAATCAGAAAGTTCATAGCCGCCTGAAATTGCAATTTTTATTTTAAAAACTTTTGATTCCAGTCTTGAACAGAAAATATATTCGTTTCCGGATTTTACAATTAGTGCTTGATGTTTTAAAAACCAATCAAAATCTGTAGAATACTCCACATCTTTGTTGATTCGATACCAGGTTGAGGGAGGTAAGTCTTCAATTATAAATTCAACATTTTCGTATGAATTCATTTTTTAGTCTCCTTATCATAGGCAAGTAAATGTTTAGGAGGATTTTCTAATGACATCCACATAAGATGGGTTTTTATTCTTGTTTCAAAAGCACCCCAGCAAAAAACCCATTCCGGATTGTTCATAAGCCGACCTTTTCCATTTTCACTCCAGGTTCCTTGGCGAATGTTATGTTTAGTCATAACATCATAGAACTTATTTTGCAATTTCTTGAAGCTATCGTTTTTGTTAATATTAATTTTCATGATGTCATTATAGACATCAGCCAATATTTTTGCGTTTGTGTTTTTACTCATCATAAATTAGTTACGAAAGGGAGAGTTGGTATGTTACGATTTACGGAAAGAAGATGATGTGATTTCGAATGCTTCTTCACTTCCGATGCCAAAAACTTCCTTATTAAGTTCTTCGCAAATTTTTGAAGCCTCATCATAATTATGGGTTTCAAACACTACTCCGGTAGGAGAATACCCCGACACATTCTTATCAGCAATTCCAAGAGTTTGATAACCACTAACAATAACCGGAATAAAAGCTGCGTCCTTAAGCGATCTTGTTTTGTTGATCAACAGTTGCCAAAGCAAGTTGTGAAAAAACGTGTTTGGAAAATGCTTTTTGAATTTCAAATAGATTTCTTCAACGATTTCAGTTTGGCTTTTCATCTTGATTGGGTTTTCAATTTCACTTTTCATATTTTTTGATACTATCCTGTATTTTTGAGGCTCTCTTCCTAAGAGTACGAGTGCCTGGTTTCTCTTTTTAATTCGAGACATAGCCTCAGCCCTGGTAATACAGAAATCAACTATTTTGTTTTTGCTGTTAATTACATGAACAGGGTAAATGGCCAATTTCTGACTAATCATTTCTGCCTGAGAGAATATTGGTTTATCCTCTTGAAATCCGACCATATAATTTTTCTTTCTTAGGCTTTTAAAATCAGACATTTCTCAGTGCTTTTGATGGTTTCCAAACATCCCAATTCTTTAGAACTTCTTCTTCAGATATGCGGCGACTGTTGGCGATAAATCGAACATATTCATTCATTAATAGTTCTGCTATTCTCTGCGAGTCTTTATTTCTATCATCAACGAACTGTGGTCCTTTTCTTTCTGCTACTTGCTCCAACCACATCAGACACATCCTGGTGAAAGACTGTTGTGTTGTTCGGTGTTCTTTCGACATTTGTTCCAGGAATGAATTCATGCCTGATCCGACAATGTGTTCATCATTCACATATAATGCACCGGTGAATGCGTTTGTTTCTTCAGAGAGAGAACGTGCGTGTTTGATTTTTTTTACTTTAATTTTCATCTTGCTTTTTCGTTTGTATAGAAGTTACGAAATGAATAATTTATTTGTTACATACCTTCTGAAGTATCCGTTAATTCAGGGGATAGGGCAGGAAACATATAGGGGGAGAATCCTCCTTGAACGCATCCCGGAACAGGGAGAAGACCATCATTTGATCCGCTTTTCTTATCACATCCAGGAATTTTTGTCATGCCAACATACCAGGATTTACGATACTTATCGTGAATTTTTTCAATATTGGCTAGCAGATGAAACCCACCTCTTGTTTTTGAAATGGTGATAGCATCCAGGTTCATAATATCATTTTCTTTAATTGTGTTAATTACATCTTTATAATCAACTTCATCAAAGTCAAAGTTCATGTAAATTTTTCTTGAATATGTAACCTGAATTTCTGATAAAATTTCAGAATGAGGATTATATCCTGTATAAGGTTTGGTTATCAACTGTGCAAATTTGATAAGAGAATTTTTGGTTGCTTTCTCCAGGTCACGAGGATTTGGGTTTATGTATAACGCCAAACTTTCTTGAGGGAGTTCATTTCCTTTATAAGTATAACTACCGACAGGACATTCTAATTGTTTAATTTTTGAAAACAAGTTTCCTTTAGAGGAAGTAAATCTTTTCAATTGTGTTTGACCTGAAGATAGAATTAATCCTTGTGCATATTTTGCACGTGCAAAAAGACACACATAATAGGTTTCATGATTTTTTAAATCAGGAAGCCAGTCGATGAATGCTTTAAGACGAGATTCGTTGGCGATTATCTTGTAATTCTCAGTTGAACTCATTTTTGTATTTTTCTAATTCTTTTAGAATTTGAATAAGAATGTGAACGTCAAAATTAATCAATTTTGGTGTTGATTCGTCAAACATTGTGTTTAGTACAGCCTCATCTTTTCTTACTGCCATGATATAATCATCCAGCTCATCTCCCATATTGTTAGTTAATCTTATTCTTTGAGGCAGCTCAACATAATCAAGATTGGGGAGAATCAAAGACTCAATTTCCTGATTGATATTTCTGATGATACTTTCCTTAAGGTCTTTTATAACGTTTTCGAATTTTTCAGACTTCTTCAACATAATTTCTACCCTCCTTTTCTTTAATTTGCTCCTCCCAATGATTTTTAATTTTAACCAATTTGGCTCCGAGCAGATATTTTTCGTTTCTGTCCACCCATTCAAAAGCCTCCTTAAACCAGGAACTGATCTGATCTTTGTTAAGAGAAACAAGATCTCCTTCTAAGAGTATTTTTATCTTTTTGTGTGTTTTGATTTCTTGATTCATAAATTTAAGTTACGCAGCTAATCTTTAGTTTGTTACAAGTTTTGAAGGTTCATAAACCATTCTGTAGCCATTTCCTGCCTTTTCTTGGATTTTGAATCCGAATTTTTCATAAAATTTATGGAGCTTATTTACTGGAATTTTACCTTTTTTGATTGCCCCTAGCATAATGACTGGGTGCAGCATTATTTGAGATTGATTTGACTTCACATCTGCGGTGCGTAGCGTAATTGGAATACCTGTTTTGTCTGAAATTGAAGTAAGAGCTTTCATTACTTCAGAGGCTTGTCCTTTTTTCCGTTTGTCAGGATCAGTGCTTATGCATTCGATTTCAACTGAGTCTTCATAAATGTATAGTAAAACCTCAACCAAATCACAGGCATATACAGTAAACTCACCTCCAACAAAAAAGAGGCCACCTTTCATATTAATTATTTCCTGAAGGAACGGATGTTCAACAGACTCAATTCTGTCCATAACAGAAAATCCATCCTTATATTTAAATTTAGGATAAAGCTTTGTTTTTCCCATCACAAGTCATATTTGTTTTTTTCAATATCATCAACAGTTTTAAGAAGAACATCTTCACCGTGTGATTTTATCCAATAAACATTATGGGATTGTAGTACTTCTACGAATTGTCTGTTGATTTCTTTTTTGAAATCATAAATCTTTTCATAGATAGCATCGCATTCCTCATCTGTTAAATTTTTCTCAAACTCTGCTTCTAATTCTTTTGGTGTTATACTACTTTCCTCCTCCGCCAAAAAATCAAGAAGGTTGTTGCATAAACAACCTTGCATAATCTTAAAAGTAAAACTTTTTTCTCTTAATTTATACAAAAGCTGAATCATGAGTTCTAATTGTTGATAGCCGTCAAACACAGTGCTGCATATCAGCAACTGTCCTTTGGGCAGATCAGTAAAAAACCCAACTGTTGCTTTTTGATTTTCAGGCCAAAATTTTCCACGCATATCATACCAGTCCCACTGGATTTTATTTTTCTCCAAATACCGGATCAGTTCTTCCGGGATGTCGATGATGAATCCATTTTCTAATACTATGGCTTTATTTTCAGTCATATATAAGTTACGAAATGAGTAAGGTTTTGTTACAACAGAGATATTTTACAAATGCATTGAACTTTATTGTATATCAATTACTTTTTTTTAAAAGACATCTTAAGACATCTTTAGTCCAAAGAGAGAATTTCCTGGTTAAGCCGGGAATTTAATAAAAAGAAAAAGGGAGAGAAGCACAATGGCTTCGCCCCCAATTTCCATCAACGTATTACTAATTACTTTTTCAGTTTCAGTATCTCAAGGATTTCGTTTGCGGTTCCTTTGTTGGTGACGCATTGATAAATGGTATTGAGAAGCAATACTTTCTTTTGGTCATAAACATCCGGCTTCTTTTCTGCCGTGATGATTGCTTCTTCGATTTTTTGAAGAGGATTTGCTACCGCAGATTTTGGGGAGAGATGCTTGGCTGTGATTTTGGTCTTTTTAATTTCCGACTTCTTGATCTTCGCACCTTTCGCTTCAGCTTCTTTGATCGTGGTTTTTACTTTTTGCTCATGCTCTTTTGTAGCATTCTTGATCGACTTGTCAAGCTCTTTCTCGGCCTTTTCAGGATCATCTTTGTAATGTCTGAATACATTCACAACCAACGAGTCCTGAATACTCCCGTCTGCCATCATCTTGTGATATTTTTTGGGGAGCTTGGTTAGGCTCAGACAAAAATACACCTTGTTCTCCTTGTACCCTGTTTTCTTCGATATGTCTTTTACTGACCATCCAAAGTTAACTAGTTTCTCAAAAGTCAAGCCCAATTCAATATTCTCAAAGGGTTTGCCATTGTTGGAACTCACCATCCTCAACAGAGAATCTTCGGGAGTTTCTTTTGATGCAATGATTGCGGGAACCTTCTTGATTGCCTCGCCTGCTTTAAGCAGGAGTTCAACAGCCCTCATCCTACGGTGGCCTTCACGCAGAATATAACGGCCTTTAGACGTGGGGTGAGGAATAACACGGATCGGTTCTTTGACACCGTTCTCTTTGATATTATCTCGGAGTTCCTCAAACTTTTCGGAACCGTAATCCAACCGGTTGTTAAATCCATCCTCCACTTCAATTAAATGAACTGGGATGTGAAACAACTTACTTGTTGACAGTTCGTCTTCTCCTTTCTTCTGTGCTTTCTTACGATTAGATGTGGTTGCTTGGGGGGTGGACATACGTTGATAATTTTAAGTGTGAATTTTAAGTTATGGGTTTTTCAACGCCCAATTTTAATTAAAAGTTACATTGAAACCCGATTTTTTTAATAAAAAACTTATTCACATCACCCTGTTGAAAACCTTGGTCATTTCTTTTTCTTGGACTTCTTTTTTTTGATGTATTGTTCATCCACAAATGAAGGGTCCTCAATATCTCCTACGTTATAGGTTAGGATTTCTACTCCTGGGAAAGCCTTTTCAGCAACTTCCTTTGAAGCAAATACTTGGAAGCTGAACAAGCCATCAACCTTATCAAGATCATCGAAACTAGGTTGGTAGCACACATCTTCAGAACTGGAGCCAAACGGCATTTCCTCATCTTCCTCAATCGAGGCAATCATGTCACCCACTCCTTCGGTATCTAATTTTTCATGAAACCTCGGAACTGCTTTTTCCCGGATAATGTCATAGTCTGAGTCAGACATATTATCAACATCAAAATCATCAGGAACAACAATGCGAGTTGTCAGGGAGAATTCTACGAGGATTGATTTCATGTTATTCGAAGTATATTGTTTTTAATTTTAAGATTTCTTTTTTGGATGGGGCTTTTCCAATATAAATTATATTTTTAATGATTGTATAAGCAGCCAAAAATCTTTTTCAACAGATTAAGAATTGCTTTTATTTTATTCAGAGTATATTGTTTTTAGTTTTTACTATCAGTTTGTTTTGACAAAACACTTATCAGGATTTGTGAACTATCTGAATTGTAATCCACATATAATTTTTCAGCAAAAGGAATGCTTTTGTCAAAATTTTCCATTTGCTTCACTTTCCATTCGGACTCCTCCAGCCTAATTGTCAGATCTTGAATTTTATCTTGATATGCTAAACCGCATAGATAAATTCCAAACAAAAATGCCATTGTGTGAGAAACCAATTTCAAGATTATTTTCATGGTTGAGTTACGGAAAGGAGAATTGATTTGTTACTATTTATTTTCCAACAATGTTTTTGATGATCGTATAAGCAGCCAAGATCTTTTTCATCTTTTCTTCTGCTTCGGTAATGTTATCAGGATTCTTATCAGGATGCCATTTCATTGCCATCTTCCTAAACGCTTTCTTCACCATTTCCCAATTTGAATTAGAAGCAACTTCCAAAATATCATAAGGGCTTTGGTCTTTTAAATAAGTGTTGGCTTCATCCAAACTCATCCTTTTATTAAAAGCCTTCTTCCACTGAGAGGGAGAACCATAACCTTCCACTTTAGGGTCGTAACGTTTATAAACGTCCATAAAACCTTTTGCCATTATCTTGGTGTTATTTCGTGTTCTTTTACACACATTGTTGAACCATGACCATTATCTGCTTGAATAATGTACTGTTGAAATTTTGATTGTTCTGATTTTAATACTGGTCGAACAACAATAGCATTATCAAAGCCCCAATCCTCCCATCGTTCCTGAACTGACGGTATTAATTTAACCGCCTGTCCTGTTCTGTATTTAACGTTTGGAATGTTAATTATTTTCTTGTTATTTGCCATTACTTTACAAGTTTTACTTCAAATGGTTTTTCAAATGCCGGTAAATTCAATGCTGATAAATGTTTGCATTTACGATGAATCCTCCAGGCCGGACAAGAACAACCCCAGTGACGTTTCTTTCTGTTCTGAGATATTACATAAATTCTATCGGAACTTTCAGAATGAATCTCAAAACGATTTATCCACTGGTCATTGTCTGGTAAAACAACATTTCCAGAAATACGAAGTACAGGAAGTGTTTTAGTTGCGCTCATAATTTTGGTCGATATGTATAGCCTTCAAAGTCTGCTATATATTTTGAAACGGTTGTGTGGATATTTTCTTTACTGTCTTTCGTTTCTTTTGCGAGAGTGTTAATAAACTTTATATATGTAGAACACCCATTATTGAACAACTCAACAGCATAATGAATTTTTTCAGTGTGCTTGTTGTCCCTGTAATATTTAACTTCAGGAAAATATTTCTTGTCAATCTCTTGACAAACATGATTAAAGAAGTCAGGTGCTGTTTTCATAATACAGTTACGAATTAACCGGTTGGTTTGTTACAAATTAGTGTTGAGCCATAATCATCCCAATACCAGAATTTAATTTTGTTTCATTTTTGTAATATCGAACATATTTGCTTACAAATTTTGAAACTGTTGATTTAAGCAAAATAATGGTTTCTGGTAATTTTTCAACAGGAGTTTTCTCAAGGTCAACATCAAAAACAATAAAAGAATTACCCATCATTAAACCATTTGCCTCTTTGAATCCGATTCCTTTTTGCTGCCAAATTGTTTCGTTTTTGTTATAAGGGTCAGACTTAAATTCTTCAAACAATTCATGAAGTAATTTATGAACTGATTCTGAAGTTGGAGTTTGATTTCCTTTAACCTGATGAGATGTTGGAATCATTCTGGATACCTCCGAGAAAACAGCATCAACATCTGCTTCATCCCAATTAATATCAATACGTATATCAATAGAACCGCAACTTACTTTATATCTTTGATTTTTCATAATACAGTTACGAAAGGGAGAACTGGTTTGTTATAGCATTTAACAAATAATTTTCTGCCCATTGCATTGCTGCTCTACGAGCATTGTAATTAAAGTGTTTGTTATTTGGTGTTTTACCCCATTCAATTGCTTCCCAAAAAATTGGGGAGAACGCTATTTCATTAGGATAAGAATCATATTTTGTATGAGGTTCAAAAACCTGGACTGTATAGGAATCTTCATTGTCCGGATGATTCAATTTAAAAACAAGATGAGTACCAATAAATCCTTTCCCATCAATTTCCCATCTGATATGTGAATTATCTGGATAGATTGGACTATTTTTAAAAGTAAGCGGGTTCTTAATAATCATCATTTTGAACAATATCAATAATTTCTGGGTCTGCAATTTGATGGTCGAGTTCTGAAATGATATTAATCAAATCCAAATCATGAACATCTGTTAGAAGATGAGTGCTGATTTCGCCTTGAACATCAGTTTGAATTTTTGGCTCATCAGTATGGATACCAACAATTACTTCATTTAAGTTACCATCTGAATCATGAGAGCAAAACACCACACCGTTATTTAGGGAGATAAATCCTTCAGGAATATCTGTACCGCCATTTTCTTCAAAGTAGTGGTATTTTGCAGCTTTTGTTTTTTGTTCAAGTGTTGTTAGAATTTCCTCTCTTACACTCAAAACTTTCAACCGCAGTGCTTCTGCATCAGCAGAGTATTCTTTTTTATTTTGTTTGTTTGACATGGCTAAGTTACGTTTTTGGTAAAAGATTTGTTACAAATAGAATGTTTCAATCGAGTGTACTATTACTACTACGATTAGTGTTATAATGATTTAATTTATTTTATGAGTTCCTTTGCCTAAAATTTCTGAAATTTTTGATTTATCTCCTCCTTTAGCAGAAATTTCATTAGCTAATTCACAACATTCATCATTCATAATATTCCAATATAAATTTCCACACATTTGATCACGAAGATTTACTTTTTTTCTAAGTTCTTCATAATCCTTTTCAAAATCTAAGTTTTTTTCTGACATATTTTAATGAAGTTTAGTTCCAATGAAGTTTAGTTCCAGTAATTACAAGTCCTTGTCCAGTCAAGAATGTTTTACGGTTCATGATGAATGTTTCAGCCGGTTCAACCCATTCACCCGAATCGTCACATTCCGGATGCTCATCCATGAATTTACGCATCAACGTAACATCTCCTGTTTGGAAAACTTTTTCCATTTCCTCGACCATTTCAGGGGTTACACCCTCATTGTATTCATCCAACATTTCATCTTCAAGATGCGATTGAAGCGTTGAAAGATTTCCGTCAAAAATTTCTTTAAAGGCTTCATCTTTTGAGTCAAATAGAAAAGGGCGTTCAACACCATCTTCTTCAGTTCTCATCATGCAATTCCATCCATCGCACAAGGTATCATATGCAATAATGAATTTATCTTTGAGTTCGATTTCTTTTGCCATAATGTAGTTACGAAAGGGAGAACCAGTTTGTTACTTAAACTTAAACCCAATCATCAAGATCATCAAGGTCTTCTTTTTTTATGTCATTACCTTCATTATCAAGTTGAAAAAAAGAAGGATCAGAACCTTGATCTTTTAGTAAGATGGCAGTTTGTTCTCCTGATAGAATTTGATTATCAACTATTGTTGATATTTTTCCGGAAGAATCGCCTTCTGTAATATCATGGTGAATCTGCTCAAGATTAATTCCGTCAGGATATGGTGTTTCAGAAAGGATTTCTACCTGAATGATTGTACGATAAAATTTTCTTTTTGAGGACATTGTGTTTATTTATTTATCTGTTGAGTTGTATAATGTATAGTCACCACCTTTTTGTTCAGGTTCAGTATGTGCTTCGCAAGTATTGCACCAACAATCTTCAGACTCTGCATCTTCGGGTTTGCTGATATATCCATCTTTCTCGCTTACCCAAGCCTTAATATCAAAATCAATAGAACCACATTCTGAGCAGACCTCATGAATAATATTGGTTTTATCAATGAGTTCTACTTCATCGGTTGGTAAATTAAAAAATTTCTTTTGATGTTGTTTTACAATCGCAATAGAGGCTCCTCTGATTGTCTGAATTTCAGGAAAAATTTCTTTATCAAATGAGTGCAAAACTCCTCCATTAGGAGCAAACAAAAGAATAATATTTTTTTCTGTTTTTTCGAGAGTGAATGTGTGTTTCATGATTCAGTTACGAACTAAAGTTAAGATTTGTTACACACTAAATGTAGCAACCAACATTTCTCTTGTTAGTTCATCATCTTCTGTGTAAGAAGAATTATTTTTTGGAACATAATACTGAACATCCTCAAACTCAATACAATCATGGTCATCCATGTAAAGTTCAGTAGTGGCTGAATCCTCGTCTTCTGATACTTTAGTACAGAATTTTGATAGGAAGTTGTTTATTATTTCTTTCATAATTCAGTTACGAATTAAAATTAAGATTTGTTACAACAATTCTTTTTCACCCACATGAAGAACACCAACCGGCTCATCTTCATTTTTGATGGCATCAGTCAATGTAAAATTTGGCTGAGATAGTAATGTGTCTTTACCTTCTTCAGAAAGGTCGTTCCAGTAGAGATTGATTTCGAATGTTTCCATTAATTATATTAAATCTTTCCAAACAGAATGAACTTTATTGTATATCAATATATTGTAAAACACCAGAGCTGTCTGGGCTGGTTCTGGAGCTGGAAGAAATTTTGGAATACTTATAAAAGCAAGAAACCCCGACTCTTTCGAGCGGGGTCTCTCACAGAACAGAAACAGAAACAGGTCTTTATTCGGGCGTTGGTATTTTTCTCAGATTGCCAACTAAAATTGCAGCATCATACAGTAGAATATTACCCTTATTAATTAAATTGCGAATGTTGATTAGTTCATCAACTATTCCGTATTTTACGTTTCCATCAGGATAAATTCTAATAATTTTACTTGTTGAATCGAGTGTCATAAATTCAATAGGATGTTTACAATCCCTTGTAAATGTTTTCCCAATTCGTTTCAGTTCTTTTTGAACTTCATCAACTATCTGAAACTCAAGTGAAAGAACTTCTGCCATATAATCTTTCCCTTCAAACATTCTGTATTCTTTGGAAAGTTTATCGAACTCCTTTTTCAGATTGGCATTATTAGCTATTTCATCACAATAAACCTTCAGAATACCATTCTTTATTTTTCTGTTAATGTTTAAAGGTCGATTTTTACAGGCATTTTCAATATATATTGAAGCCAAAACACTTGGCGTAAAATCAAATAGTTTATTATACTTAGCCTTTATTTTTTTTTTGTTGTTTGCCAATACTAAAAAAGCACGATAATTGAAAGTTTCAATTTCTGTATTTTTTATTCGTTTCATGTTTCAATTATGTTTTGAAATATAGGTTTGTTACAAGAAATAAATGGTTTTTTTAAGTTTTTCAATCTCCTCTTTTGAGGGAGCCTTGTCTAAATATAAAACATGATAATAAGTGCCATCAAACAGTTTTTTGAGTTCTTTTGTTTTAATTCTCACCTTTATAATACCCGACAATGTTGTCGCAAATTCAGGTGCAGTATGGTAATCATCTGCACAAACCATAATGGGAAATTCGAGGCTGATCTTTTCAGTTTTCATATCAACAAAAGAAATCATTTACAGAAAAAGGTTCATTCCATTTAAAGATACCGCCGATTTCGTTCATTAATTCTTCTCCTTCTTCAGGGGTAAAAACCCCAAGAAAACCATGTTTCATTGAGTAAAGTTTCTTCTTTTTCATGTTGTAATTACGAAAGTGAGATTTTGAATGTTACGATTATTTCTCTACGACAAACGATTTCTCATTAAGAGCCAAAAGGATTTCGTAATAAGCCGCACAATCCATATCTTCAAGGACTTCATCAAATTCATCAACTCCGGCATCTTTATGGACTTCTACTTGAAAGGTCAAACTCCCGTCATCGCCCAACTGAATTCCACGACAATCTGCATAAACATTGTCTGTAATCAAATGAATAAAAACAGACTCTTTAAAACGAATCAAGACACCATCCTGTTCTTTCAAAATGTTTTTGACAGTTTCTTTAATTCCTTTACGGAATTTTTCAGAGAGTTCCTCATATTGCTTGTTAAGAACTTTCCAAAGAAGAGATTTACGAGCCATAGTATCCGTCTTTAATTTTGTTGTAAACCAACTGATGATTATCGTAGCAGTCTAATGATGATTTGTATTCACCTGTAACCGCAAACTTTCTCCAGTCCGAAATTAAATTCTTCAAATCCTGGTCTTGTACTTCAGTTTCCCATCTGTCCAATATTCTCGGATTGGTCGGGGGAGAAGTATTGGTCATTGCCTTAGCAATTTCCAGTTGTGTTTCTTTGTTCATTGTTTAATTACGGTTACTTTTCGATTTTTGTTACATCACTAACCAAAGTATATTCTGCTGATTTTTCAGAATATTCATAATCCCCCGCTTCATCAAGGATTTTTTGTTTTGCTTCTTCTTTATTTTGTGCTTCCACTTCTATTTCATTAAAAGAATAAGAAGTTCTGCAAACGGTTGCTTTGAATTTAGGCATGATTCCTTTTTTTAGAAGTTAATTACAACTATGTCTTTGTCGGGGAGAACGTTAAAATCCAAAGTTTCAGTTTCAGGATCAAAATCAATTTCCAGACTTTTTACAATCAAAGGAATATGCTCTTCAATATTATCTTCCGAAAAGTTTTTGCTTTTGAAGCAGAGGGTCGTAATCCTAAAACGATGGCTATGTGTTACAATAATTGTTTTCATGGTGGAATTACGTTTAATTGTTTTCATGGTGGAATTACGTTTGTTTTTTTACTTTGTTACAAACTGCTTCAAGTATGCTTTTGTTGATGCGATTGATTTGTCTTCTCCATTAGGAAAGATATTCACTATGATACGATTTTTGGAGTTGTCATACTCCAGTTGAACCGAAAGGTTTTTTACTTTTACACACAAAATATCTCGTGTCAATTCTTTAGCATGAAAATTTTCGGTTCCATAAGCATTACCCAAAACATCAACAACATCAAAATCCTGAAACATCTCTTCTTTGGTTTCTCCTTTATAATTTGGGTCATCGCCCCACATCGCATAAGTCGTAGCAATCGGCTCATCAACCACATGGTTGGGATAGAGATCCACAACAACGCCTTCATATTCTTTTTTTATTTGAACAACAATCATATCATTTACAAGAACATAAAGATATTCATGGTTCAAGTAATTTTCACTCCCAAATTCTCTTTGAGATCGGTCTGAAACAAATAGCTTCATTGTAGTTTTTTATTAGGAACGCTTAAAACAGCGTGTATTTTTTGATAACCCGATCAATTTCTTTGATGCTCTTTTCGACACAATCCTGAACAATTCCGAATTCTTCAGGGTTCACGTTTTTCATTCCTGAAACCAGCGAGTTCAGTGTTCCGGTAAGGTCTGACTTTGCTTTTTGCAGGGTTGCGAAATCGTGAATATTTGTTTTGTCTGAATCACGCTTTTCAAAATCGGGACGCTTTTTAAGACGCTCAAGCATATCCACAAATTCATCGGGGCGAACATAAACATCGCCAATCTGAATCCAAGCCTTCTTTACAACGATGTCAGGACACTTTTCTCCTGAAGTTCTGCGATAATGAAGTTTGTAATCACCAAACTCATTTTCCAAATCTTTGATTTTTACTTTTGCCATTTCTGTTCTCTTTTGTTTGTTTTATGATTAAGTTACGAATTAGATAAACAATTTGTTACATTTCAGAAAGTATGTCTGCAATTTGGCAGAGAGAATAAAGTTCCGAACAATCATCCAAAGAAATACTTCCTTCATCCGAAGATTCTCCTTTTTCAGTACCATCCAAAAAGATTTTATTTTCTTCATCTACTCGGATAGTATGAATAGCATATTCAGAATAAAAACCATGCTTGGAAACTTTCACAAAGAAAGGGAGAGAAAACAGTGTATCTGTATCTTCTTTATCTTCTTCACTAATTAAAGAAATTTTTTTCTTTCCAATACGAGAAACTTCTTGTTTAATTTTGGTATGTATCTCGTCTGAGAGCATACGATACCTTTCTGTATTTTTGTCCATGATTAAGTTACGAATTAAAGTTTAGGTTTGTTAATGCTTCTTCTGCTGTTTTACCGGAAGCAACTGTTGACCAATCATCAGAATTTTGACTATTGTCACCTTCAGCACTTACTTGTTGGATACGGTATCCTGTCAAATATTTTTCGATTCCCATTTAAATTTTGTTTATGGTTTAATTACGATTTCCTTTTGAGGATTATTACAAAAAACTTTTTCTCCTCAGATCATTTACAATATGAATATTATCATGGCTAACTTTGCTTGAAGTAGAAAATCCATAAATTACCATATTGCAAGCAGATTTTTGATCCTGGGTTAGTTTATCTTCGTTTTGAAGGAGCTCTATTGCACTCTTATATTGGTGTTTTGTTGGGATATAATATCCACCGGCTGTTTCATAATCAAATTTACTTGAAGCTGATTTTTTTTCTTCTTTTTGCCTCTTACGTTTTTCGTATTCTTCCCTGAAAGAGGGGTCTTGCATTTTTTGTGCAAATTCTTTTCTTTTATGTTTAGACGGTCTGTATTTAAACCTCATAGGAATCAGTATTATTAGCTACAATTCTAATCATGCCATGTAATATGAATTGCTTCTAACTTGTCCCCTAATATCGGACTACCATAGTTTTCAAACTTCATTTTAATTGAAGGATAAACTTCTAATCCATTTGGACATTGTATTTTTAATGGTAGCTTTCGTTTATCTTCTGAAATTTGTAATGCCTCTAAAATGAAGTCATTCAAACTTTTCTCTTCAGAAAAAGAACTGCTGCTAACATTGTAGTGACGAATGTTTCCGGCTTCATCGGTAATTTGAACTTTGTATTCCATACCAATTTTTTT
>CALMMZ010000071.1 GCA_937868685.1 uncultured bacterium | reverse complement strand
ACTCATGCTGTTAATATGCGCACAATAGCATACAAGACACGATTTATGTGAAAATGGAAGCATTGATTCGTGCATACTGGCAATATGATGACATTCATCCCATAATCGGTACTGTTTTGTCACTACCCTCCTATTTCTCAAATTGAGAAAATAAAAGGCTACAAAATATATTCCGAGATTACTCACGCTTATTCAGCGCGTTCAAGGATTCTATCACTTTTACATGAGTTACCCAATTTGTGAACAAGATGGTCCGTTGCTGTCCTTTAAGTTGTTCAATCGCCAATCTCCTCATGTTTCGGACTGCGCTCCTGTCCCTATCGATACATCCTTCTCCTTCTTGTCCGTTAAGACTAACCATTTGGTAGGTTCGGATGGAATGCATCTTTCTGTATACTCCTGTCTTGTCTGGTAGATATAGGTTTCCCATTGCTTCCAATGTTGCATAATGAATGAGCGATGTTCTAAATTCATCTATCAAGTAAACTTCGTGTCCATTCTTTCTCAATAAACGATTTAGAGACCGACCAGGTGTCGCCTGAGATCCTTTTAAATTATTGGATCTCATTGACCAGTCCCCAACAATTAGGACACTCGTTTTACCATAACAACGTTCAAACCATTCTACAAACTTTCTTTGCTGTGATTGAGACTTCCTATATCTTTCCATGCGTAATGACCGAAAAACACGACTATTGTACTTATCATGCAGTGTATGGTATAGTTGAGATTTCTTGAGCAAGTATTCTTCATATTTATTATTGTCGATACTTCTTCGTTGTTTAGCAGCAGAAGGTTGATTCGGAACCTCAAATACTTGTTGTTCCGCTTGTGTGATACCATATTCTTCTCTACGCTGTTTCAATATTTCATCAAACATCTCGACACAACTATCAAAACGTCTTTGTCCGTTTGTATATCGATGTTCAGACTCCTCATCTAATCTATGTTTATTATTTTTTTGCTTCTCTTCCTTCTTCTCGTCCTTTTTTTCTTCTGGTTCCTTCTTCTCTTCTGTTTTTTTCTCCATGCCAATGCAATGTAGCAATGTTCGCTTACCACCATCTGCAAAAACCAATTGTCGTTCAAGTAGGGAAGTCTGTTTCTCTATACTTAAATCATCGATGTACTTGAATTCATCAATTGAGTCTTCGTTACAAAACATTGGTACTTTGGAAAGTGGATTTGTTTTGTCGATTTTCAAGTTTTTTGCAAGCTGATTGTGTTCTGCTTGTTTGGCCTTCAAATCCTCGCTAAACTTTCGTTTCTTGTCGTTGAATTCTTGACGTTTTTGATCACATACAGCTTTTTGAGTTTCCTTTTTGTTTTTTTGAAACTCCTTGTACTCTTCATCATTCATTTGATTACGAATTTGAAATGTTTTGTTTCGTTCATTGAGTTTGTTTCGTTGTCCTTGATCATGCAATTGTTGAGCTTCTTTGGTGATCATAGAAATAGAAACTGATACTCCATCTGTGTCAATTGTATAATGAAATTGTTTCTTTTGTCTTTCCAGTCGTTCCAAACTTACCTTCTTGGAACGGGTTTTTCTAGCTGTGAAGATGGGATGCTGCATGTCTAAAATGTGAGACCATATTAAATCTCTATATTTTATCAAGTCTTTTCGGACAATAGATTGAAACCCGAATAACGTACTGACAGCAGAAGTATCGAACGTGAAGTACTTAGGTGTTGTCGATGAGCGTTGAGGAAAAATTTCAAATACTTTGAACGCATGTTGTTCCAGCCATTTACACATTCGTATCATATAAATGGTATAATCAGATGCATACGAACGCACATGACTTTCATAGTCAGATTTGCTCGTTAATTTCGTTGTCATAGTAGTTGTTATTCCCTTTGAAGTCCTTGTTATTTGTTTGTACTCCGGTATGTAAGTTCCGCGAAAATTGTGTATATATGTTTGGTATGCATATGCAGATTGTAGTCCGAATTCATTGTTGCCCCAACCATTTCGAGGAACAAATTTGTTTGTGTTATTCAAAATGTCATCTACGATGTTAGATATTTGTTGATTGAAATGCTGATAAAAACGATGTCTTTGTTTTTTTGTGAGTTTTTCAGTAAATTTCACCTTGTTGACGTGAAACTGTTTCTTCACAAATCGAACGATGAACGCCATAAAATGTTGTTCAATGTGGTTATTGAAATTTGTATACACTTCCTGAACAGACGATTGTAGTGGTTGGGTGAGCAAATAGGAATAAATTTTAGTAGGCAAAATACGAACATATTGTGTATCATAGAAATTCTGCATTTCTTGATTAGGAACAGTTCCACTACTATTGTATGAAACAGTTCCAAAGGCTTGGTCAATAAAATTTAGTGTTATGACTTGTACTTGTTGTGTTTGATTATAAGAGTAGATGAGAAACATACGAATGAATTGACAAGCATGAATATAAATTTGATTGAGAGTTTCTACAGCTTTTTCGAATATCAACATATGCATACTTCGATTGGGAATCTGACTTTGTAGTATATTTAATGTTTCCATTGAAACATTATTTGATGTATTGACAATCAGGGTTTGATGATAGTAATATTGGATAGTTTTTTTATGATGGTGAGGATTAAAAGACTAATAGGGCGACCATCAATTTCATAATCAAGTAAGATT
>CALMMZ010000070.1 GCA_937868685.1 uncultured bacterium | reverse complement strand
CCTGAAGATTTTTTTGTGCCGTATAATGCTCAAGAAATCGAACCAAGCATTATTGCTACATGGCAAGAATCAGGACTCAATAATCATGATGATTGTATTGAAAAAGGATATATTTCTCCAGACGCAGAAACATTTTCAATGGTACTTCCTCCTCCTAATGTTACTGGAACGCTTCACACAGGACACGCATTCATGTTGATAATTCAGGACATTATGACTCGATATGCACGTATGCAGGGCAAAAGAACACTCTGGTTACCAGGGACAGATCACGCAGCAATTGCAACACAATCAAAGGTAGAGAAAGAGCTCGAGAAAAAAGGAATGAAAAAACGAGATATGTCTCGTGATAAATTTCTTGGTTATGTAGAACAATTTGCACAAGATTCCCATGATACTATTGTAGGGCAGATAAAACGCATGGGAGCAACTGTAGATTGGTCACGTGAAGCATTTACATTAGACAAGCAACGAAACGATGCAGTAAACACAGTGTTTAAAAAAATGTATGACGACGGATTAATTTATCGAGGATACCGCGTGGTGAATTGGGACTCAAAAGGTCAAACAGTAATTTCTGATGATGAAATCGTTCATGAAGAACGAGATTCAGTTTTATATACTTTTAAATATTGGGCAGACTTCCCTATTGCAATTTCCACTACTCGACCAGAAACAAAAATTGGAGACGTAGCAGTTGCAGTGCATCCAGATGATGCTCGATATGCACAATATGTTGGAAAAACATATGAAGGAGTATTTTGTAATGTTCCATTGAATATAAAAATTATTGCCGATGAATCAGTTGAAAAAGATTTTGGAACAGGGGCGCTTGGAGTAACTCCAGCACACTCAATTACTGACTGGGAAATATCTCAACGACATGATTTAGAAATCAAGCCAGTAATCAATGAATACGCAAAAATGACTACGGGTGACGAAACTATAATTGGTAAAAAAACAACTGAAGCTCGTCAAGTTATTATTGAATGGCTCGAAAAAGAAAATCTCTTAGAAAAATCTGAATCAGTAAAACAAAACGTTGCAACCGCAGAGCGAACTGGAGGAATTATTGAACCACTCCCAAAATTGCAATGGTTTATTAACGTAAACAAAGCAATTTCGGATCGAGGAAATCGAACCTTGAAAGAGCTCATGTTAGATGCTGTACGCAAAGATGGAATTGAAATTCTTCCTGATCGATTTGAAAAAGTATATTTCAACTGGATTGAAAAATTACGAGATTGGAATATTTCACGACAAATTTGGTATGGTCATCGTATTCCTGTTTGGTATAAAGGTGATGAAATTTATTGTGATGCACAACCACCAACTGGTGATGGGTGGATTCAGGATGAAGATACACTTGACACTTGGTTTTCGTCAGGAATGTGGACATTTTCAACACTTGGGTGGCCTGAAAAAACCACAGATTTTGGAACATATCACCCAACAACAGTTTTGGAAACTGGACCCGATATACTTTTCTTTTGGGTTGCTCGTATGATTCTTATGTCTCAATACGTACTTGGAGAGATTCCATTCAAGACAGTATATTTGCACGGACTGGTTCGCGATGAAAAAGGACGTAAGATGTCAAAATCACTTGGTAATATTGTAAACCCGATTGATTTGGTTGATAAATATGGAAACGACGCACTTCGTATGGGAATGATTGTAGGTGTTGGACCGGGAAGTGATAATAACTTAAGTGAGGAAAAAATAAAGGCCTATTCAAAATTTGCAAACAAAATTTGGAATGCAACTCGATTTGTATTGGAAAACATTATAGATCTTGATACGGCATCAGAAATGAAATTTGATAACGAAGACCAACAGTCTTATAGTGAATTAAAAGAATTCAGCATAGAAATTGCCAAAGAAATGAATGAGTTTAAATATTATCTCGTTGCAGAAAAACTTTACCATTATTTCTGGCACACATTTGCTGATGTAATTATTGAGCGATCAAAACAAAAAATTCAATCTGAAAATAGTGAGAGTGCAAAATGGATTTTGTATATCCACTTAATTACCCTCTTGAAAGCCCTACATCCATTTATGCCATTTATCACAGAACACATTTGGAGTAAGTTACAAGACAAGACAAAAAGTAAAAAATTGCTTATAATAGAATCATGGCCAAAACTGGATTAGTAACATTATTCTGGGCAGCTATTGGAGGAATCATTCCAACGTTTCTGTGGTTGCGATTTTGGTTTTCTCAAGTTAAAAAACCTGAATCAACAGGTTTTTTGTCTTTTCTTTATATTATGGGAATGGTTTGTATTTTTATTGTATTTCCTATTGATCAGTGGATACTTTCAACTCACCTAAGTCAACGAGAACACATACTTGCGTTTGCTGGTGTAGAAGAAGTACTTAAAGTTTTTATAACTATGGTTATTGCTTTTGGTGGAGTACGTACACGAAAACCTACTGATTATACTCTCTTCCTTGTAACTACAGCGCTTGGATTTTCTGCACTTGAAAACACCCTTTATCTTATTGACCCAATTACTCAAAATAATATAACATCTATTCTTTTTGCCGGTAATTTACGATTTATCGGAGCAACATTACTTCATACTGTTTGTGTAGCGATCGTAGGAATTATGCTCGGTATTGCTTTTTATGAAAATAATTTTATGAAATGGATACATGGGCTTTTTGGATTAGGTGTTGCTATTGGACTCCATGCAGTATTTAATTATTTTATGATGGTAAACACAACACGAAGTATTATGATTGGACTTGCAGGGCTCTGGTTTGTTGGAATGATCGTTATTGTGATATTTAATAGAATACAAAAAATGTCTGAAGATGCTGAGAAATACTTGCAGACATAATTTACTCATGATAAAATAAAAAGGTATGTCAACAAAATTAATTAGATTTTAGAACATTTCCAATTTTTGTGAAGCATTCTTTGAATTTTTCAAAATTTTTTCCATAGTATACCAAACAACAGGCCATTGGACATCCTTTATTTATTTCATTGCCA
>CALMMZ010000069.1 GCA_937868685.1 uncultured bacterium | reverse complement strand
AAACCAGATAATATCTCAGAATGCTTTACTGAATTAGATGAAATTTTTAAGAAAAGCCCAGAGGATTTAAAAATCTTCAAAAAAGAAACTGAAGATGATGCCGTTGCATTATTTCACCACTTCCTTGGAAGATGGATTAGAAACAATTGGGGACTATGGTCAAGAGATACAAAGCTATATAATACTTTTTCTGACATGCAGTTGTGGCATGCAGATGACATGAGTTCAATAATTATGAAATCATATCATAGATATCTTCATGGTAAAGAAATAAACCTTAAGGAACAAGTGCAGCACTACCTTAACTACTGGGAAGAATACGAAAAAGAAAACGGACCAATTCAAAATAAATAAACTATGGGAGATTTTTCAGGACCAATTACAGGATGTTTTAAAATTGTTGTTGTTATTGGAATAATAATATTCAGTATTATAACTTTAGCCGCATACAAGGGCGGACAATATCAACAAGAAAAAACGAACAAAGAGCTTTATCAAAAAGCCAAGGAAGAAGATTTAAAAGAAATTAAGGTAAAATTAGATAGCATTAAAAATTCAAAAAAATAATACAATGAGTTTCGACAAAGGCACAAACGTGAAATACGATTTCAATGACTTATTAATACAACCTTCTATTCAAACAGAAATTGTTTCAAGAACAGAGGTAAATCCATATGATGCTAATGGTAATTTGCCATTATTTACTGCACCAATGGATACTGTGGTTGACCCATATAATATGAAAGATTTTTGGAAGAATAAAATAAATATTTGTTTTCCAAGAGCTTCTTATTATGTCCGTTCAAAAGAATTTACAACATTCCCCTCTATATCTCTTGATGAATTTATTAAGACTTATGTAGAAGGAACAATTTTCTTTTCTCCTGGAATAAGCACACGTGAAGGAATTACTCCACCAAAAAACAGAGACTATGTTCTTATTGATATGGCGAATGGTCACATGACCAAGATGACCCAAGCAATTAAGGATGCAAAGGCAAAGTATGGAGATAGTCTTTTTATTATGGCTGGAAATGTTGCCCACCCAATGACATACAGAGCTCTTGCAGATGCTGGGGTTGACGCTGTGAGAGTTGGTATTGGAAATGGAAATGGATGTCTTACAACTCAACAAACTGGTGTAGGATTTCCTATGGCATCACTCATTCGTGATTGCTATCATCAATCACTTACATTTAGAGATAACAAGCCCCTCATAATTGCTGATGGTGGAATGAAAAATTATTCCGACATCATTAAGGCAATTGCGCTTGGAGCTGATTATGTAATGGTTGGTTCACTCTTAAATAAGAGTCTTGAATCTTGTGGAGAGACAAGATTGTTCAAACACATCA
>CALMMZ010000068.1 GCA_937868685.1 uncultured bacterium | reverse complement strand
ATCTTGAACCTGACTCACTGTATCGCAAACTGTAAATAGGTTATCTGTTGATACTGGCTTTCCCCATTCCCATGTCTGCCAGTCTAGGTATTTGGCTATTGCGTCTGCTGTTTCCCTGTAATGCTTTTCACCATCTACTGGTCTGTTATCTACTCCGATTAATGATACTTGGAATTCAACTGAGATATAAGTAAATCCTATGTTATAGCAATTAACAATTTCAAACGACCTGTTTTTAGATTCTACCTGTGTTTCTATTGCCGTTAAATCTGCGTTTGTTAATGGAATACCGTCTTTTGCTACTACGGTAAGTTTTACGGAATCTGGATGACTGTAATCTTTTTCTACGTGGGTTCTTAATATGTTGGTGTCCATATATCTTGTTATGGACTCGTAAAAGACTTCTGTGTTTTTGTTGAGAACTTTAATGTAAGATTTAAACCGTTCTCTGAAAGCTTCATCTGTCTCTATATCAGATCCACCTTGTGCTGGTGCTGGATTGACTACGTTAACTCCTGTTATTCCGATAAAAGTAATTGTGTTAGCTGGCGCACGCCCTATAATTCCGGCTGTAGTACATTTAGCCCAGACAATATCTCCCAGACTAACTGTCTTAATATTGATTGAACCCCCAAAACTAAAATATGGATTTTTAGATCCTATGGTTACGGTTTGCTGGGTTTCATATCGCATTTTAGTTGTTGGGTTTGTGATAAGTGTTCCGGCTGGGACTACGGTTCCAACGGCTCCGGATAATACAAGTAATACACCGGCATTACTTGCAGGAGATCTGACTAGTTCACTTCGCTGAGATATATAATTGTCCAGTTTAATACCTTCGCAAGTGTCAATTAAACTATCCCTTTTTGCTTGTGTGATGTCGTACCAAATATCTCTTATTTTTAAAGCTACTGCGTCAATATAGCCTCTTAAAGCACCTTTAATGCCTGTAAAAGTTACTTCTGTGTCCGGATCGGCAATAATTGAAGCTGTTATTTCACCCGATATTTGTTCTGCTGTTTTCACGATTCAAATATAAACATTTTTTTTAATTATATATACATTGGTTCTGAAAAAATTTAGGTGCGGATCAAGATTCGAACTCGGTTTCCGGGGAATGAACCCGGCGTGCTGCCATTACACCAATCCGCATATACTCTATTTGATAGGAACTTCTTTTATTCCAGCTTTTATGGGGTTTTCTGAATTAATTGGTATTACATGAACAGTTATTCTTTTAGCCCCACTTTCTGTATTTATTGTTATATCTTCTACCCTTCTGATTCTCTTATCCCTTAATAATTTAGACTCTAACTGAGCCATTACCATTAAATCGTATAATTCTGTTTCTAAATCGGAACCAACCTCTATTTCAATTACGTGATCCGGATAACCGGGAATATCACCTTTCTCACCAAATGCATTTTGAATACCTTGTATCAATGTTGCATCGTTACCAAGAATTTTAATATCTTCTGTATCAGCATCGTATTCTATTTCATTGCTCCAATCCGTACCCCAAGCATTTTTTTCTGAGTGTGAGCCTACTACTGCCAGATCATTATATACAGTCTTGGACTTTAAATCTACAATTGTAGGGATTTTTATGACACCACTTTGCTCTTTTAAATCTTCAAAGTTTTGGTTTGTTATTTTATTAAAGCTCAGTAACTCGCTGATCTCAATAGAATATTGTTCGGATAAAGACTGTAGGGTATCTAAATCACTGAGTTTGTGTTCGTAGCCAACTGTAACAATTTGTGTTGGCTTACCAAGTAATTTGTTACTGATTAAAGCATCGAACTCTACTTTGCTCATTTTATCAAACTTATATCTTACCTTTTGCTGTTTTAAATTATCAACCATATTTTCAGCCCTGTAAATCAAGTCATTGTAGTTAATTTTCGATAATATAATATCGTCTGCATCCATATTGGTTACATAAGATTTATACCTATACAGTAATTGTTCTGCAGCAAAAATAGCTGATTGATATGTGGAGTCGTATGTGTTTAAGTTGCTCATTATTTTCCTAATAAACTTGCAAATGAAAACGCACCCCCGGAAGTTGTGGGAATGCCGTTAATTATTTCCGATATTGTTCTGGTGGTGCTGTCTATAATACTTGTATACTCTACTGACATCTCTTCTATTGTATTTAAGATTATCCCCACCGTTTCTATGTCAGCCAGAATTTCCTCTGCTAATGATAATATTTCGCTGCTTCTTTTGAATTCCTCAAAATCTTTATTAGCTTGTTCAAACCATTCTTGTGCTTTAATTGCATATTTTAAATTTCGTAGCATAGGATCTCTTGGAGTAGAATCTATTAGTTTTCCAATACCTGTTAAGTTAAGAGTGTAAGTAGCTACTTTAGTATTTACCTGTGCGTTTTTGTTGATATTAAAAGTATCAAGATTGGCTGCACCCCAATATAAATGCGTGAAGTCATAAAAATTAATTCCGTAAATATATCCAAATTCATCTGGTTTGTTATTGGCAAGCGCACCATCAATAGATTGACTCTTGCGAAACATTTTCTCGAAATTCTTTAATCTTCCAAATCCGTCTACATACCCTACTCCTTTGCGTATAGTCCTTGCCCCAAATGTTCCCTGTAAAGATATTCTTGTTGGCGCTTCCCCACCCCTTACAATTGTTGTATTGTTGTCGCCCACCCCTACGTTATATCCGTTCTTACCGGCAAACGTATAGTTGATTTGGCTTGGCAAGACATCCATTATAATCACATCCAAAGACTCCGGCTGCTTAACTAACTGATTGTCGGAAGTAATGTCTTCTTGTTTGTATCGAAGTAATTCAAATACCATAAACGGTAATGGCGGTAATGTGAGTAATGATAACATTAATTCTCTGGGTTTATTAAATCGAATTCCGGATCTGCGCCGTATACTAATGCGCCTGAATTAACATCTGGTGCTGCTGTAACAGGCAATGACTGTGCAATAAATGGTGTGCCGGGACTTACGCCTGTTCCTAATGTAATGACCGGCTTTCGTGCTTTCCTTATCATAGCATAAATTTCTTCTGCTACTATCGTTCCTATTGCTGTTGCTTCTTCAAGATTATCCCTGTCGGCTGTATCACGATCCTCTTGTGACATTTCCGGAAAGTATTTTTTATACCTGCTTCTTTTATATTCGTAAATTCTTTGTATCATATTTGTTTGTGCTATTTGTTTAGCACTTTTAAGTGTTGCCATTATTCTGTACTCCCTTCTGGACTTTCAACTTGTTCAGGATCATACATTACAAATACAACCTTGGAAAGTATTTTATCCAATATTCTTTTTACGTTTATTTTTAAGGATGCTTGTGATGTTGGTATCATTTTTATAATTCCACTTCCGGTATATTTTGCGTTGATTACTTCTGATACGAATGTATCTAAAATTGCTTTCAGTGTTATTCCCATAACTGAGTTTTGTAGTACAGGTTTTGCTACGGTGTCCGGCTTATCAACTTTAATGTCGGCTCCTCTTACTGCTGAGTGACCCAATACAATCTTTTTACTATATAGATATATGGCATCTGCTTTGTTGGCATTACCATCTGTTGACTCCGAAGGTCTGTTGTAGTTCCCACCGATATCAACAACTTTTGATAGTAGCGAAGCTTGTTCCTTTCCTTCTAAAACAATGTTTTGTTTTGCTGTTAAACCTATATGAGTAGCTTTTTTTGAAATGGTACCGTTATCAATTGTTTCCGTTACATTACCTCTTTCGTCAATACTTTTTCTGTACTGATATCGTGAAGTGTTTTTGACTTTAGCTTCCCGATCCAATCGTGATAAATTTATTTGTAACTCTGGGGTTGATTTGTTTTGAAAACCAAGTGGGTTTAAACATCCCATCACTACCGGATTGTATCTTCCGTTTGGAAAAGAAATCAATACTTTGGCACCTTGTTCTACAATCGTTCCGTCAATTAATACTTTGTATGGTTTTGGCAGTTCTACTTCACCTTGTCCGGCTGAATAGTTTCCTTTACTTAACAAACACACTCTGTCAAAATTGTAACGATTACGGTTTTCGTCAAACAAATAAATGCTTCCGGAACTGTCGGTTTCCTTTTCTAATATAATAGCGAAATAACCTATTGTATCTTTTCCACCTTGTTCTGGCGATATGTCTATTTTTCTTTTCATTATGTTCTCAACTCTGTGTTTGGTAAGAATGTTTTAATTTGCAATCTTGGGATATATTCATCATTTATGTTTGCTCCCCCTTTACCATAATAACTGTTTAAAGCTATTATTTTTGATGTAAGAGTTTTGTTCCAGCCTTTTTCTACTAGGAAAGCTCCTGTTGCTAAAATGTTTTCAATAGCATCATATCTTCCGTCTTGATCCAATGGTGGAGTATATGCCGCAGAAATAGGTCTGCTAAAATATTTTGCGTTTTCCGGAAAGCCCATGTGTTGCCCTAATCCTACGGCATTAGATATCCTGCCTTTTTTATCTTTCACTTGTGATCTTGCACGTGGGTTAAACCCAGCACTTTCGTGGTTAATTTGTGCAACTAAAATGTTTGGATTGATTCCGTTGTCTTGTCCGGCTTGGTAAATAGCTGATATAACTTGTTCCAAAGAAACTTTTTCTAAACCATAAGTTCCGTCTGATTTTACAAATTGATTATATCCATTTTTAATAGTGTTAAGGGAAGTGTCCGTTAGCTTATCATAACCATTGCCATCTACCGAATTATCATTGTGGGGATTAGTTTTTTTGTTGTAGCCTACCTCATTTCTGACATCCTGAGCTTCGGTTTTTTGTATAGTAGATTCTTTTGTTGGTGTTACCAAGACTGCATCAACCCTTAATACAGGATTTTGTCTGGGTTGCTTTCCGGGTAAACTGTGTGGCTCTATATCTAATCCCAAGTCGTAAAGATCATATCCTGCTGCACGTCTGTAATCATTTAAACTTGCTGGGTTTTCACCTCTGTCCAAGTCAAGATATGTGAAGTAACTGATACCTCCTTGATTAACTTCGTATCTCCAGTTTACACCTCGTATATAATAATAAACTCCGTACTTTCCATCCTCCGAATAATGTTGTGGAAAATAAATTTTATCACCTTTTCGGTAATAGTCGTGTCCAAGCACTCTTCCCATTCCGCTTAAGAATAATGGGTTGTATCTGTACCAAGAAAACAATCTATCTCTTTGGGTGATTGTTTCTTCTATTGGAAAAACCTTAGCTCCTTCGGGAACATTTTTATCAAATTGAGTTTTGTCACCTGTGTAATCTTTCCAACTTCTCATACCTTGTTCATCAGAGTGCATCATTAATGTTCTGCCTTCCATTCTTCTGCAACCATACTGTAAAAGTGAATATGAGTCAACTATTGGGAATAAATATCCCCATTTTGCTAATTCATCTCCTGCTACAAGATCTTTCATTGAATGCATTGTAATAAAATTTACTACATCTTTTGTTGTTGAACCTACACTACATTCAAAGTCCTCGTTTTCCGGAACAGTGTGAAAGTTTTCTTTTGTTATACAAGTCTTAAAAGCATTTCTTAATGAAGTGTTCCCTTGAACATTTTCGTTATCCCAATACAAGCTTACTGGTTCTACGGTTGCTTCGCCTTCTTTAAATGCTAAATTCTTATATCCCTTGAAGGAAACTTCGTAAACCTTGGTAGTTAGTTCTGCAAACTTTACTTCTTTTTCTGTTATATTGAAATCACCTTTGCTTACATCACCATCTCGTTCAACTTTGGCGCTGATAATTACATCACCTGTAATTCTTTCGTTATCTGTTGTCCTGTCAAAAGGCTTTGGTCTTATAAATATTGTTGGTCTTAACTGACCGTTGACAATCCTAGTTTCTTCAAATAGTTCATAGAACATTGGGTCTATGCACTGCATTACATAGTTCCATACTTTACCAGTATAGGTGTTTAGTTGTGGATCATACAAGACATCTTTTTCATAAGCCATCAAATCAAAATCAAATAATGCCCCGACTGTTTTTACGTTTGCTTTGCCTAATGGATTACCGTTTTCATCATAGTCAACGTAAAATATCTTGGCGTTAACTGCTGGCATATTTAAAAATATCCAAACAACTGCTACTAATGGGTGCTGTGCTAAAAATTCACTTCCTTGTCCATTGTCTATTAGTCCCCTCATACCATCAATAAATCCTAAAAATGTAGATCTTAAAGCTCCCAATAGTTTAATGGAACGACTGTTATGAGCCAAGTCCGGAGCAAATGTAATGTCGTCATCCAATAATACGCTTATCAAAGATCTTCCTATTATTCTAATACCTACTTCTGTGCCTGTTTGGGTTAATACTTTTGTCCTGAATATTCCATCAATTTTATACAAGAAACTTTTTTCTGAGTCTATGCCTACGCTGATTAAGTCATTTTTTTTAATTGTTTTTAGCCAGTAAGGAACCGTGTTTACACCTGTATATCCGGGATAACTTGGTTGGCTCGTTGGTACAAACTCTAAGGTTACAGTGTTTGCCGGTTGATCTAAATTAGAACTTCCGTTTCCACGTCTTAAGAATTCTCCTAGATTATAGTCGTTTCCTAATATGGTTTTATTAAGAATCTTAATTTGTGGAATATATGTTTTAAAGTTTGCTGACATTAGAAGTTGTTTGCTAATTTAGTTGGATGTGCCATCTGGACTAATGAATCTAAATGATTGTCAAGTTCTGCGTGTATGCCGGCTCTTGTCGCTGCGTTAATGTTGAATACTATAGTTGTTCCTTTATGACCTTGTGCCTCAGGGTGCATACCGGGAACAACTGTGCTAGGGCTTTCTGGGAATAATTCTCTTGATTCTAAGTGTTTTTCTTGTGCTATTTTATCAAGTTCTTCCTGTAGTTTCTTTGGTTCTTCTGTTATACCAAGTTCTTTAAGTCTATCGGCACTTATCTTTAATCTTTTTCTAAATACATGACCATAATATTTTGAACTTTTATCCCTATCATGTCTGTCTGGATCATCTAACTCAATATAAAGTGAATTGGGATCTCTTATATGCTCTGCAGCCGATATTGAATATTCTTCAATATCGGCTTTGGTTAGTTTGAGTTTATCTAATGTTTGTTTTCTAAGATTTCCGGGTTTATCATTTTGAAACATATTCCACGTAAAATCATCAATAGCTGCTCTATTATTTTTTTCATCTATACCAAGTATCTTGTTGACAGCTTGTTGAAAATCAAATACGGCTTTTTTAAAAGTTTCGGTTACTATATTCCACACGGCTTGATTTTCTAAAACTGCATTTTGCGATTGGACTTCTTTTATTTGCATTTCATGAACTGATTTAGCAATCTTTTCACCTGTTTTTACCATTGTATCAACCATGTCCTTCTTATGTTTCTCTGCATCTGAAATAGCTTCCTCTGAAACATTTAATAAGGCTGCCATTTGTTTTGTGCCTTCGCTTGTGTTGACATCAATAGATTCAAACTTAGCTAAAAAATCTTTATTGACTTCACCTTTTTTGTGTGCTGTTCCATCTGTTCCTATCCCATCCTCTTGATAAAAAGCTTGGTCTGTAATAGCTTTTCTTAAAGAAGCTGAACCAATTCCCAATCCTTTAAACAATCTTTCCTGAAGTCCGGAACCACCAAACTGACCTGTGTATTCTATTACTTTTCTTAAATTGCCTTCTCCAAAAACTCCTTTTTCTTTCATTATGTCAAACTCTTGTAAGGATCTCGGTTTCAATGCTTGATACAAATAAGCATCTCCTGCACTTCCAGATTCTTGGTTGAACATTGCATTTATGCCCATTAATGTGTCCATACCCTGATCTCCCATTCTGCCTCTTGCTGTATTCCCGAACAGTAAGAATGGTAAGTTGGCTGCCTGCATCATACTTGATTCGCTTACGTTGGCTCCTACCTTTGTCATAATGCCTGTAAGCTGGTTTAAGGCTTGTATGAGTTCCGGTAATCTGCTTCCCATACCTGTTCTTTCAGCAAGTTCTTTCCTTGCAAATAATTCAGAAGCTCCTACGTTTTGTCCTGTGTACCGTGTACTAACTCCAGCACTGAATATCTCAGACGGATTGTAACCAAATGCTCTTGAAAATCTTAACTGATCTGTGAAGGTTTGTTTGTTGAAATACCCTGTTACTCCTGCTTGTTGAGTGCCAAGTCCGTAAAGTTCTGCATCTGTATATCCGGTTCCGGTTCCACCTATATCGGATGTTCTTGTTCTTGCTCTGAACCTTGCCCTAACAGTGTCCATTTCATCGTATATGCCTACTCTCTGGGAAGCTATTCCCATTAGCTGACCGACCATTTTATCTTTGGCAATAAATTCAGTCTGCTTACGCATTTCATCTGTTATGTCCTGTGTCCCATAGATGCCACCAATCTCACCACCAAGCCTTGAGCCAATCATAGGTGCTATACCTAACGATAACCCTCCGGTCATTCCGGCTGTTAACAATCCTACTCCAAGTCCTATACCCAAGCCACCTAACTGACCTGCTACAGAATAACCTTGGTTTCTTATTTCTAATCCCTGCATAATATTTTCACGGTGCATTGCACTAGTCATAAGTCCTGTTTGCATTACCGATCCCATGTCGAAAGTTGTTCCGGCTCTTTGAAAGATATTGGCTTCGGCTCGCATCATAGACTGATACATTTGTCCTGCATTACCAATTGCATCAGCAACCATATATCCGATAAGATATCCTGCCGCTTTTCTTGCATACTTACTTATTGCATCACCGTTTGGGTTCATAGGATTACTTCGATCCCCTAGTAGTATATTGTTCTTGTCACCCGAACCTCCTCCGGTGTCCCAAGCACTCATACGTGCGCTTATGTCTTTTGCATTTAAGTACATTTCGGCTGCACTTCCACCTACTGAGTGAATCATACCTTTTAAAACACCTTCTGGACTAATTCCTTCTTTGCCACCTTTATCTGTGAATATTCGTTGAGTATTTCTCCAAACTACGTCAAGGTCATTCAGTAATGATTCTACTCTTTTTTGCAACTTGGCTTTTGTCTGCATACTTGCCCCCGGACTGTTCATTTGGTCAAGCATACCACCTATGATATCAAGACGCTTATCATACTTTAAACCCTCCATTTTTTTACCGAAGATGTCTATAAACTTCTGTGCTTCGGCTCCCGGATCTCCCATTGATTGCTTGTCAAACAGTTTTCCACCCATAGCTCCACCACCTGTACCTCCTGCGCCGGCTCCACCACCAACTTTGTCTAACTCACCAAGTTGCTGCTTGAGTTGGCTTGTGTTGGCTTTTAAATTAAATTCTATGTCGTGGTTACTGTTCATTTAGGTTTTTCGAGTTTGGGGATGTTCTTTAGTCTTGAAATTTCAACGAGCCTTTGTAAGTCCATGTTCTTGCTGATTTCCTGATCGCTTTTTCCCATCACTTTCTTCTCATTGTAATACTCATTTAACAACCTTGTTTTTTCATCTTCATACTCTTGCAAAAACTCTGGTGTCACATAATTATTCTTGTTGTTCCTTATGTTTTCACAATCCTTTTCGATTGCTTTGATAAGATCTTCCTCAGTCTTAATGTTGTAGTTTATAGTGTCTTTCTTCCTTTGTGTGAATAGACCACTTCGTGACAAGTTCCTTGAACTGAACAGTAAGTAATCATTGTATATCGTAGCTTCATCTGCATCTAAGTATCTTGGATCTGTTAAACTGTAATTGAAATGTTCTCTCCATAAGTTCTTGATTGACCATGCCTGTTCATATACCCAGCTTAGTTCTTCTGATAACTCTATGCCTTTTTGTGAATGTAAATCAAGGGCGTTAAACTCCCTGATTAACTCCTTCATTAACGGAAGGTTGCTTAACTCCTGAAAAGGGGGCAAGTGCGACCTCATACGCACTGTACACTTTGTTAAGTTCTTCCATTGACCATTCCCGAATTGGTTTTGGACTTTTTACCAGTAAAACTTTTAGAATTGCATAACTGTAAATCTGCCTGAGTCCATCGTTTAAGTCCATAAAAAAAGCCAAGTCCATAAGATTATTGTTAATATTCTTGGCTTGGCTTTGTACTTTATCGTATTGATTGGAAACCCCGATTTTGAATTTGATTAACTCAACACCTCCACCGGCTAATTTCCCTGCTTCGGTTTCTATTTGTATTTCATCTCTGCAGGTTTTAGTTTTATAGACCTCAAGTTCCCCGAACTCCTCTACATTGAATTTTAATGTTTCCCTCAATTGTCATTCAGCTTAATTGGTTTGAACTGGTGCTATACCTGCTACCGAATCTGCTAAGTTAACTTCTTTAACTTCTCCCGGATATACTGCAGAAGCATTTCTTAATTTCCATTCTTTGCCCGGAAGTCTGTATCTGAATAATCCGGAAATGTTTTCATTTACAAGCCCTTGCGGAGACCAACCGTGAGATCTGCTGCCGAATCTTTGACCATAAAAAGCGTTTAATACCATACCGTGGTTTGGATGGTCATCTCCAATAGCTTCGATAATTGTATTATCAAGTTCCCACGCCAAAGTCTTTACTGTCGGCATCTGGTCATTAAAAGCAAGGGTGAAGATTGCCTTGACCTCGAAAGTTCCCATCTCTTGCATACCAAGTATTAATTCCTGTACAAAATATGTGTTCCATTCGATAACCGGCAATAACTGATAACTTTCTCTGAACGAAAAATCTGCGCCTCTTCCAATCATATTCTTAGGGTTTACATCGGAAGGCAAGGGGGTTCCTCTGATAAACAAACATTCTAAAGCGTTACCAGCGTAACTCTGTGTATAGACTCCTGAGTTTGGATCGCCCTCAAAGTGTCCGGCTTTTCTATCAAATTTGATTTTTGACATTTGATTTATTTTTTAAGTTTTATACTCTGCCTGTTTTTATTCCAAGAACCAATCCGACATAATCAATCTGATCCGGTAATTCTATTTCTACTCTTTCGATAACTCCACCTTCAACAGCCTTTGCTGATAAACTATATCCGGTTACATTACCGTTTTCCAAATATTTGGTAAGGTGTGTATCGAGTGATCTGGTTATATCTTCTCTTTTTGAGTCGGTTCCAATACCATTAAGATCAAGATACTCCAGCACGCCTCTGTAAACATAATCCGCTTTATCCATTTGTGCTGTAAGGTAAGACTTCTTATCTTCTTTGTTCCATTGCTGGCTCTGATCCTGATAGGTGTTAATGCTGAAAGCAATGTATCTGCCTGTTTTATTTTGACCGTAAGTCGTAACACCGGCTTTGATAAGTTCGGTTAACTGGTCATAAGTCCATTTCTTTTCAACTTTACTTGCTACTATCTTATCCCTTGTTACGTTATGCAATACAGGGTTAGATAATCTCATTCCGAATATCTCAGAAGAAAGTGATAAGTAGGCTGGGTAATCATCAATACCTCCGGCTACTAACTGAAAATCAGCATCGTTTAAATTCAATGCTCTGTATTTTGGGTTGGTATCTGCGTTGCCGGTCAATGCTGTATCTCCCAAATTTGTTCCACCGATTGTGCATATTGGAGCAAGAATAGGGTTACTTCTTAGAGTAGCCGCTAAATCTCTGAATACTCCGTGGTCTGTTGAAGAATAGCTTCCCAAGTCTATAAGTCTTATCTTGGTTTTAAAAGCTATTTCAAACTCTTTCGCCCACGTTGGGAATGCTGCTGCAATGTTTGCATAATCTGTGGTGGAAACTGTTGGTGAAGTTGCCTGCGTTGAAGCATCTCCAACAACAAGATACGCTATATAACCGGCTGTTGCGAATGCTGGAACTGTACTTGTTAGTGCTGTTAAAAAAACTATTGAACTTGAAGCATTGATTGTCTTCACTATATTCTGCACGTTCCAGTCAGAGCCTACGAATGTATAGGTTTCTTTCCTGCTTATATCCTGATCGAATAAGAAAGAATATTGTGCCTGTGTATAAGCTATGGTTGGCAAAGTCCCGGTTGGATCTAAATACACTTTGTAACCGCTTGAAGTCCATGTCCTGTCAATGTTTTTGATAGTGAGAAGATCAACCGTGCTGTTTGCAATACTTGCCGTTCCTCTGCCAATGTAAATCTTTTGTCCTTCATACAAATCTTCTTTGCCGTCAACATAGAAATAAGTATCATTAATAGATACATCTGACCTTAACATTTTTACATATTTAGGTGGCGTAAAACTCATTGTAAATTTTGCCTGTATGATCCTGTATGTTGAAGTAGTGTCCGGATTGGTTGTCCATGCTGCTACGGTAAGGACTGTGCCTGTGTGAGAAACGATTTTCCTTGTTTGCCCTATACCAGTTCCCCCTGTAATTTCAACCCATTTGTCAACATACTGTGTGGTTCCCCACGAAGCTCCTGAGTCTGTAAGACTGGTGTTCGCTCCTGCCGTTGCAGTTCCAGAAGTTAATACCGTTGTTGAAGCTGATTCTGCACAACTGTAATAAGTTCTCATACCCGGCGCACCGTAAAAATGCTTTGTTGGTTCAAACTTTATACCGCCTCCGGAATCTGTGTGAGAATATGGAGTGTTTTTTCTGCTGTTTAAAACAAAAATGCTGTTACCGCCTGCAGTCTTTTTTGCAAATATGAACTTTGTTAAAAGATCTCCGTCTCCATAATCTTTTTTCAACGCTTGTATATCGTCATACGCTGAAAATACATCCTCAGCATCAAATGCTTTTCCGTTAAAAGTCCCTGAATAAGGGCAGCCAAGTGGTGACGGTGCAATTATTACCCCGATGCTGAAATCCGGTAAAGATCCACCTCCCAATTGAATTATTTCAACTGCTCCGTATGCCTGTGGAACATAATAGTTTTTACCATTAAAATTAAACATTATTTATTAGTTTTTAAGTTTAAGTAAATGCCTTCCCACTCTTCTCTTGTTTTATTATGTGGGGTTACTTCTCCTGCGTTAATCACAGATTGTAGAATTGTTTTTGCAAATTTATCTATTCCGGTTTGGTCAAGACCATCGCAATACGAATCAAGTGTTATCAAAACAGGTTCGGTTTTAACGACTGCCTCTTCCGGATCTTTTACAACTTCTGTGTCTTTTGTGGATTTAATTTCTGACTTTGCCATTAGTTTAGTTGTTGAACATTAAAACCTAATTCTACTGATATATTTTCCATTAGCTGAGTAGGTTTATCTATGATTAATTTTGTGTCTACTAAAAAGTGAATTAACATTCCCGAATAAAATAAATGCATTTGATTTTCTGGGTTCTCGTCTCCATCTGCCATCATGCTTATTGCAACGCTTGTAACTCCTGTTTCGAACTGCCGCCTTAAATATTTAAGGAGCCAGTATTTTGCTCCCCTCATTATCTTGGTTATCTGATCTCTCATAATTGGATTGTTGACCGTCATCCAAGTCACATTAATTGTCTCAGCTTCGATTTCGCCTTTAATAATCTGCGACTGACTTTCCGAGTAAACATTTGACCAGTATCGCTGACCTTCGTCTGCACTTGCTCTGGTTACAGTAAAGAACTGTGTTGGTTCTGATATTATTGGGAAATGATCCCAAACTGATATGTCTGCTATCCTTACCGGATTCTGCTTATTAATGCTTTCAACTATTGCCTTTACAAGTTTCTTCATTCCTTCAATTACCGTTTCCTTCATTGGTATTGTATGAATGATAACTGTTGATATTATTTCATCAACTTCTGCACTTACTATTTGTGATCTTTCGGTAAGTATTGAACCATCCGGCTGCGTTGTCTTCCTTTGTATTATTCCTTTGTAGTAATAATTCTTACCTTGTTCAACATTGTAATCCCAGCATTTCCTTAAGTAGTTTTCAATTGTCCATACTTCTACGTTCGTTGTATTGGAGTTCGTATCGAGTATATTATATATTTGGCTGTCTGTTGGGAATGATCCCCTGCCTTTAAAGATAAAGGTCTTACAATCTTCTCCGATTGGTTCTGAATAGTCGTAGGTGATGTCAATTTCGCCTCCAAGGGGGTGTGCGTATGCTTTAAAATTTACAAATTCTATCAATGTTTTGTATTTTTTACAATACAAAGATATAAAGTAGAAACGTAAAAACTTACGTTAGTTTTGAAAAATCAGTTTAAGGAATTCGCTGCATTTTCAAGTGCAGACTCAAAGATTTGTCTTATTTTTGGGAAAGCTATATTCCCTGCGGTTTCAAGGATTTTTCTTGGTCTTATTCCGGGGTGTACCCATGAATCATTTGCAGATTTCTTCGATATAGTTCTGTATACCGAATATGTGTGAACGGCTATTTCTTTACCACTCTTGGTCTGGTCACCTACCATACCAGTAAACTCTCTGGTCTTCCACTGATAAGCTACGGTTCTACCATAGTCTTGTTTCCATCCTACACCTTCTATTGGCTTATCTAATTTGAAAGAATTAGAAAACCTAGGCGCACCCTTCATAGAACCTAATGTTAATGCTGTAAAGATCTTAGTTCTTTTAGGGTTAAGACTGTTGGCTGCTTCGTCTCCATACATTTCTCTTACCTGACTTTGCTGTAATCCTCTGCTGTCATCAAGGTATCGGTTGTATCTCTTAGCGACCTTTTCTATTTCAGAGCTTAGTTTCTGGCTGTGGCTTTGATTACTGGAGCCATACTCAAACCTCACCTTTACAAATTTCCTGCCTTTTAATATCTTTTCTTTCATATCAAAAGGTTCAATGCCTTCTTCCAGTATTACTCCTATGGATCGCTTCTTATCTCTTGTGCGTTGTCCTTGAGTAATGTTATACCATAGTGGATCTCCGTTATATCTTGGATTGTTGCCTTCCTGTAATGCTCTTGTGTATGATACTGAAGATTTCAGTGAAGACCTTGCCTGATCCTGCCACTGACTAAGCATTAACTCTCCAGAAGCAATAGTCGCTTTCTCCATTGCATTGGTATAGTGTTCGCTAAGTTTTCTGAAATAGGTTTCATCCATTTCAAATAATATCCTTAGTCCACTAGCTAATGTTTTCTGTGCAACAATCTTCATTTTTCTGTAACCTCAATGCCGTATTTAAGATAGAGTAAGTGAATTTTCAATGTGTATAATTGCGTTCTTGTGGGTGGTGATTTAGTGTCAATGACTTCCACCACATTTCCTTGCTTGTCGTAAATAACAAAATCGGCTGCATAAAATCTTGACCTGTAAATACGTTTACTCCCTTTTACCGTTTCCATAAGTGGAAACTTCACCTGCATTTTAAAATCAAAAATATCTCCGGAAGCTTTTCTCTGAACTAACTCTTGATACTCCCTTAGCTCTTTTTTGCTTTGGTGTCTTTTTCCGTCAAAGATAACTTCTACATTATTGTATTTATTCTTTTTTGGAGAAGCAAAAAGTGCTTGGAACTCCGAAGAGTCCAAGCACTTAACATTCTCTGGTACTTTTATGTTACTGTAAGAAGGCATAGCCTATTCCTAAGTTTAAAAATAATTCTTTATTCTTATATTCTTGGCTGACATCAGCGATCAGGCTCATACGGTCAACAGTGTATATTAGCCCTAATCCGGATAGTTTTTTTCCTTCTTCACCGATTAAACCATGTGCAGTAATTGCTAACGATTTATTTTTCTTAGCCCAAAAGTCATAAGATAACTTAAGTCCTCCGTAGAAGTCTATGGTGCTATCGCTGTTTATTGACATTCCCTGAGCTATGATTGAAAACTTGTCTATCTTCTGCTGTAAACTAGAAGTTACAGTTGATTGGTACAAACTGTAATCCAGATTTTTATTAATCTTTGCTCCGTACCCTACTGTTCCTGATATTTGGAACTGTGCGGTGCTTGTTGATACCGTTAATACTGTCAATAACAGTACGAACAGCAATCCTTTCAGCTTCATTACTTTTCCTTTCTTTTTAGTTTGAAAAACTTTTCTTTCCAATACTTTGATTCTAAGAATTCAAACCTTGAACCCATTCTCACCAAAACTCCCATTACTGCAATAATACAAAGGCATGTTCTGATAAGTGTCGGAACTATGGAAGCTACAATTCGAGATGTTTCTTCCTGTAAAAACAAGGTTCCAGTGTCTCTTAAAAATAAAGCTACGACAATAAATAAACAAGCTACAATACTAATGATAAAAGCTTTCCGTGTATCTTTCAAGCCGTTTTCGTATTTATAGTAGCTTCTTATTTGGAGCCATAAACTTATTGCAAACATTGTGATTAGACCTACATCCATCACGATTAGAAGGATCATGTTATCCATTCAGTTTTTTTTAGTTGTTAACGAGATTCTCCTCTGATCTCTGTTTTATGTAATCATAGTTGTTGGGGCAACTATTTTTTAAGTGCGTTAAGTATATCTCTGAGTGTGTCATCTCTTGTTTTTATATAACTAGTTAACTTTTCGGTTGCTTTACTATTATCGTCTACTGCCTGAGTAATTTTCTCAGAGTGAGTAGTCAGAAACGTAGTAACTTTTTCCGTGTGAGCTATATATCTGTCTGTGTCTACTTTATGAGTGTTGATTAAGTCAGTATTTTTTTCCTCTAACTTTTTGTATAGAAATCTAAGAACCGTTGCTAAGACTATAATTATAGCAACAGTAGTGGTAATGATCCATACATACAGAACTATTGGATCTTTTGTTGCCGGAATATCGGTGACCTGCAATAGCATAAATTAAAAGTTTTTTCGTTTACGAATGTATAGATCTACTGTTGTAGAACTTGTAAGTTTGACCATTAGTCTTCCGATAATTGGCTGAACGACCTTATATGTTCGTG
>CALMMZ010000067.1 GCA_937868685.1 uncultured bacterium | reverse complement strand
GAATAGCCTGAGTATATGAAACTATCAAAATATCTCAACAGTGGTCAAAAGTTTGTGATTCAAGATGAAAAGGGGAATGTCCTTGCCTATCCTGCATACTTGAAAGGTCTATGTGTTCATCATTATGATAATGATCGAGAATCCTATTCGTTTTTTGATACACCGGAAAATGTGTCTAAACAACTTAGCTTCTTTATTGAAGACCATACAGATATTCTGATGGTTGATATTCAACATCACCCTGAACAAAAGTATAATGAAATATATTTTGGTAATGTTGTGAATCCTTTTTCGGACGAGTATCATCGTGGCTTTGATTATTATGATTGCACTGGTTGGAAACAGAAAAGATATGGGAAGATCGCATATGATACCAGTGGAGAAATCATCAACAACATGGTGCCGTTGTTTGTCAAGCGGCAAGAAATTGAGGCTGCTATTGTGAAAGAAAAGCACAAGCTTACATTGAATATAGATGTGCATACTGCACCTGATAAAATTAGAGTGTGGCAAAATATGCTTGACAAAGGAACAATTTGCTAATATAATACAAGATGAATAATTATAAACAATGCTACATTTGCGGGGATTCCATTCTGATCGGAACTACGTGCGATAATTGCTGGCAGAAAGAACAGGCGAGGAAAAAGGAATTGGAAAATCGACCAAAGTTGATTCCCAGGTCATTCAAGATCGAACCGAATATTAATGAATATACATATTTTGTTGAATACGATTATAATAGTAAAAAATGGGCAGTGTCACTTGTAGGACCACAAAATAAGGAAGATCAGACCCTTTTTAAGTGGAATAACAACTTTAGTTGGAGCTACACAGGAAATGTTGCGGATAGCATGAGAGCACGGGTTGCTGAATTGGGTGGTCGAGTTGATGGCGTTCTGCGCTTCACTCATTCTTGGAATCATCCAGAAGCAGGTCGAAATGCAAGTCTTATGGATTTACATGTGTTCCTTCCTGGTTCGACTATGCATGGAGATGAGTGTCATGATCGTTATCCTAGTGGACAACGTGTAGGCTGGAATAATCGTGTGGATCATACTTCTGGCGGTAAACAGGATGTCGATTATACGGCAGCGGCACCTGAAAATTATATTCCAATTGAAAACATTGCGTTTCCTGATATGAAGAAATTACGTGATGGAAAGTATGTTTTCAAGATTCATAACTGGCAATTGCGTGAACCTACTAAGTCAGGTTTTAGAGCAGAAATCGAGTTTGGTGGTCAAATTTTCCACTATAACCATCCTGCTCCACTCAAGAACAAGCAGTGGATCACACTGGCAGAGGTCACGCTTAAAAATGGGGTGTTCACTATCGAACACAAAATGGAAAGCAAGACTTCAAGCCAGACTAAGTGGAATATTGGCACCGAAAAGTGGCATAATGTTAAAGCAATCACATTCTCTCCTAACTACTGGAATTCTGAGATTGGTAATAAACATCATATGTTCTTCCTCGAAGGATGTAAATCCGATGATACTACCAGAGCATTCTACAATGAATTTTTGAAAGAAGATTTGGCAAAAGATCGAAAAGTATTTGAACTACTTGGAAATCGTGTTAAAGTAGAACCAGTTGAAAATGAGTTATCCGGTCTTGGATTCTCCGATACTATCAGAAATGAAATGATCGTGGAAGTGACTGGAAATATCAAACGCTTGCTTAAAATTAAATTCTAACCTAAACAACAAACAACAAACAACAAAATAAACATGAGTAATACAAACAACACAAACGAACTGTTCATCACTGCCGCCCGTAAGAAGCTGCGTTTTGAAACCACTAAGGCTCAACTAACTAGCGAAGATCTTTTTGATCTGAGTTTGACTGCACTGGATAACATTGCGGTTGCCCTGGACGAAAAGATTCAGAAGCTTGGTCGTAAGTCTTTTGTTCAGAAACGCACACCATCTACGGCTGACATCGAAACTCAGTTGGAAATCGTGAAGTTTGTGATCGAGACTAAGCAGGCCGAAGACGATGCACGTAAGACAAAGGAAAAGAATGCTGCTCAACGCGAATTCTTGACCAATCTGAAACAGAAGAAGCAGATGGAACAGCTTGAAGGTCTTTCTTTGGAAGATATTGAAAAGCAGTTGGCGAGTCTGGAATAGGCAATAACAGATTAAGACGGGTAGAACGATTCTACCCGTCTTTTTATTTTATGATCTCCCTCAAAATCAGGACCATTGCTAAAAAATGTCGGGTTGTATGTGAACAATTTGCATGGTCTCACGATGCAATGCCATATGATTATTTTAAATCGCCGGATTTACATAAAATGTGTGCAGTCGCATCTTTTTTCTTTAAGCGAGTTTTAGAAAAAGAGGGGATTTCTATTAATTGTCGGATTGTTAGTCGAGATTATTGTTCACATGTTTTTAATGAA
>CALMMZ010000066.1 GCA_937868685.1 uncultured bacterium | reverse complement strand
CCCAAGCAATATATATAATTTATTATCTTTTTCTATAAATGGAGTAATTGATGCCATTTGTGCAGTTTGATAAAGATTTTCATTTATATTGTCTAGAGTATTTGTTACAGGGATAATTTTTTGCTGTTTTTGAATAGCTATAACTGGTTTTTTATTAATCTCTTGTTTTGTTTCTTTTGTTGCAACAGGAATTCGATATCCATCAGGAGTTATAAGTTGAATCAATGTATTTCCAATATATACTAATCCATGAACTTGGTTCGGAATTGTAAGAGATGTACCCTTCCGAAGTATGGTGCTCGTTTTGAATGAAAATGATTGTTGTGTATAATTCTGCACAATACTCCAACCCAACAAATCAATATCATCGGTTGAAGTGTTTGTGAGAGTAATTACCCCTTGATCATCAACAGATATTCCAATCGTTGCAGGAATCACGGTAACTATTTTCTGATAAATAGATTTTGGTTCTTCATCAAAGATACTCTCATAGTATTTTAAAATAACTACATATTCTCCAGGCTTCTGGTAAGTATACGTAATGGGAGTATTGCGTTCAAAAAAGTACGATTGCCCATCCCCCATTGACCATTCAAATTTTCCTCGAGCGATATCATTTTTCAAATTTTTAGTAATTGTTTTTGTAATTGTTGCAGAAAATTTTACAGGAACTCGTTCAATAATTACTTTTTTCATGGATACATTTGTAGAGTATGTTGGTTCCAAAATAATTTCTTTTTTAGTTTCAACATTATTGTCATCGTTTGAATTACTTGTATTATTTGTAGAACTATTCGTACTTCCTGAAGCTTCTCTCACAGTAGTGCTCGCTACTTCTGAATTTTCTTCTCCTGGAGTCGGTATTGCAGTAATCCAACTACCTGAGCGAGTTTTTTGCGCAGTTTCTTTTGTGGTACTTTTTCCTCCAAGAGTGCTCCAATTATTTCCACTTTGTAATATTTCTAACGTATTTCCACTTTCATCTTTCAAGGTAAGCGTTTCTTGTGTATTGTTCAATCCACTACCCCCAAAACTTCCTTGAGCATTACAAATACCCCCTAATGGGTTAGTGAGTGTAGTAGTTGTTCGGCAAATGAGAAAATACCCTTCTCCGAGGATTTGTACTTCATTTTTAATTTCAAATAAAGTAACATCTCCTGTTTTCAAAATCTTCCAACCTTTAAGTGAGACCGCATCTGCTTCGGTATTATATAATTCAATCCACTCTTCATAAGTACTATCCACTGTACCCATCCAAGCAATTTCGTTAATCTTTACTTCTGCATGAGATATTGAATATACACCTAATAAACAAAACGTAGTATTAATAATAGCGAGAAAGTACTTCATATTATTCAAATATTTTCTTCAGGATATCTTCGGGAACTTCTCGAACAATTTTTGATGGAGAAGGTGTATTTGATATATCTTGATTTTGTGTATGAGTAAGAATATCTGATTGATTAAGCAATTGATTGTCTACTTGATTAGACTGTATATCTTTCACGTGCTCCAAAATGTCAGAAAGTGTTTCTGTAGATTCATTTTTTGCAAGAGTTTTTAATTGTTCTTTAGCTCGTGATTGTTCTGCTTTTTGAAGTGCCTCACGGAGAGCATTTTTCGAATCAGTTTTTGCAGATTTATCTTTATAACTGTGAGGAATATAATTTGTTGGCTTTTCTTCAAGAGAATTTTCAAATGAAATAGCTTCATCTTGACTTTGGGGTGTTGCATTTTTTTGATCAATAACAACTACTTCTTCAAACTGCTTGAGTAAATTTTCTAGTGGTACAGAAACATTTGTTGGTGTTATTTTTTCTTCAATTCTTTTTTGATTTTTTCGTATTGATTGATTAGTGCTATAAACTGAATCTATTTCTGATAATACATGTTTTTTTGTTAGAGGTTTCTGATTTGTTTGGTTTTTTTCTTTTTTTGGTGCTATTTTTTGATTATTTTGATTATTTACTTTTTCAATAGAATTTTTCTTAGAAACCCCTATAGGAGATTGTTTCAACTCTTGATTATCTTTTTCCTTGATATCAATTTTTTTATTATTATAACCAAACCATTCAATAATTTCTCGTTCAACATCAGCACGTGGTCGTGCATATATTGATCGTGATGTTTCAATTACTTGCCGTTGAAGGAATTGTTTCTCTGCAGGAATTGGCCACAGACTCTGTGCAGAGAAAGGACGTGAACCCATGCCGTCAATTTGAAGTGTTAAATAAAATTGTCCAAACTGGAGATTTTCGAGATCGTTCGCAGTGAATGTCGGTGAAAATACCTTTTCAAGCAATGGTGAATCAAGTGGTCCAACACGGAATGCAATAGTAGTCCCCATGTTTCCAAATACCGCATTTCGAATTGTTTCAGCCATCTGGTCAACGTATTGATTTGCAACAGTAAGGCAAAGTCCATACTTTCGAGCTTCCGACAAAATATTTGCAAACGAATCATTAGCAAAGTTTTGAAACTCGTCAACATAAAAATAAAACGGCGCAGCACGTTCCTTTTCTTCCACGGTCAAATCAGCTCGCGACATTGCAGCAAGATAAATTTTAGTAATGAGCATTGCTCCAAAAAGTGGTTGATTCTGTTCACCAATACGCCCTTTTGATAAGTTAATAATCAAAATCTTTCGTTCATCCATCGCTTTACGGAAATCAAATGTTGATTTTACTTGACCAACAATATTTCGAATCAATGGGTTCGTAGTAAACTGTCCTACTTTATTAATGAGCGCCCCTGTTGCTTCGCTCCAACGTTTATCATCCCATCTCGAAAGTTCATCCCATGCGTTTTTTACTGTTGGATCGGAAACATTATTAATTACTCGCTTGCGAAAATCTTTGTCGGTAAGAAATCTGTTAATTGAAAGAAGTGTTGGGTCAGGATATTCAAGTAGTGCCAACATTGAATTGTTTAAAATATACTCCATTCGCCCAGAAAAAGCATCAGGCCATATTTTTTTAAATACAGTCATTAAACCATCAACAACTAACGGTCGTTGAGCTGGATCAACATCTTCAAGCGGATTAAATGCAATAGGAAAATCTGTATCAGAAGGATTTAAGTAAATAACATCTTTAATTCTATATTCAGGAATAAATTCAAGCATTTTTTCTGCAGAACCACCATGAGGATCAATAAATGCAATCCCATTTCCATTAATAATATCTTGGACAATCAAATTTTCAAGAAAAGTAGATTTACCAGTTCCTGTTTTTCCAATAATGTACATGTGTTTTGTTCGATCAATTGCCTTGATCCCAAAACGAGTCATTGCATTACGAAAATCAGTTTTACCAATATAAGTGATTTCTGTTGAATTGTTCATAATTATTGATAATTATATCATTTTTCTTACAAAAAACACAAGTAGTGTAGTTAATAAAATTCTCCACAATTTCTCCACTTCTTTGTACACTTCACGTACTTGATACACCATGCTATGGTACACACATATGAAAAAGAAAGTTGGCAACACTATTATTCGCATTCCACCTCAAGATATTGATGCAGAAAAAGCTTTACTTGGTTCTATTATGGTTCGTCCTGTAGGAATTCAAGATATTATGGATATAATTCGTCCAGAAAGTTTTTATGTCGAAAAACATGGCATGATATACAAAGAAATGCTGGATCTTACAAACAAAGGAGAACCTATTGATCTCGTTTCGCTTACAACAAAACTCCGTGAAAGGAAGATTATTGACACCATTGGCGGTATTGACTACCTAAACGAACTCGTAACAATTGTACCAGCATCAACTAATATCACTCATTATGCAGATATTGTTGCTAAGAAATCAAGTCTTCGTGGACTTATTTCTGCAGGTGATGATATTACAGAACTTGGTTATCAAGAGGGTCAAGAAATTGAAGAAGTACTCGACCAAGCTGAGAAAAAAATTCTCGAAGTAACTAACAATTCTGGACGGATTCAGAAATTCGTAACTGCACGAGAAATTCTTCCTGAAACCTACGAAACAATTCAAAAACTTGCTGATAATAAAAACGAACTCCGTGGAGTTCCTTCAGGATTCAAAAAGCTTGATGATAAACTTGCAGGATTCCAAAAATCAGATTTGATAATTCTCGCTGCACGACCATCTATGGGAAAAACTTCTCTTGCTCTCGATATTGCACGAAAAGCAGCTCTCAATCACTCAGTCCCTGTTGGAATTTTTTCACTCGAAATGTCTGCATTGTCACTTATGGATCGAATGCTTGCAGCAGAAGCTAATGTTGATAACTGGAAAATGCGTACTGGGAATCTTCGTGAACAAGATTGGCTTGATCTTACCGACGCAATGAGCCGACTCCAAAAAGCTCCCATCCTTATTGATGATCAAGCAGGTAACTCGCTTTTGAAAATGAGATCCACTGCCAGACGTATGAAAATGGAACACGGACTTGGTCTTATTATTGTAGATTATCTTCAGCTTATTACTACAACAAAAAACTTTGATTCAATGGTTAATCAAGTAACTGAAATTTCTCGAGGATTAAAATCACTCGCACGAGAGTTAAATGTTCCTGTAATTGCTCTTTCTCAACTTTCTCGTGCTGTAGAACAACGCGGTGGAAAACCACGATTATCAGACCTTCGAGACTCTGGATCAATCGAACAAGATGCTGATGTGGTAATGTTCATTCACCGAGAAAAAAATGAAAACGAGGCAGGTCGTAATGAATTTGCAGAAATTCTAATAGAAAAGCATCGAAACGGAGCAACCGGTTCAGTAGAATTACTCTTTGATGGATCTAAAACAAGTTTTATGGAAGTAGAAAAAAGAGATTTTAATGATTTCGCCCCAGAATCAAGCCAAGCAATAGAATCAAATGGTTTTACTATGGAGAATTTTTAAATCTACATATCAATAATTAAAAATAATTACAAACAAACATGCAAACTCCTTTTGAACAACTCGCATATTTATTTACCAAATTTCCTGGAATTGGAAAACGACAAGCAAAACGATTTGCGTATTTTATTGTACAATCACATCCTGATTTTATTAAAGAATTACAAGAAAAAATAACTACGACTCGATCAACCGTAAAACTTTGTCCAATCAGTTTTCAATATTTTACTACCAATGATCAAAGTATTACTACGTCGCCAATTATTCGTGATAATACTCGAGATGCTTCTTTGTTATTAGTAGTAGAAAAAGATCAAGATATCGAAACTTTTGAAAAATCAAATACCTATCATGGACATTATTTTGTTATTGGAAATTTGGAAAATATGATCGACACAGAATTACATAACCAATTCAGAATAAAAGCTTTTGAAAAACTGATTAAACAAAAAGGTACAGTACTTTCTGAAATTATTTTTGCACTCCCTGCAAATCCTGACGCAGACCGTGTTACACGGACATTACAACAAAAAATAAAACCCTTTGCGGAACAATTTGGATTTAACATGTCCCAGCTGGGACGAGGATTCTCAACTGGTGCAGAAGTTGAATATGCAGACTCTGAAACGTTGAGTAGTGCACTTGAAAATAGGAAATGAATTTAGTATAATATTAATAATTATAAGAATAATTAAAATTATTTATGAAATTTTCACTTGAATCTACAAAAAAACACTGAAAAATACAGCCTTGGGATTAGCAGCAACAGTATTGTCTGCTGGGGCAGTGCAAGCAAAAGAAAAAGGTGTAATAAAACATGACCATTTAAAACAAGAAATATCCACAAATCAGGAAGATTTAAAAATTTTACAAGAAATTGATAATGTTGAAAAAGAATTTAAACATCCAAAAAGTAAAGAAATTCTTGATAATAAAAAAGCGTATGTATTTATTACTGAATCAAAATTAAAAGGGATTATAGATTATAATTTAAACGAAACAACATTAGAGAGTATTTGCAATGATGAACTTGAAGGAGAATTTATTAACAATGAAA
>CALMMZ010000065.1 GCA_937868685.1 uncultured bacterium | reverse complement strand
TCTCCAAAAAATTATTTTATTCTATAAATTTATCCCAATCCCTGACCCAGAAACAACAATGCATTGGCAACGGAACTTAGCAGAAAATTTAAATTTGAAAGGACGTATTTTGATTAGTGAACATGGGATTAATGGAACATTAGGAGGTGGAATTGAAGATTTAAAAGCGTACACTAAAGAGATGAATAAGCATTCCTTGATGAAAAAAATTACTTACAAATGGAGTAATGGTGGACGAGATAATTTTCCAAAACTTAGAGTAAAAGTAAAATCAGAAATCGTTGCATTTGGTGCACCTGATGAAATTACTATTGATAAAAACGGAGTAACCAACGGTGGGGTTCATTTGAAACCAGAACAAGTGAATGAATTGGTTGAAAAATATGGTGATGATGTAATTTTTTATGATGGACGAAATCAATACGAAGCAAAAATTGGAAAGTTTAAAAATGCGATTGTTCCACCGATTAAAACCTCAAAAGAGTTCATTAATGATATTGAAAACGGTGAAATCAGTAAATATAAAAACAAACCTATTGTAACCTATTGTACAGGTGGAATTCGTTGCGAAATTTTATCAGCAATGATGAAAAATCGAGGGTATGAAAATGTGTATCAAGTAGATGGAGGAATTGCAAAATACGGTGAAAAGTTTGGAAGTAAAGGTTTGTGGGAAGGGGAAATGTTTGTATTTGACGGAAGAATGAAAGTGGCTTTTGATGAAGATACGCAACAAATTGGAACTTGTGAAATATGTGAAAACAAAACAAGTAACGTAATCAATAGTGGAGATATTCGTAGGCATTTGCATGTAATTTGTGAGGATTGTGTAGAACAAGGAAAACACATTGGGATTGTTCAATAAAAACTGCAGGAGCGGTTTTTATTGTTGACATTTTTTAATTTTTGTAGTATCTTTATACAAAGAATATTGTTCAATAAAATTAATGATTATGAAAGAAAAAGATTTTCAGAGAGCTTTAAAAATTAAGGAGCTCATAGAGAAAAAAGAAAAAGCAAAAGTAGATTTCGAAAAGCTTCAAAATTGGCTTAATGAGAACCATACTCATACAAGTCTAGATGAGATAACGATTGGATACTCAAAAAGAGATAGAGTAATGAAGCCAATAACTGGAAGTAATGGGTCGTTTAAGATTGTATTGGAAAAAGATTGTATGAATTTCAATTTTTTTATTAAAGATCCTTTTGAAATGATTAAAAGAATAGATGTTGAAATAGAAGATTTAAAAAACGAGTTTGATAAACTTGGAGAGAAAAAATCTTAAACAGCTGTTTAAGCAGGAAATTTTGCTTCGTAAAATTTCCTGCTTTTTATATTTATGTTATATTTCAAACATCTATGAAGCTTGATTATATTGATATTCACTCACATTTGAATTTGCCTCCACTTGTAGAAAAGAGGCAAGAAATTTTAGAAAAAATGAAAGAGCAAAATATTGGAACGATTACAGTTGGAATTGATATAGAAACTTCTCAATTAGCTATTGAAATTGCAGAACAGAATGTAGGGCAGTGCTGGGCGACGGTTGGCTTCCACCCTACAAACACGCATATTCCTACAGAGTCAGAATGGCAAGTCATTAATAAAATGTCTCGTAATAAAAGAGTAGTTGCTATTGGCGAAACTGGCTTGGACTATTTCCGAGATCAATCACCGGAAACAAAACAAAGACAGGCAGAAATTTTTAAAAGACATATTTTACTAGCTCAAAAAATTAGTAAACCACTTATGTTGCATGTTCGTACGAGTCGCGGAACTGATGATGCATATTACGATGCATTACAAATTTTACAAGAAATGAATTACCAAGGGAAAGCAGATTTTCATTTTTTCAGTGGCTCTGTAGAATGTATGCAATTAATTGTTGATACAGGATATGTGATTTCTGTGGATGGGCCAATCACGTTTTGTACTGATTATGATGAAATGATTCGTACATGTCCGATTGACAGAATAATGATTGAAACTGATGCACCATACGCAGCGCCCAGTCCGTATCGAGGAAAAACATGTGAACCATGGATGGTAATAGAGGTTGCAAGAAAAATCGCAGAATTAAAAGGGTTAGAGATTGAAATAGTTCGAGAGCAAGTGATGAAAAATACAAAAGAATTTTTTGGGATATAGGAGTATCTGTTGTTCTCTAGGGTGGTAAAAATAGATAACAATTTGACATATTATTGTAAGTATGCTATTTTTGTTTGGAACAATTTTTTCACAATTAAATTAAAAACAAATGAAAGTATTAAGTGTTTTTTCGGGGATATACTCCCTTGGTTTGGTAATTATGCCAGTTTTTTTAATCATTCTTGGGCTACTTCTTGTAGGGTTTGTTTCTTTTTTGTTTCGTACGGTAGTACCAACTAATATGGTTCATATTGTACAATCACAAAAGAAAACAGTTTCCTATGGAACAGGTCAGGAGGCTGGAAATGTTTACTACCAATGGCCTAGTTGGATTCCAATAATAGGTGTCACTACAATCAAATTACCAGTAAGTAACTTTGATTTAAGTTTTAAAGACTACGAAGCGTACGACAAGGATCGTGTTCCTTTTATGCTCGATATTACTGCTTTTTTCAGAATCGCCGATACGAATAAGGCAGCTCAACGAGTTTCAAGTATTGACGAACTTCATCAGCAGATCAAGGCAATTATTCAAGGCGCAGTAAGAAAAATTCTTGCCTCACATGATATTAATACAGTAATGACTGATCGTGCAACATTTGGTGATCAATTCACTAAGGAAGTAAAAGAGGAATTAGAAAATTGGGGAATTGAACCTGTTAAAAATATCGAACTAATGGATATTCGAGATTCAAAATCTTCAACAGTTATTGCTGATATTATGGCAAAGAAAAGCTCGCAAATTACTATGGAAAGTAGAATTGAGGTTGCTAAGAATAATAAAGAAGCTGAAGTTGCCGAAATTGAAGCGAGACAGGTAGTAGATATTCGTAAGCAGGAAGCTGACGAATTAGTAGGTAAACGTACTGCAGAAAAAGAAAAAGCAGTAGGTATTGCTCAACAACAATCCGAACAAGAGATTAATATTGAAAAAGCAAAAACTACAGAAAAAGAAAAAGAAGTAGAAAAAGTCAGAAAAGTTCGTGATGCTGAAATTGCGAAAGAAGCTGCAATTGTAGTTGCAAATCAAGAAAAAGAAACGGCTATTCTTATTGCTGATGGGGAACTAGAGGCTACCAAACGTGAATCACAAGGTATCGAAGCCAAAGGTAGAGCAGAAGCAGAAGCGGAAAAAGCTAAACAATTAGCACCTGTTCAGGCTCAAATTGAACTTGCTAAGGAAATTGGAAAGAACCAAGAATATCAAAATTATTTAATATTACTTGAGTTTGCTAAGGCATATATCACGGTAGGATCTGAACAAGCAAAAGCGCTTCAGGATGCTGATGTTAAAATTATTGCAAATGGTGGTTCTGCACAAGCTGGTGTAAAAAACACACTTGATTTGTTTAGTGCAAATGGAGGACTTGCTATTGGTAGTATGCTCGAAGCTATTAAAAATACACCTCAAGGAGAAAAGTTTTTTGAAAGCTTGAAAGGATTGTTTGAGAAACAAACACCTTCTTCCTAAGTAGAGGAATATAGTTCTAATATATAATAAATTAGAAAAACCCGTGATGTAACCATCACGGGTTTTTATTGTTTAAATTTTCTGTGGTTTATAATTTTCTGGCGCATTTGCGAGAAATCCTTCAAGATTTTTTCTTGTTTGAAGTCCTTCCTGTGCTCCGATATGTTGTACCACATTCATTGAGTTAATTGGTCCCCATGATAATGCTTCTGCAACAGATTTACCGAGTATAATTGCTACGGTAAAAGTTGATGAAAACGAATCACCGGCACCAGTTCGTTCCACGGGAGGTTTCGGGTCTGGATAAATAGGGTGAAACCAGTATTCATCATTATACGAATCATAAGCATATGCTCCATCTGGTCCGTCAGTAATGCTCACAATTTTTGGTCCAAGTTCATGTATTTTCAACATGAGTTCTTTTACGTCTTGTGAGTCTATTTCAAGAATTTTTTGCGCTTCCTCAACATTACAGAAAAAGATTTCTGATGCTTCGTAAACATCTTTTAATTTTTCAGATCCAAGAGATATCTGAAATGTTCCTGGTTGAAAAGCCATTTTGATATTATTTTCTTTTACCCATAATGCGATATCATGATGGTATTGCATAGAATTTTCTCCGACAGAACTGAAATATACCCACTTCGGAACAGTATCACCAATTTGTTTTTTTAGATCATATGTAAAATCTTCGTGTTTAATGAGAATAGTTCGCTCTGCGTTGAATGATAGTACATAATGATAGTTTGTTTTTTTATCATTTTCTACAGTTACAAAATCAGTGAGCACTCCACGATTCTGTAATTCATTAATACATTCTTTTCCGAAGTCATCATTCCCTACATGAGTCATAATGGCAGACTTAAGTCCAAGTCGTGCTGCAGAAACAGATGCATTTGGGCTGTTTCCAACAGCGGCAACTACGTGTACATTTTTATAAGGAATTTTATCTCCAAACCGCATGGAAAGTAAACAGTTTTCATTGTCAGTATCGCAATGTACTTCTGCATCTTGAAGTTCAATAAATGCATCGGTTACGATATCTCCAATTGCTAAAAAGTCGAGTTCTTTCATAAATAGTAATATTATTTTGTTAAAATTTTATTCAGTAAAAAGTTGATAATAGTGATAGAAGTTTTGTGCAATTTTTTCAACTGCTTCTTCTTCTGAAATAATTCCTGCTTTATTTTCATCAAGAACTGAATCAAAAATCGTTCGCCCAACAGCAAACCCAATAACTTCTGGAATATTTTTTCCAGCAGTAATCCATTTTGCAACAAATTCTGGAGTTTCATTTCTCCCGAGTATCACGATGCGTGCAGTAGTACAATAGGTCTTCAGATGATCTGCAACTGCTTGATAATTCTCTGACTGAGAAAATCCTTCAATTTTCCAAATATCAGGGCGAATATCTTCTGTGTATAAAGTATCCATTAGTTGTTTTACAAGGATTGGACGAACTTGCTCGTCGAATGCTCGTTTGTTGTCTTCAAATTTTTCAATATCTGTATCATTTGGAAAAAAGAGTGGCTCAATGAGAAAACCAATATTATTATTTTTACAAATTTCGTATAGTTTTTTTAAATTTGAAATAGAAGTTTGTTCACTTTCAGTATTATTCCGCGGATCGAGTCGAACGAGCGCTTTGGCATAACTTGGCATAATCTCAACGAGACATTGCTCTGCATTATCTCCATGTTCAAACGCAAAGTAATCAAGTCCGCTAATTTCAGTTGTTTGAATAGTTGTGTAGCCATTTTTTTTGGCATCTTGTAAAATATCTTTTCCATAAATATCATCCACAAGAATTGCAGAATATTCTTTTGTGATTCCAAGTTCGAGAGATTTTTTAAATGCTTGGTAGATAATTTTTTTATAATTAGTTACTAATGCAATTTCTTCGATTGTTGGATTTCGGTCGATAATTCCTAATTTTTTAAGGAAATATGATCGATGATCAAATGGTAGGATAAATAATTTTTCTGGATTTCGCATACCCTTTTAGTATAACATGATTTTTTAGGAAATGTGTGTTCTAGTTAACTTTTTTAAATCTGGTATACTCAAAATATATGAAATTATTATCAGAAAACCTTATTCGTTCGTTACAAAAAGTATTTATCGGAGATATTGAACAATCAGAACAAGTACTCGAAAAATATTCTCGAGATGCAAGTATGTTCATTGTTCGCCCACAATTGGTAGTATTCCCGAAAAATAGTAATGATATAAAAAATTTAGTAATCTGGATACAAGAACAAAATCAAGAACTTCCACTCGATCAACAAATATCGCTCACTATGCGTGCAGCAGGAACTGATATGTCTGGTGCTGCTATTGGCGAATCAATTATTGTAGATACGACTCGGTATATGAATCGGATCATTTCTATAACATCAGAATATGCAATTGTTGAACCCGGGTGTTATTATCGAGACCTTGAAAGAGAAACATTAAAACAAGATGTATTTTTTCCATCATTTCCAGCATCGCGAGAATTGTGCGCATTGGGTGGAATGTATAGTAATAATGGAGCAGGGGAAAAAACACTTCGTTATGGAAAATTTAATAATCATATTTTATCTTCAAAAGTTATTCTTGCAGATGGAAACGAATATCTCATTGAACCTCTTCATCGTCCACAACTTGATCAAAAAATGAAATTAGAAACTTTTGAAGGAAAAATATACCGAGAAATTTGGCAATTAATCCAAGAGAGTGGTGGTGAAATTTTAGCAAACAAACCTATTGTTTCAAAAAATTCTGCAGGATATGCACTTTGGAATGTTTGGG
>CALMMZ010000064.1 GCA_937868685.1 uncultured bacterium | reverse complement strand
TCTTGAGAATGATTCCAAAAGTGTCTCATTATTAAATTCAATATCCAAATTTACTTCCGCAACACTTGCCATCAATTTTGAATAAATTGAAAAATCAAAAGCGCCCTTTGGTTCAATATTGTTGACTTCGTTTTCCCCAACAATATATGTCATTGGAGTCAATGTGTTTGTAAACCTTTCAGTCTTGTAGAACTTGTCAGATTCAATTTTCAGCCTGCTCTTAAATGTTTCCACTGAAACATCCAGAACACCAGTTTGTTTGCCAAATAATGTTGCACCGTATTTCTTGGGAACATATGCATCAAATGTCTGGAAGAATGAATATGATTCATTAATGTCCCACTGAACATCGCCTCTAGAAGCATTGGATTGATGATTCTTGAATCCACTTTGATTCATTGTGTATCCAATGAGTGCAGATAGTTCCAAGAGCATGTTTTGCAATTTTTCAACTTGCCAGACATTCATGGAACCAAAAGACAGTCTGGGGATCCTATTTCTTCCAAATAGAGAAGCTGCATTGGTGGCACTCTCCATCAACTCATCCAACTTGGGATTATTCCTGTTCACAAACATTGGATCAAATCTGTTCAACATGTGATCATAAATCAAACCATTGGACGCCTCATTGATAACCCCATTCAGATAATGTGACCACTTGTTTAATTCTTCATTTATTTCTCGCAAATATACTCTTGAGCCATCTTCAACACAAATGCTCAAAGAATATGCCCAATTTCCATCTGTCACATATTTGAAATCAACATCATGAATGACAAATGTTCTAATGCTTGAAGCATTTTGCTTAACTTTAATCTCAGATATAATCCCACCAGAATAAACAGCCTCTCCAAATGATGTTAATCCAGAGCCAACAACTTCTGGTATGTCGTTGTCATTCAACTTTGTTGGCTCTATGTTTTTACCATCATATTTGCCATAACCAACTCTAGTTCTGGTTACTGTTATGTCTTTGATCAAATAATGTGGCATGATATCTGTTTCAAAGTTATTCATTGAAGCAACATGACCAAACAGTGACTTCTGCTTAGCTAATTCTTTCATGTCCACATGAAACATCAAATGAATACCATCTTCACCTTGATATGTTTTCGTTAGGCCACTGAACATGTTTGAGTTGAAGCTAGACTCCACTCTGTTCCCAAAGGACTCAAGATTCATTTTGAGTGTCAATTCCTGGTCAACAAGAAGTGAATCAGGAACAAACTCAAATCTAAAATCATTAACAATGTCAAGCTCAGTTGAACCATTTTGCATGACAACTAAAGTCTCAAGAGGAACAGCATCAAATTTGATATCTGATGGGATATCAAGTGCCACTCTTACAATTTCTTCATCAACGTGAATTCCATACTTGAAAGATATATCTGGAAATTTTGCACCATTGATTTTGTACTTGAAGTTGGTTTGATATCCTTCTGGAATCTTCACCCACTCGGACATATCCTTTTTAAACCTAAGCTTTTCAGATGCTTCAAGAATAACTGATAATGCATTGTTCAGATTGTGATCATTCCAATCAACAACATCATCATTAAAATTGGTCAAAACGATGTTGACAGTCACAACTATGTGCTCAGCATCGTTCTCTAAATCAATTCTATCTATTGTTATTTTTGGAAGAAGATCATTTAGGTTCATTCAATACACTCTTTTTGGTTAACTGTTAATACATCTGTATAAATAATTGGAATGGCTTGTTTTTGAGTTGAAACCCTTTCATCTGGGATCATTTGGAAAAATTCGCTCGGTTCAGGGATTTTATTTAAGTTACCAACTGAATCAATTTCAAAAAGCTCCACTTCAAAATTATCTTTTGAATCTAAACCATATTCTTCATTCAATGTCAAGAACAATTCTGGTATTTGTGTCTCAAGCTGCTTATTGGATATATATGTCACAACAGTTGCCCTGGGAACAACTCCATTAAATGAACCAACTTGATTCATAACTGTTCCACTTATCTTTGCTGATTCAATGGAAAGATGAAATGCTGGAGTGTATTGTGTTGTTGGATCGCAGGTGCCCAATATGTTTCCTATCATTGAGAATGATTCACTCAATGCAGTTTGCTTATACAGGCCACTTGGCTCTGTCTGTGGTGTGTCTTTGATCCTTGAAACAATATCTTTTTGATATTCTGTTATGCCCGCATATTGACCGTCATAAAGGATACCAGAGTCATGAAATGAATAATAAACAGGCTTAAATTTTCCAGCAGAAACTTCCTGTTTCCCCTTTCTAGTCAAAACCAAACTAATGGTTTGTTCTTTCTTGTTCATAAACTCAGACATTGTTTAGTTCCACCTTGTGGTCCTTATCATTCAAGTCAACCTTGTTAATCTTTGAATCATATTCCAACTCTAGTTCCAATTCTGCAACTTCAACGAGTGAGAAATAGTCATATGGCCAGTTGTAAGTATAGTCATAAGGCTTTCTATCCAGCTCAAAATCAAACTGTGGAACAAGCTCTTCAGATTCAACAAGGTTCAATTTTGCACGTTGCTTAACCTTGAATAACATCCATTTTGTGTCTTTTGAATAGTTGTTCAGCAATTCACCATCAACCAAATCGTGTTCAATAATGGCAGTTTGTTTCTCTGCTCGAATTCCACTTGGTGGCAGAATGTTTTGCCACAGATGGCTAAGATCAGTATCATTCATTGACTTTGAGAATTCAAATATAAACATGGCAATTGAATCCACTTGTGGGAACTTGATGAAATCAAACCTTGGAGGAATCAAGTATTTCTTCATCTTCTCTTTTTGTTCCTTAATGGACACAGAATCACTGTTTCTATCAATTGCGAAGAACTGTCTTTCTGATGTTGCTGGATCAATTCTAAATGGAATTGCAATTACAGCCTCAAATAGTTCCTTCTTCTTTTCTATTTCTCCAATACGCCTCATGCCCTTATCAAAACCCAGAACATCTGCCAGGGATTCATTAGTTGTATTGGTGTCAGCAACAACCAAGAACAGACCTTCCTCGCCCTTTGGCAATCTTCCGTAGGTGTGCCACATTCCATTCCTATAATCATTTAGATTCGAAATGTTTGAAGTGTCTGGCTGGAATGAACCAGCTGATCCTGAGAAGTTTAGGTTTGGAGTTTCAAACTTGGTTGAAATCTTCCAACGCTTCTTTGTTGTCTGATTATCAAAAGAATACCCACCAGAATCATCCCTTGTTTGACTTGGCATGTTAATGATATCAAACACATTCAAAGAAGAAGATAGTGACATTGAGTATTCACCAGACAATCCGTTTGGAAGCGTACTGGTTACTGTTGCACCATCAAGAATCTCTTGAATTGTATACTTCCTTGTATCTGCTGGAGTAAATGAGATTTTGATATTGTATGTATCAATGGATGGCAATGAATCCAAAAATGCCAATTCAAAACTATTCATTTCTCTATCAAGAAGCACGCTTGGGACATTTGGATTGAAATATTTAACACCATTGGTAAGCCATGGACCAAATTTCATTACTGATTGACAATTGTAGTTATAGAAACCATCACTCTTTGCCATAGTAACATACATTTCATATGTTTTGTTGGCATACATGATATTGAAATCTTCTTCTTCCTTTGAGATAAATGTTGTATTCTTTTCATCCTTTAGCCAGAATCTTGATACTTCTGATACAAAGTTCTTTGCTGCTGATTCATATTCTGGTAATGATTCAACATAGTTTGAATCAGTCTTTGTTATGAACCTAAACTTAAATGAACCAGTGGAATCTCTATTGTATGCAGTAATTGGTTCAAAGTCTGGCATGTTATAAGTGCCATTCAGTTTTGATAAATATTGAACTGGTTTATAGATGGCTTCAAATGGTAGGTTGCACAACACCTCTTCAGATGGATC
>CALMMZ010000063.1 GCA_937868685.1 uncultured bacterium | reverse complement strand
CCTGTTTTTATTGTGATTTGTATTTTATGATATAATCAGTAATGGTAACCAGTCATCTGTAAACCACATTATTCAGTAATAATTTAAAACTAATATGGCAAAGAAACAAACATCTCAACAAAATTCATCAAACGGAATTGCTCTTGGACTCGCAGGACTCGCTGTTGCAGGAATCGCAGGTGCATATTTCCTCTATGGAAAAAATGGTACGAAAAATCGCAAAACAATCAAGGCTTGGACATTACGAGCAAAGGCAGATGTTCTTGAAAAATTAGAAAAAGCAAAAGAAGTAAGCCAAGAAACATTTCATACTGTAGTAGATGAAATTTCATCAAAATATGAATTAAAGGTAAAAGATATTTCCCCAGAAGATATAGCTGCATTTTCAAAAGATTTGAAAAAACACTGGAAAGATATCAAGTTAGATCTTTCTCCAAAAGTAAAAAAGGTAGTGAAAAAATCTGGACAATAATCTATTTTTAATCCCCCTTGTTCGAGGGGGATTTTTGAAATACTTTTTTAAAAAATATGTTACACTATAAAATATATGGAAGATATTGAAAAAATAATAAGCGGTGATAGTCGAAAATTCCGCCCAAAAAAAATGACGTTAGAAGATATTCGTAATGGATGTATTTCACTTTATGGACCAAGTAATACCGAATCTGAAATTTGTGTAATGAATGAAGAGTTCCGACAAGCAGTCGATGCAGTGAGGGGGCTTCCTTCAAAATCCATTACTATTTTTGGATCTGCTCGAACACCAGAATCTGATCCTTATTATCAACAAGCAGTTCATATTTCAGAACGAGCAGGTCGTGCTGGATTTATTACAATTACAGGAGGTGGTCCAGGAATTATGGAAGCAGGAAACCGTGGAGCATTTAATGCACATGTTAATTCTGTTGGGATGACAATTAAGCTTCCTATGGAACAAGTAACAAGTCCTTATGTTACTAGTGAAATTCCATTCTATTTTTTCTTTACTCGAAAAACTGCCATGCGATATGGATCTCGTGTATTTCTATTTTTTCCAGGTGGGTATGGAACATTAGATGAACTTTTTGAAAGTCTTACATTAAAGCAAACTCGGAAAATTGATCAAGTTCCATTTATTCTTGTTGGACGAGAATTCTGGGAGCCACTTGATAAATTCATCAAAGAACAATTAGTAACTAGAGAACTTATTGATCCAGAAGATCCTGATTTATACACAATTACTGACAATGAAGATGAAATTATGAATATTATTATGTCAGCACCGGAACGGTCTGATGATGATCGATAAAAACACTGTAATTACGCAGTGTTTTTATAATATTTCTTGAGAAATGATTCCTTAAAATCGAAAAAATTTTCTTGTAAAATCGACTTTCTAATATCTGCTACCAATTTATTAATAAAATATAAATTATGAATTGACAGTAGCGTTGCACCGAGTATTTCTTTTGATCGAATCAAATGATGTATGTAGCTTGCCGTATAATTTTTACATGCATAACATTCACATGTTTCTTCTAATTTCCCTAAATTTCTCCTGAATTGTACATTTTTAATATTCTTTTTTCCTTGTAATGTATGAAATTGTCCATGTCGTGCAATTCGTGTTGGAGATACACAATCAAATGTATCACAACCATTTTCCACTCCAAGGAACAAATCAACTGGCTCACCAATACCTAACAAGTGACGAGGTTTGTTTTCTGGTAAAATCTCGTTTACCCATTTTACAGCAGAACCGAGGTCTTCTTTTTCAAACGAACCACCAATACCAAACCCGTCAAAAGTATTGCCTTGTGCATTTTCCATTTGAGCAAGAATTTCCGCTGACTGTTTCCGCAAGTCAGAAAATCGTCCACCCTGCACTACTGCAAATAATGCTTGTTTTTTTTCTCTATCAAGTTCATCATGTCGATCCAAACATCGCATTGCCCATCTATGTGTTCGATTCATTGCTTCTACTTGATAATCATATGGAGCTAAAGGTGAAGTACACTCATCAAAGGCAAAAATCATATCAGCTCCTAAATTCCACTGAATTTCCATCGATTGTTCTGGAGTAAATCGATGCGGAGAGCCGTCTCGAATTGATTTGAAAGTAACCCCTTCTTCATCAATCGTTACCATTTTTGATGTCTTATTTTTTCTCTCTCCTGTTTCTTCGTTTACTTGTTCACGGATAATTTGTTCTGTATTTGCTAATTTTCCAACCTTTTGATCAAATGCAGTACCCAGCGAAAAAACTTGAAATCCACCACTATCAGTCATCGTTGGGCCTCGCCAATTCATCATTTGAGGAAATCCACCATGCTCTGCAACAATTGCGTCACCCGGTTCTAGATATAGATGATACGTATTTGCGAGTACTACCTGCGCACCCAATTCCTTGATTTGTTCTGGAGTTAAGGCTTTTACTGTGGCTTTTGTTCCAACTGTAATAAATGACGGAGTTTGTACAATTCCGTTCGGCGTATGAATCTCCCCAACACGAGCTAGCGTTCCTTTGAGTTTTTTAGTAATAGTAAAGTTGAATTTTGACATGTGTATACATTACATGAGAATAAAGAAAAGTAAAATAAAACTACTCTTTATTGAGTAGTTTTATTTTACTTATTTATTTACTATCCATAATTTTGGTTCTTCTGGACATGAACCTTCTCCATTTGACATATCCAATGAACACCAATTAAAAATTTCATTATTGATATACACTTCTAGCTTATTCACTGTGTCAAATTGTAATGCAGATTGCTCAATTTGAGCTTTCATATCTGGCTCAGCACAATGCCCTGGACCATACATACTTCCTGTAAGATATAATTTTGCAATACCATTTTGCAATGTTACTGAATCATAGAATAACTGAGTATACCCTGCTACAACATTACGAATATTATCTTCTGGAATATCAGAATTTTCTTGTAATTCAAATAAAGTTCTATATGTTGCATCAATAATTGCCGCAGTTTTTGCAACAGCATGTGGTGCAAAAATAATTTTTGAACCACAACCAATGGTTCCACCTTGTGTAATTAATGGAATTCGAACAGTAGTATAGTCATCAGCTCCTGACATACTTCCATTGCAGCCTTCTCCAATACAGATTGGACGATTTGGTGTTCGTTCGGAGTTTTTTAGTTCTACATTCAAGGTAGAATTTTGATTTGAAACAAATTCTATATTCTTTTCAAATACTGGTATTTCGATGGTATCTTTTTGATCTGACTCAGATTTGCTATCAATTTTTTCTTCTACAACTAATTGTTGAGAAAGTGCTTGTTCTTTATCTTGTAATTTTTTCCACTGAATAATATAATAAGTTCCAATACTAATACTAATTATACAAATAATAATTATTAAAATTTTAGATTTCATAGTAAATTTATTCTACCAAAAATCACCTCTTTATCCAAGTAGTTATTTCATCACACGTACAAATTTTAATTCTTGTACATTTATGGGCATTCGAGCGAGAACAATTTGATAAGGATTACGATCATCAAATTGAATTGATTTGATAATACCAAGTATTAAATGAGGTGCACCAGGAAGAGTGATAACGTCTCCGTCTCGAATATCCATATCTCGAGGAATATGAAGTTCAAAATTTCCACTTCCCTTGCCTTGCACAGGTACAGTGATTCCTAATCGAGTAATCACCACATCACCTTTCCAAAAATTACCGGAAATAAGTGTTCCTTGTGCAGTTGTTTCGGTAACTGTATCAATAGTGGCGATAAGTCCATTTTCTCCTGCAATAATTTTATCACCAATAATAACTCCATCGCGAGAACCACGATCAATTACGAGACGGTCATAAATGTTTTGTGATGGTTTTGCGATGACTCGAGCAATAATTGTAGATTTTTCTGCCGCTGGATAGTCTAATATTTCACGGAGTGATTTATTTTCATCTTCAACTAACTGAAGGATTCCTAATTGTTGTTCAAGATTCTCTATTTTATTTTTAAGTGCTTGTTGACGTGCAATAAATACACTCTTTGGAGTAAGTAAATCAACTGTATAAGCAATACTATCTTGAGATATATTCTGAACTATCGACATTCCATAAAAAATTGTACGCCCCAAGAAAAAGAGTACAGCACCAAAAACTATCATCAAAAAAGCGCGAATTCCAATATCACGTTTATTTTTAACTTTCTTTTTATACAATGATTGATTAAAATATGACGCCATAGTCTTCTTTTACAAGCACTTGTTTATATTGATCTAAATCTTCAAGAACAACACCACAACCTCGAGCAACCGCAGAGAATGGATCATTAGGGATACGTACTGGAACCTTAAATGTTTCCATAACAACTCGATCAATTCCCGCAATTAAAGCGCCTCCACCTGTAATATAAATACCTCTCTGAATAATATCCGAGATAATTTCTGGTGGTGTAGTTTCAAGAACTTCTCGTATACCATCAATAATAATTTGAATTGAATCATGGATAGCTCGATGAATATCATGCTCCGTAATAACAATTTCTCTAGGAAGGTGTGAAATCAAGTCTCTTCCACTCACTGAAATTTGACGATACTCATCAATAAGTTCAGCAGAACCTACTGCAATTTTAATTCGTTCTGCAGTTTTTTCTCCTACAAGAATTTTATATTCATCACGAAGAAAATCAATAACATCTTGATTCATTTTATCTCCTGCAAGTTTTATAGATCGTGATTGAACAATTCCTCCGAGCGACATTACGGCAATATCAGTAGTTCCTCCGCCAATATCTACTATCATGCACCCAACAGGCTCAAGAACAGGCATACTACTTCCAATAGCTCCTGCCATAGACTCTTCAATAATATATACCTCACGAGCACCTGCAGAAATCGCTGCATCGTACACTGCACGGTGTTCAACATTTGTAATACCTGAAGGAACTCCAATTACTACACGAGGTTTGAATGTTTTTGGGGAAATTTTTTCTGCCTTTCCAATGAGATACGCAAGCATTTCTTCTGTTACTTCAAAATCTGAAATAACTCCATCAACCACTGGGTGGATTGCTTTAATATGAACAGGAGTTCGACCAAGCATTTCTTTAGCTTCAGTCCCTACTGCTACAATTCGTCCAGTTTTAATATTAAGCGCTACAATCGATGGTTCATTAATGATAATTCCTTTTCCACGCAAATATACCAGCGTGTTTGCAGTTCCTAGATCAATTCCAATATCGTTAGAAAATCTATTATATAAGCCTTTAAACATAGAATAGGTGCACTATAGCATGAAGTACACTTTTTCAAAAGTTATTTGACAAAAAAAATAAAAACACTCTTAAAGGTGTTTTTATTTTAATATTTCTACCAATTCTGTTTCAGTAATAATTTTTGATTCTGATTCTGTTCGTTTTTTATATTCCAGCCCACCTTGTTCCAAAGATTTTTCAGAAATAACAATACGATGTGGAATTCCAATTAAATCTGCATCAGCAAATTTTGCTCCAACAGAGATATCTCGATCATCCCATAAAACTTCAATTCCTTGTCCAGTTAATTTTTTATATAAAACTTTTGCTTGATCAGTGGTATTTCCAATTTGGATCATATGTACTGCAAATGGCGCAACTGATTCCGGCCACACGATTCCTTTTCCGTCTGACAAAACTTCAACA
>CALMMZ010000062.1 GCA_937868685.1 uncultured bacterium | reverse complement strand
GACATATCTACAGGCTTGTACGTTATTTCTAATGTTGGAGAAGCCGGGACAGACATTGGTTGTTATGCTACTAATTTTTTATACTTTAGAATCAGAAATGCTTCTAATATAAATTCTTGGTATGTTAATGCGACCACAGGTTCGGCAAATGGAGGTAAAACAGATTCAAGAGGTCTTTGGGTTATTAGCAGGAATGGAAGCGGAACCACATCATCTTATATTCATAAAAATGGAGTATTAGCTAACACAAGCACAGCAGCAGCATCCACAGGCATACCCAGTGCCGTTATTTATATAGGGAATGTAAATTACGGTGGAGAGTTAACAACAAAGAAATATTCGTTTTATTGGTTGGGCAGAAATCTTTCTACCTATAGACACAGTAAATTATCAGAACACATTAACTGGTTCATGACCAGATTAGGAATTAATCAATATTAAACAATTATGGATAAAGTAAATTATCTCAGCAGAGTTCGTGCGCACTCAAAATTCCTTAACCAAGCACTTGGAGTATTAGGGAATGGAAACATAGCAAAGCTAATTAAGGCAACCGGATTAACCTTTGGTGTCGTAACAGAAAAACTTCCAAGCGGAGTGCTTGACATAGATATGAAAGTAGAACAGAGTTCGGACACTTCTGTATTTATCAATCCCGGATATTTTATATCTTACGATGGCACCGAAATCAGGATTGTAGAAGTTCCCAACACTCCAATAGATTTAACATCGCAGCCAGATGATACAGACTTGCGAATTTATGCTATTCCAAACAGTAATTCGTATGAAGCTGGGACTCTAACATTTACAAACGGTTCCAAAACAGTTGTTATAACAGACGGTAGCTTTGCTAAATTAGATCCTTATGAATCATTAGTCATTACCGACAGTATAAGTGGAAACGATGGAGTGTATGAGATTTATGAAATACCAAGTGCTGGCTCATTAGAATTAGTCAACATATTCACTGGCACTACTGAATCCGGATTAACGTGGAAGATAGCCGGTAACTTCAAAGGTTACAAAACAGCAACGGCAACAGATTTGATTTATACTTATGATGATTATGAAATTGCTGTAAGCACACAGGACTCAGCCGAAGGATTACTACTTGCAATAGTCAGAAAAACAGCAGGAGTGATTAGCTCTATAACTGATAGCAGATCAGATAATCTTTTTAGTATGAAAACATTGTCAAAGACTGTAGCTGATGATATTATAAAAGGAGTCACAAAAGATATAACCACAATTGAGGAAAAGGCAAGTGCAGCAACCATAGATTTGGCTCTTGGAGATCTTATCAAAGAAGGATATGTTACCGGACTTGGATTAACAATAGAAGGAGATAATCTATTAATCGGTTCCGGAGCAGTCTATAATTCACAAGGGAAAAGAATTGCAATACCAAGCACATTAACGGTAGGATTAAATCAGTATGTAACTTCCGGGGATATTATACTTGGAGATACTAACTATTTATATATAAGTTATGTATCACCAAATTCATATTCATTATCTTGGAGTCAGTCTTCAACCACTGCAATAAAAAACAAAATACTAATTGGCAGATTAGAATACACGGATGCCGGAACCGTTCCTTATATTTTAATGGAAGATGTAAAGAATCCGATTAAACATAAAATGAACTGCATTACTTTTCAGAATAAACCAATATTATCACCCGAAGAAAACGATATGTATATTAAAAATGGAAGGGTATACTATCAGTGGTTAGATAAAAGCTTAAGAGATCCGGTGCTTCAAGAGATTGAACTCATTGGATTTAAAAGATTAAACACAATTTTAAACAATGCATTAAAAAGTATTGCCAAATCTGAAAAGATAAGATTTAGTTTATTTCCAAACGCAGAAAAAGATGCGTGGTTTATGTTTAACGGCATACAATCACCGGCACTCATAGGCTACAGGCACAAAATAGTTGGATGGAAAGTTGGCGTAATGGATATGGGAACAGCAGCAGGGACATATAGTGTGTTTGACTACACAACAAAAGAAACGGCTAAAGGAGCAAGGTTCACAAGTGTGGTAAGTAAAACACTGGCATTGCCAGTAGAAGCAGATAGTTCCTTGGGAATATATTTTGACGGCAACAGCACTTTAAATACAATACAATTAATCTCAAATGGTGTAGTCATAGACTATACCAATATGCACCCAGTAGATACAGATGACTTAGGGCAAGCAGTAATAAATAAATTATACGTTGTAGAAGTAGCAGTTGAAACAACTGAGGATATAATAACCATTGACCCGGCAACTGAATCATAAATTAAAATAAGAAAGGAAAATCGTAATGGAGTATTTCATGTTTTTATTCCTAGGCATTTTGTTATATGTTATAAAAGATATAATGAGATGGAACAGTTCAACACCAACAATAACGCCTTGGGAAACAGCTAAAGAATATTTCCGGCTTAACTGGATTTCTTTACTGGGAGCAGTCGTAATCTCAATAACAGTATTAATGCTTGCACTTAAAGGTGAATTTGAATTATTCAAATTACTGCAATTGCCAACAGAATTATCTTATACCGCAGCGTTCTTAATAGGTGCAGGTTCACAGGCATTGTTAAAACAATGGACAGGCACAACGCCAAGAATGGATGTCAAAGGTGATACAATAACCACAGATAAGACTTGACAAAATAAAAGAAAAGTTTTAAATTTAAATCCAAATCGAAACACTGTTCTTTCACATTTTTCTTCCTTTAATATATTGAATACAAAACACCTTGTTGCTTTATGTGGCAAGGTGTTTTTTTATAGGTATTGACATTATTTGAGCAAGTCAATATCTTATTAAGACACAAATATCAGGTGGTAACCGTAT
>CALMMZ010000061.1 GCA_937868685.1 uncultured bacterium | reverse complement strand
ATCAAGAATAGGTATAACAAAACTTAGCGCAATCGGCTTGACCTTAAAATGTCCTGCTTTTGAACCCATAAAGTGTTCAATTACAGATGAATTTTTTTCAAGATTTGGTGGTACCAGCGTAGATTTACAATTACCCTATGTGGCACAATCATTCTTGAAACAATCCAGCGAATTAACAATTACCAGAGTTCTTGGTAAGTCGGGTTTCACTAATGCTCCTGCTTGGCTCATATTAGCTTCTGGCGGAACTATGGACAAAACTGTTTTGGCAGTAATTCGTGGAAAGCTATCTGATGATTTATCAACTTACAATTATTCTTCTGCTGGTACACTGAAAATGTTCACCTCAACTAGTGCGGCAACAGGATCTATTATTTTAAGTTCAACAACCGGACCATTAACGGCTTTCACAAATAGCGGATTAACAATCTCTCTTGATGAATCAAGTAATGATTATGTTGTTAAATCTCTTGGTAAAAATCCAAAGAGAACTGCCGGAGATTATGGTATTTATGTTGAAGCTATTTATCCGCACATGGTTCGTGAGGCTGTTAATAGCGGTGAAATTACTAAAATATATGGAGATTTAACATATCAACCAGGTAGTTATATAACCAATTATAATGCATCATACACCAACTCATCTACGCCGTGGATTGTTGGTAAAGTAGCTGGAGGTGCAACAAGAAACTTATTCAAAATTGAAACTATATCAGATGGTGACTCATCTGCCAAAGAATTGAAGTTTTCTTTCGCCAATATAGACGAAGTTAATGGAACTTTTGATTTAATTGTTAGAAATTTTTACGATACAGATTCCAACACTGCTACCAGTGGTCGTCTTGAGATGTTTCGTCAATTAACAATGGATGATTCTCTTGAAAACTTTATTGGTAGAAAAATAGGAACTACAGATGAAATTTATCCAAGAAAATCTTCTTATATAACGATTACTCTTGCTGATAACTTCCCAAGAAATCAGGTTCCTGCAGGTTTTAGAGGATATTCTATGAATTATTCTGCCGGAACCTGGAATGCTCCTAAGTTTTATTATAAAACTTCATATCTGTCGGCAGATACTGTATCCAAAACTTATTTAGGTATATCTGAGCTTGGTTATACAGGATTTACTTCGGATAGAGTAGCATATTCCAAAACTATTCAAAGCGTAGAAATGGATATGTTTGCTTTCCAAGGAGCAGATTCTTCTTCAAGAACAACCATTAAGGGTTTCCACATGGAAAACACTGCTCCTACTTCTGATTTTGAAGTTGGTCAATATAATTCGTTAACTGGCTATACAAAAGCTCAGCGCAAATTTACCGTTGCACCAGCAGGTGGTTTTGATGGATGGAACAAATATAAAGATGTTACTTTTGCCGATAATGTAGATTTATATAACATACAGGCTTTTAAAGATGCTATCGACACCCAAAGAAGTACTGATTCTATAGATATAAATCTTTTAGCTACTCCTGGAGTTAATTTTTATGACAATGAAAACATTATTAAATATGCCCTTGAAATGGCTGAAGAAAGAGCCGATTGTTTATATATCATAGATTCTCCAAGAGTTTCTACTGATTCTGTCAAGGGAACTGCTACTGAAATAGTAGAGCTTTTAGATGCAGCTACTATAGATTCTAATTATGCCGCTACTTATTGGCCTTGGATTCAGATTGAAGATGCTGCTACTTCTAAATATGTATTTATACCTCCTACATCAGAGGTTGTGAGATGTTTTGCTTTAACAGATAATATATCTTACCCTTGGTTTGCAACCGGAGGTATAAATAGAGGTAAGTTTGGAAGTAATGTTGTTAAAGTTGATGTTAAATTATCAAGAGATGATAGAGATGTATTATATGCAGGAAGAATAAATCCTATCAATTATACACTGGCTGACGGAGTTCATATTCTTGGTCAAAAGAACCTTCAAATTAAACCGTCTGTTCTTGATAGAATTAATGTCAGAAGACTCTTGTTGCACGTCAGAAGACTTGTTTCTGCTGCTGCTTTAACAGTTTTGTTTGAACAAAATGATCAAACTATTCGAGATCAATTTGTTGCCAAAGTTCAACCTTTGCTGCTTCAAATTCAAAATCAGAGAGGTATTGCCGGATTTAGAATTGTAATGGATGACTTCAATCCCAATGCAACTGTTGTTGATGAAAACACTTTAATAGGTAAAATACAAATAAAACCTACACCTACTGCTGAATTTATCGACTTAACATTCCAGGTTTTACCTACCGGAGCTCGTTTTGAAGATTTTTAATTGACATAATTAGTTAAATAAATAAAAGGAGATAAATTTTTATCTCCTTTTTTAATTTATAACTGATTGTAGATATTCTGGCTTAAACCCGGAAAGAACTATTTATTTTAAATCAAATTTTAAATTCATTCATTTTACTCCTCCAAGTTATTTTTATGTTTTTAGAAACAATTATATGAAAAGATTTCATAGATTTTTATATAATAAGCAAAAGCTAATCAAGATGTTTAATCCTGATAAAAACTTAACAGAATGGGAGATTGCAAGAAATAACAATATGGATAGAATTTGGGATTGTGGAAGTATGAAGTTTGAATTAACTATTTAGTGAACTACCCACCCACAGCAAAGCTGATGGGTTGGGCTTCAAGGGTCACAGACTCACCTAATGGTAACGCCTCACCTTGTTTTTGTTTTGTGTCCGACTGCATCCCACAACCAGACAATATGTTTATACCTTGATTTAATATATTTTTTGCTGCATTTACATCTCTATTATGATGTTCACCACAAGATTCACAAGTCCACTCCCTTATCGAAAGTGTTAAATCTTGTTTTATCCATCCACAACTTGAACAGGTTTTGCTACTCGGAAAGAATCTATCTATTTTAACAAATTGCTTATCGTTCCAATTAGCTTTATATTCAAGCATAGTGTAAAATGCACCTAACGAAACATCACTCATTGCTTGCGCTAAACAATGATTTTTCATTATATTCTTAACAACTAAGTCTTCAACTGATATTATGTCGTGGTTTTTGACAATTTCAGTTGATACTTTGTGTAAGTAATCTTTTCTAATGTTTGTGATTTGTTCGTGTACTAAAGCAAGTTTTATTTTTTGCTTATTTCTTGACTGACTTCCTTTTACCTTTTTTGAAAGTTGTCTTTGTTCGTATTTAAGTTTTTTTAATTTGGTTTTAAGTGATTTAATATTTTCATAACTGTTCCCATCTGAAAGTATTGCAAGTTCTTTTATTCCTGTATCCACACCAACCGATTTGCCAGTTTTTTCAAACGGTTTATATTCTATTTCACAAGTAATACTTACATAATATTTTCCTGTTGTTGATTTTGATATTGTAGCAAACAAAGGTTCACCTTCTAATTTTCTATGCAGATGTAGTTTAATTCCTTCTTTAAATTTAGGAATTACAAGTTTACCATCTTCAACCAATACGTTTTGTGGTACTTTAAAACTTTGTCTGTCGTATTTTGACTTAAATCTTGGAAACTTATTCTGTTTGTTAAAAAAGTTTTTGTATGCAATATCTAAGTTTCTGATAGATGCTTGTAATGATTGACTATTCACTTCTTTTAACCAAACAAACTCTTCTTCTTTTTTTAAATCAGTTAAAGTTCTTGCATTGTCATAATAGTTAAGTGAGGTCTTTTCGTTTAGATACTTCTCTTTGCGGTCATTTAAAAATTTATTAAACACAAATCTACAATGCCCAAAATGTTTACTCAACAAAGATTCTTGTTCCTTTGTAGGGTAAATTTTAAACTTATATGACTTATGTATTAACTTCATTCTATTATTAAATAGTCTAAACTTTTGTAAAAGTACAATATTTTTTACAAATCCGCAAATTTTTGTAAATATTTCCATCGAGTTTGAGAAACATTCACAAACATTTGCTTCATTATGTCTAAAAAATCACAGTACATCACAACAAATCGTTCAAAACATTATCTAAAATGTCATTTAATCTTAGTTACTAAGTATCGTAGAAATATTTTAGTTGGTCAGTTAAATGATGATTTAAAATCCATATTCAGTTCAATAGCTGATAATTCAGATTTTGAAATTGAAGTAATGGAAACAGATGTCAATCACGTTCATTTTCTTATTCGTTATATCCCTCGTCTTTCAGTATCGCAATTAGTACGTAGGTTAAAACAAGAATCTACACGTCAGTTGTGGTTACTACATCACACCACACTTCGTCAATATTATTGGTATCGTAAAATCCTTTGGTCAGATGGGTTCTTTGTTTGTTCAATAGGTGAAGCGAGTCCAGAAACCATTCGTGAATATATTCTCAATCAGGGTTAAACTTACGTTTGTCGCTTACATCCCACCCACGTTCCGATGGGTGGGTTTTACGCTCCATCATATAAAAGGATTATTGTTTTCCCTTAAAGTTTTAAAATTATTTTCATACAGTTTACATTTGTTTAAAAAAGAATTTAATTGTTCTTCTTTTAAGGAAAACCATTCTCCTTTTATATAATTATCGTTTTCATCTTTTTTAAATTGCCCAAAATCTTTGTGTAGTAGTTTTTCTAATTTATACGCAAATTCAGATTCAAAATAAAAAATAATTTCAAGACTATAAGGACAACCTGTTTGATTTGTTTT
>CALMMZ010000060.1 GCA_937868685.1 uncultured bacterium | reverse complement strand
AAACTAACCGACCAAGGAAGAAGAATGTTGTCTTTGGGTGCATTAAGTTTTAGTAAAGCTGTTTTATCTGATAGAGAGGTTGATTACAGCATAGACAGAACAGGAGATTATATCATATCTAATAATAGGGTTTTGGCTCCTGCAGAATTTTATCCAGAAATTGAACCTTATAATTTAGATGGAACATCAGCTTTTAATTTAAATAGACAACAAGTATCTTCAGCAAAACAGTTTTTAACAGCAGATACTCCAAGTAGTGGTTTTTTCAGCGGGGGAACTGATGCTTGGTATTTAATGAGTCAGTTTGCAAAAGGTAAAACTGTTGTAGACTATGGCTCACAAACATGGGGTTCCACTGGTCTAACTGTGACAATTGGTTCATACACTCCTCAGACAGGAGATTTGGTCTGGATACCTTGGCCCCACCCTTCGTCAGGCTACACATTTAATTCTGATTTAATAGTTTCTGGAAAACCAACTGTTGCTTTGTGGTATAAAGTAGTTTCGGGAGGGGGGACAAATCTAGCATTAGATAGGCCAATACCTAAATTTAATGGAGCAACAACAACATATGATACAACGGCATATTATTTTCCTGATAATGGCATAGCAAATTATTATGGAAGCGCAGCGACACAAGATTGCCAAATATGGAACTTAAACATAGTAAGAACAGGAACTGTTGCAGGAACGATTTTAGATGTTACTAATTTTATTAGTGGCTATACTCAATATGGCTCAATTGAATATGCAGGAACAAGGAGATATTTTGGTTTTAGTTCAGAAACACCGGCTGTTGGTTTTGTGCATTATACAAACGAATCATCAGGTAACACTTATGCGGAACAATTTATTGAAAAAAGCATACAGATCTATATTCCCACAATTATGTGGTATAATACCGGAGAAAATAACGGCGAAGCAATAAAATGGGGAAGTAGTTTTTTTGATTATTATGGACAAACATTTTATGATTCTTTTGCAAAAACAACATACAGAGAACTAAGAGACGGAATATATTCTTCAAACAAAGTGGTTGGAAGAGTTTATCATAAGCTTAAATTAATTGTAATAACAGATCAGGAACTTTTAACTGTATTGTCATACAAATCCAACAGAAATTATGCCCTTCCTGATTATAACATAAATTTAACCTCTACACCTAAAAATCCACTCAGCAATAACGAAGCAAACGGTTTATGCAGAGCAGGTTATGACTATTTTATAACATATAGATTTAATAATTCAGCACATACTACAAACACAAGTTTTGGCTATCCAGATAGTCAACATTGTGGATACATCAAAAAAATAACCGGACAAAACGACATTAATAATAATCCTCAATTCTTACAATTAACATTTTCTGCCAATGCTTTCCCATATATGAGAAACGATTCTGGATTTTCTACTTATGGAACGGGTTGGAACGCTAATAATTTTCAAGTATTAATAAACGAACAACCATCATCTTTAGGATATGATTCAGCAAACGTCCCATCAGATTCTTGGATTGCGGTTTCAGACCTTGGATTAGGCGGAAACGGAGTGTATAGAGCGGTTGATGTTGGTGATAACACAATTGATGCAAACAAATTAAATGGATATTCTTTCATAATTTCAAAAGAAGATTATTTAAGTGGATCTACATATCAAATTAATTCTGGTTTAACACAAAATCAAGAACACTTAAATTATGGTGATGAATCTTTCTTTTTTGGAACTATTGATTTGCAAATATTTGCCACTACATATAAAAGCATAATTACCGTCTATGCTAAAAACACAGATGTTAATTCAAGTATAAACCCAACATATAATCCAAACTTAGATGAAAACACATATATTACAGAAGTGGCAATCTTAGATAATTCCAATCAGGTTGTTGCAGTAGGCAAACCAACTTACCCAATAAAAAAATCAAACGGAAGGTTCTTAGCCTTTCAACTCGAAATAGACTTTTAAAAAAACAAATAAAAAAAAATGGCATTTTTAGCATCATCAACAACAGTATATTCAAAAGCGTATCTAACAGAATTGGGTCGTCAATATTTATTTGACTCTCCAAGCAAACCAAGATACGTAACACTACCTAATGGACAAACAATTGATAGACTTAAAATAGAAAGGTTTTCACTTGGAGATCCAGATGTTAATTATAATATAGGCAACCTATTGGAATCTGGTGATATACCAGACGTTACCGGCGACAATGAAGGTGTTGTAACAGGAGCAAAAGGAAGAACTTTAACTAACTTAATATCTCCAGGAGCAAGCTTTATACCAAGCAATGATATTGAAACTATTGAATATAGAGCGACAAATGATAACATAGTAATAAACCTAAATCAAGCTGCTAATTTATTGCCAACAGTAATAACGCAGCAGCTCTCAACATATATAGATGGCGCATTGGTTAATGATGGAATTTATACAGTAACACCAACAAGTTATGGACCTAACGTAATGCAAAACAATGAGTTAATAATTGTTTTAAAGCAACCAACAGCCAACTCAGATGGATACAGAATGAGAATAATATTTCCTTCAACAGGAAGCAATTACAATAAATTTACTGTACAGTTCGAAAAAGCTACAGCTCAAAACGGAACTATAATAACAAACGTAAGCACAAACATTGAACCTACACAATCTTAATAAAAAATGGCAAGAGTAGTAACTAATAAACAGGCAAGCATAGATATAAGCGAATCTTATAGACAAACACAAAGTAATTTTTCGGAACAAAATCCCAATGCTTATGTTGGGCCAGAACCTGTTCAAAATACACCGGGAGAAACCGTATCTAATACAAAACCGGCAGTTTCTCAAATAAATAAATGGAAAGCAATGACAACTGCTGATGAAGGTCTTAAAAACGCACTTTATGATTGGATTAATACAACAAAAGATGGAGTAAGAGTAAGCCCTGACATAACAAGCGGAAGAACAAAAAAATTAACATTTAATTTTTATGGCAATATTGGAAAATCAATAAAACCAGGAGAAATTGGAGAATTCAATATTGTATTTTCTTATCCTCCAAAAACACTTCAATCAACCCCAGTACCTAATACACAATCATAATAATTTATAAAAAATGATAGATCCTCGTTTTACTAAAGCAGTTAATAACTCAATAGTTGTTCAAGCAGAAGAAAATACCTTAAAAGCAATATTTGATTCAGATGTTACCTATACACTTTGTGATAGATCTTCTGTGACAGATAAAAAAGGACATTATTTTGTTTCATTTAATTTACCATCTACTCAAAGTGATTTAAACACAGGTTCCACCTTATCTTTAATTTATCCGGAACTTCAACAATTAAATGTTGATCAAATAATTATTTGTCCCATACCTTCTTCCAAATACAGCGAAATGATTGATGGCAGAAGTATTACTTGGAAAGTTCCGCAATTGGGTGGATCTTCTCAAACAACAATGTCATCAATAACATTATATTCAAGTACATATTCAAGCAACAAACCCCTGAAAGGGGAAAGTAATCCGTTGTTAGGTGACAATATTGTTTTTTTATTTAGCGACTCTATAAATAAACCTTATAGTGGATATACAACTGATGAAATGGGGATAAGAACAAATCATCAATCCAATACAACATGGGAACCAGATTCTACAAACTTTTTAAGAAGACCTTCTGCTGTTTCATATAAAGAGGTTGAAGGGAATGATTATAGATATGGAATTTCTAATCAACTTACAACCGCATCATACAATACAGATCAAAGAACAAATGCTAAATATGCAGTAAGTGTTCCTTCTAATTATCCTAACAATAGAGCCGGATATAATTATGACATTCCAGTTGGGTTTGTTGTTTTAGATAAAGGGTTTATGGTAATAACGCACTCTGCAATAACACAGAATTTTCCTTGGACATCTGGATTTACATATGGATCAAACACTGCACTAACAGGAAGTCCTGCATTATCAGCAAAAACAAACATATATTTCACTGGAACTTCTTCTGGTAATAAATCTTCTTATGTATCTTATTATGACATAAACACTTCGTTTAAATCAACTGCTGTTTGCTTGGCTTTGCCAAGAGAGTTTTACATAAGTAATAATTCTACTTGGAACAGAGAAAAAGCATTAACAGATTTGAATTCACAAACAGGTGTAGTAAGTTTAGATCCGGTATATGTTACAGAGGTTGGTCTTTTTAATGCCTTAGGCGAATTAGTAGCGATTGGAAAACTATCTGAACCTGTCGAAAAAAATTATATAAATGTTCTTACTTTTAATATTGATATAGAAATGTAAAAAACATACATTATTAAATGGTAGATTTTAAATTAACAAAAGCAGTAGATGCTGTTTCCAAGAATTCAATAGAGATAAATACAGATGTATATCAACTTGCGGGTACAGGCGTTACTATATCTAAGTGCGTAAGAGATTCTGCGGATACTATCTTTATTGATCCTGGAAATAGAGGTAATTATTTTTCCTCTTTCTCTCTACCAACATCAGACACGGAATTAACAACAGGATCAACAATTTCTTTATTGTACCCGGAATTATACCAATTAAATACAGACAGATTTGTTTTAATAAACATTGCCAAAGAAAACCTAAATGAATTTATAGATGGACGGTCTGTTGTTTTGAGATTTATATACTCTTCCGACTTAATACCGGTAACACTATATTCTTCTACCTATACCGGAGACAAGGCTTCTAAATATGGAGAAACAAGCCCCTTAGTTGGAGACAATATTGCATATTTATTTTCTGATGATTTTAACACTCCTTATTCCGGCTTAACAGTTAATGAATTAGGAAAAATAGTTTCGAGGAGCGGATTTACATCTTGGAATCCAACTGAACAGTTTAAAGATAGACCAGGAGCAGTATCATACAGAGAAGTACAATCAAATACAAGATGTATTAATTCTGATAGAAGACAAAAGGTTTATTATTCAAATTATGTACAACCCGGATACCCCGCACAATTAGGAGAAGCTATAAAATTCAATAATTCTTCTGATTCTGGTGGTTTTTTATTATTTGATACAGATTCTACACATTCATTTAGAGTGGGAGATAATATCACAATAGAGTTTGATACATATTACAATTATAATACAGCAAGCACAATAACAAATATTACCTCAAACTCTATTCTAACAAACATTCCTTATAGCATAACATTAAATGGAAAAACAGGATCAATATATAAGGGATCTGAAGGTGTTTATTATAATTATGACATTCCCCTTGGTTTTGTTTGTTTAGATAGAGGGTTTATAGTGATTACACACAAAGATTTAGTAGATAATTTTGCTTTCTCTTTAGCTGGAACAAACGGATTTTATCAAGACGGAACATTAGTTAGCGGATTTGGCGAGCTTCCACTAGATAATATATATTGGACAGGAAACACAAATTTTTATGTTTCTTATAATAAAATAAAAACAGAAAACAAAACAAGCGTTTCTTGTTCTGCGTTGTTAAATGAGTTTTATATTTCTAATAATAACACTTGGAATAGGTTTGTTGCTCAAAATCCATTATGCAATACTCCTAACGTACAAATAACGGAAGCCGGGTTCTATAATGGCTTAGGAGAGCTAATAGGAATTTCGAAATTTTCACAACCCATCAGTAAGGGACAGGGAGATATTTTAACTTTTGACTTTAATATAGACATGTAAAAATATAATAGTTTTTTAAAAACCAAAAATAACTTTCATTTTTGATTTTTTTAAATTATCTTTACTTATTATGGGAAAAACATTAGTTATATTAGAATCACCCGGAAAAGTAAAAAAAATCCAATCTTTTCTTGGTCCAGATTACATTGTTAAAGCAAGTATTGGACATATTAGGGACTTAGAAAAGTCCAATAAAGCGATAGATAAAAAAACTTTTGATGTTAATTATATAATTTCTCCAGAAAAGAAAGATGTTGTAAAAGAATTAAAAGATCTACACAAAAAATGTGATGATGTAATTTTAATGACTGACCCCGACCGTGAAGGAAACAATATTGCTTGGCACATTTGTGAAGTTTTAGGTATAAATCCAGAAAAAGCAAAAAGAGCAACAACTACAGAAATTACTAAAGATGGAGTTTCAAAAGCAATAAAAAATGTCGGTAAACTAGACATGAATTCAGTGGAGGCCGGTACTGCCAGAAGAATTTTAGATAGATTAGTTGGTTTTGATTTAAGCCCATTGCTTTGGTCAAAAATTCAAAAAGGGCTTTCTGCTGGTAGGGTTCAGTCTGTTGCTGTCAGGATAATAGTAGAAAGAGAAAGAGAAATTAATTCTTTTGATGCATCTTCTGATTTCAAGGTTGTTGGTTTTTTTGAAATAAAAGACAAAAAAAATAAATTACATACAGTTAAAGCAATCTTAAATAAAAGGTTTAAAAATAAGGATGAGGCTAAATCATTTTTAGAAAAAGCCATAGGTTCTGATTATAAAATTAAATCTATAGAAACCAAACCTGGTAAAAAATCAGCATCAGCACCATTTACAACATCCACACTCCAACAAGATGCAAGCAGAAAATTTGGATTTTCTGTAGACAGAACAATGCAGGTTGCACAGAAATTATATGAGGGAGGATACATTACTTATATGCGTACCGACTCAGTTAATTTATCTGAAGAGGCTATTAACGAAGCAAAAGAATGTATTACAGCCGAATTTGGAGCAAAATATAGCAATCCCAAACAATATAAAGGGAAATCTGCCAATGCACAAGAAGCCCACGAAGCTATAAGACCAACTCATTTTGAATACCCTGGGGTTCCTGGCACTGATGATGAACAAAAATTATATGATTTAATTTATAAAAGAACTTTAGCATCACAAATGAGCGATGCTCAATTAGATAAAACAACAGTAACCATTGAATCAAACAAACATAAAGAAGATTTTGTTGCCAAAGGGGAAGTTATAACTTTTGATGGATTTTTAAGATTATATATGGAAAGCGTTGAAGAATCTGAAGATGATGAAGGAAATGGCTCTTTACCAGAAATGACCAAGGGGCAAGATGCTATTAATACAGAAATACAGGCCAATGAATTATTCAATAAACCATCTCCAAGATATACAGAAGCAAGCCTGGTTAAGCAACTGGAAGAACTCGGAATAGGAAGACCTTCTACATATGCAACAATTATAAAAACAATACAAGATAGAGGCTATGTAGAGAAAAAGAATTTACCTGCCAAAAAAAGAGATATAGTTTCTTTAAAATTAGTAAATAACAAAATTGACGAAACTATTAAAGCAGAAAATTTTGGTGCTGAAAAAGGAAAGTTTTTTCCAACAAATACAGGTATGGTTGTTACTGATTTTTTAACAACAAACTTTAATGATATTTTAGATTATAAATTTACAGCAAGTGTCGAAGAAGAGTTTGATAAAATTTCGAAAGGAGAATTGAAATGGAAACAAATGATTTCTGATTTTTATAGTCCTTTTAGTAAGAAACTTTCTGTTGTTAAAAATGATAAAACAAATGCTGCTAACAAAGAACTTGGTGTTGATCCTAAGTCTAAAAAGAAAGTTTTTGCAAGAATAGCAAGATTTGGCCCGGTTATTCAATTGGGAGATGAAAAGGGCGATATAAAATATGCCAAAATACCCGATGATAAATCAATAGACACAATTACTTTGGAGGAAGCACTTGATTTATTAAAATGGCCTCGAAACATTGGTGAATATAAAAAATTACCAGTAGAAGTAAATTCAGGAAAGTTCGGACCTTATGTCAAACATGATGGTAAATTTTATTCTATCACAATAGAGCCGGATAAAATAACATTAGATGAAGCAATAGAGATAATAAAAATTAAAGAAGCCGGAGGTGGA
>CALMMZ010000059.1 GCA_937868685.1 uncultured bacterium | reverse complement strand
AAGATTTCTGACGTACTCGCTTAATTTCAACTTGTTCATCATAAGAAGGTTTTACTGGTTCTGAATTTTTCCAATCATCAGGAATAGATTGTATACGATCCTTATGTAAAATTCCTCGTTGATTATTTTTCTTAACCTGCCCCATAGAAAGATTCATGTCTAATTTTTTTAAAAAACTTTCATCTGAACTCATATAGATTTATTATAACATGAGGAAATTAAAAGTATACAAAAACCACCCTCTCGAGTGATTATTGTTAATACAACTAATTTGGATTTCGTTTTGTCTTTCGACGAGTAATAATCGCATAGTTTGAGTATTTTTTTGGAGTACGAGTTCGCACGCCGTAAGCTTGTTTTCCATATCGAGTTTTTGGTCCTCGACGAAGTCCAATTCCTTGCCGTCCCTCACCTCCTCCATGTGGGTGATCCACTGGGTTCATAGCAGAACCTCGTGTTGTTGGTCGAATACCTTTCCATCGTGATCGGCCAGCCTTCCCGAGATTTACCAAATGGTAATCAGGATTTGAAACAGAACCAATCGATGCGAAACATTTTTCAGATACAGTTCGAATTTCACCTGATGGCATTTTTAATTGTGTTCGCCCATCATTATGTGCGTTTACTTGTGCAAACGACCCAGCAGAACGAACAAGCTTTGCGCCATTCCCAGGTTTAATCTCGATATTATATACGAAAGTTCCTACGGGAATATTAACAAGTGGAAGTCGGTTTGCGGGTGTAAGTGGTGCTTCTGCAGAAGTAATAATTGTTACTCCTGCAGTAACTCCATGCGGAAGAACAATATATCGCCGCTCACCATCAGCGTAACAAACGAGCCCAATAAACGCTGTTCGATTCGGATCATATTCTACGGTTTCAATCTTTGCAGGAATATTAATCTTGTTCATTTTAAAATCGATATCACGATAGAGTCGTTTGTGTCCACCTCCTTTGTGCGGAGCTGTAATTCGTCCATTATTATTTCGTCCTACATGTCGTTTCCGTCCAGTAGTTAAAGCTTTGTGAGGCTTCGAAACGGTTAATACTCCTCGGTAATTAATACCAGTCATATTTCGCCGTGATGGAGATGTAGGTTTATATGTTTTAATAGCCATAATAATCAATTGCCAGTACTAATAAGGCTTTCTAGTACTTATTTATGAATAAAATTCTTGCCTAAGGAATAAAAATTTTGAGAAAATTACGCCAATTCAATCTTTTGGTCTTTCGGAAGGAAAATAGTTGCTTTTTTATATGCCTTACTCATTCCACGTGTTCCGCGAATAAAAGTCGCAACAGGTTTTCCTATTGATACCGTTACTTTGATTGGATTAACTTTGTACAAAGTTTTGATTGCTCGTGCAATCTGAATTTTATTTGCATGCATTGCTACATTGAATACATAAGCATTCTTTTCTGAACTATATGCAGCCTTTTCAGTAATCCGAGGTCCAATAACAATTCCTTGTAATTCTTTTTCTAGTTTTGCTGCATCAGGAAGTGCAACGAGTTGTTTTTTTGCCATAACTGTTATGAAGATTTTTTAACTGCACCTCGCTTTGCAAGCCAGAGTGCTGTTGCATCTGTCGGATTACTAATAATTATGTAACGATATTTCATTACGTCGACCGGATTCAAGTTTCGAGATTCTGTTAAAGTAACTTGTGGAAGATTTCGAAAGCTATTTTTTACTACCTCAGAGATAACTGGAAGTACGATAAGTACATTATTTTTCTTAGCAGTATTGAGTGTTGTAAAACCTTCAATCGTTGCAAAATTCTTCATAATTACTTCCGCATCTTTGGTTTTTGGAGTTGCAAGATCAATATTTTCAGTAAACATAATAGTACCCTTTCGTAATTTTTCTGAGAGTGTTGTAAATAGGGCTACAGTTTTTTGTTTCTTGTTGATTTTTACTGAATAATCTTTATCGCTTCGTGGACCATGTGCAACACCCCCACCAACCCAAATCGGAGAACGTTTTGATCCGTGACGAGCTTGTCCAGTACCTTTTTGTTGCCAAGGCTTTTTTCCTGTTCCAGAAACTTCCCCGCGGAACTTTGTATGAGCAAGTCCTGTCCTAGCGTTTGCTTGCATTCCAATAACTACCTGATGAACAAGGTCAGCATTCCATGGTCGATTAAAAATTACCCCTGAAAGTTCAACGTTTCCAGCTGATTTTCCAGTAGTTGCATAGAGTGGTGTAGAAATATTTTCAATTGTTTTCTTATTTATTGCCATATAATTATGCAGTAATTTCAAGAAGTGTTCCTCGTTTTCCTGGAAGCGCTCCTTTAATTACTAAAATATTAGTTTTTGGATCGACTGCAATTATCTGCAAATTACGAACAGTGATACGTTCAGAACCCATTCGCCCTGCCATTCGCATTCCTTTCATAACCCGTTGCATACCACCTGCACCAATTGATCCTGGTTCACGTTCACTGTGTTTCTGTCCGTGTGTACGTCGCCCACCATGAAATCCGTGACGTTTTACAACACCTTGAAAGCCTTTTCCTTTTGAAATACCTGAAACACGAACAGTATCTCCTTCTGTAAACTGTTCAACAGAAAGTATATTTCCTCGTACGTAATTCGAAAGGTCATCAGTATTTATAAGGAACTCTTTCGAATATCGAAAATTTCCAAGATCTCCAAAATGTCCTCGTTGTGGTTTTGCAATATTTTGTTCTTTTCGTACACCACCTGAAACCTGTACTGCATCATACCCATCAGTAATTACTGATTTCACTTGCGTTACGGTAACCGGAGTTGCAGAAACTAATGTCACTGCATGTGCAATACCATTCGTATCAAAATACTGTGTCATTTGAATTTTCTCACCCAAAATAAATTTTTTCATATTTTAACGAATAAAATTTTTATCTTAAAATAAAATTTTTCTAAACTTAATTAATTCAGCGGTTTGCTAGATGCCTTCATCTAGGAAACATGATTGTAAAGATAGTGGTTTTATAAAAACATACCTTTTTGAATAATGCCTTGAAGCGTCACAAGAGAAATCAGAATCGGTCTCGACGATTCTGACCTCCGGGCGACGCCCAAGATTTCCAAAAATTACATCATTTTAACATCAATTTCTACCCCTGATGGAAGTGAAATAGAAGTCAAAGCTTCAATCAATTTTGGCACTGGATTAATAATATCAATCAAGCGTTTATGTACCCGAATTTCAAATTGTTCACGAGCGTCCTTGTGAACGAATGTTGATCGGTTTACCGTATATTTGCGAATCTCATTGGGAAGCGGCACTGGACCACGAATAGTTGCTTCGTGTCGTTGGGCAGTTTCCATAATTTGTTTTACTGAAGTGTCTAACACCTTATGTTCATATGCGCGCACACGAATACGTAATACCGCTTCACCTGATTTTTTATCAGAAGTTTTCATAGTTTCAGGAGAGCGAGAAGTAATACAATGTTAAAAAATCATTATATCAATACTCACCGAGTAATTACGCAATAATTTTAGTTACTACTCCTGCTCCGACTGTTTTACCACCTTCTCGAATTGCAAACCGAGTATTATCTTCAAGAGCTACTGGAGCTAACAATTTAACTTTAAAAGTGATTGTATCTCCTGGCATTACCATTTGTACTCCTTCTGGAAGAGTCACCTCCCCAGTTACGTCAGTAGTTCGTACGTAGAATTGAGGTTTGTATCCTTGCATGAATGGAGTATGTCGTCCTCCTTCTTCTTTAGAAAGGATGTATACTTCACATTCAAATTCTGAATGAGGTTTAATTGAACCAACTTTTGCAAGTACTTGTCCTCGTGTAATGTCATCTTTCTTAATTCCTCGGAGTAAGATTCCGGCATTATCTCCTGCGAGTCCTTCTTGGAGTTGTTTATTAAACATTTCAACTCCAGTTACAGTAGTCTTTGCGGTATCTTTCAATCCAACAATTTCTACTTCTTCTCCTACTTTTACTTTACCTTGTTCAATTTTTCCAGTTACTACTGTTCCTCGCCCTTCGATAGAGAAGATATCTTCTATTGGCATAAGGAATGGTTTATCCAAATCTCGAACTGGTTCTGGAATGTAAGTATCAAGAGCATTTGCAAGTTCAAGAACTTTTTGTGCCCATGGATCACTATTGTCGGCTGATTCAAGAGCTTTTAATCCTGAACCTCGGATAATTGGAGTATTGTCTCCATCAAATCCTTGTTTAGTTAACAATTCTCGCATTTCCATTTCTACAAGGTCAAGCATTTCTTCGTCGTCAACCATATCACACTTGTTTAAGAAAACTACAATTCGAGGTACTCCTACTTGTTTTGCAAGAAGGATGTGTTCTCGAGTTTGAGGCATTGCCCCATCAGTTGCTGCTACTACAATGATAGCACCGTCCATTTGGGCAGCACCAGTAATCATGTTTTTAATGTAATCGGCGTGACCTGGCGCATCAATATGTGCATAGTGTCGAGCTGGAGTCCAATATTCATTATGAGAAAGTGCAATAGTGATTCCTCGTGCTTTTTCCTCTGGAGCCTTGTCAATCCCGTCGATTCCTTTAAACACAGACCCATACCCATTCCCTTCTCGATTTAAAACATTAAGGATTGCTGCTGTCAAGGTGGTCTTACCGTGATCTACGTGACCAATTGTTCCCACGTTTACGTGAGGTTTTGAGCGATCAAATTCTGCCATAATATTATTGTTCGGAAACAAGACACTCAGAGCTACGGATTTACCAATCGGTAAAATGTTGCATACCTCTGGCTATGTGTTATTCCCAGGATATAGCTTCCTATACCCAATTACCTAATAAACATAGAAGATATTACTTTAAAATTCTTATTTGTCAATGGAATACCCTTGTATTTTATATTATCTTTTCAGTAGAAATTGAAACATAAATTAACTAAAAACTACATCAATATAGATATTTTAGTGTATAAAATTACTAATTTTATGAGAAATATGTGACAAAATACTCAATAATAAATAACATTTATTTCAAATAATCTATAAAGGACACAATTTTTGACTTGTCCTATTGATATAGATCATAAAGGACATTACTAAATGATTATATTTCCTATACTATTTATAGAGTTAGAAATATGATATACTAGAAATATACCGATCTAGCTTCATGGTTGAACGGTAGTAATTACTCCTCGAGAGAGGCATCGAGGTTTTAATTAATCTTATGAATATAGCATTATTAGGAACAGGTATCGATATTACTGAAGCGCTCCGTTCTAAGGTGTATCAAGAATTTGAAAAATTAAAAAAAGTACTCGATCCGCGAGTACATATTGCTGTGGAAATTGGCAAAATCAACAAGCACCACAAACGAGGTGATATCTATAAAGCAGAAGCAAAAATAATTGAACCGAAAGCTGAATATTTTGCAAACTTTATTACACAAAATTTGTACACTTCAATAACCACACTTGCTGATGAATTATTCGAAAAAGTAACCAAATCAAAAGCAAAACATCGCTCACTCTCAAAACGAGGTGGTGGAAAAATTAAACAATTATTAACCTTATCATAATGACTACTACCTCTTGTTTTTTTTTTTTTTTTAAGAGGTAGTTTCTTAAATCATTCCATTTATTAAAACTTTTTTTGCAACAATTATAACGATCGGTATTATTATTGCAGT
>CALMMZ010000058.1 GCA_937868685.1 uncultured bacterium | reverse complement strand
AAACAGATACCGAATTATGGAAACAGGTTTCCAGTGATGTTGGTGTACAGGAAATAGAAAAATTTTGTAAATCCCTTGAAAGAATATTGACATAATTAATTTAATATGTAATACTGAGTATTAAATTATGAAAAATAAAAATATAAAGAGAACTTTCCATCCTCAACTTTCTGATGATGCTGTATTAAGAAGGGTAGAGATTGCAAAAAGGCAGGATAGTCAAGAGATTGATTTTACAATACCTCTCGCAAAGAAAAAGTTTAAAATTATTACAAATTCAAAAAATTTTGGTAACCATAAAGTGTATCAAAGTGAATTTGGATCATTTGTAATTTTTAAAATTTAAAAACCCTTATTATCAAATAAGGGTTTTTCTTTTTCTTAAAAAAATATGCATAATATTTATTATATGAAACTTATTCCTCAAATACTCCTTGAAACAAATGATTTCTTGGTAATTAATAAGCCAAGCGGGCTTCTTGTACATCCAGATGGAAAAAGAGAAGAATACTCACTTGTAGATTGGATTTTAGAAAACTATCCAGAAATAAAAGAAGTCGGCGAGTCGCTAATGGTGGAATATAAAGGAGAAATAAAAACAATATATCGCCCTGGAATTGTGCATCGACTCGATCGAGAGACATCTGGAGTTATGATAATTGTAAAAAATCAGGAAATGTATGAACATTTAAAACAGCAATTTCAAAATCATATAATCAGAAAACAATATCTTGCATTTGTGCAAGGCTGGTCAAATGATCGTGGAATTATTAGTGAACCAATCGGACGAAATGGAAACGATATTCGCAAATGGGCAACAGGGAAACATACGCGTGGAGTAAAACGCGATGCAGTAACACGCTATGTAACGCAGAAAAAATTTTTAGATAGTGATCAAAATAAATTTTCATTAGTACAGCTCTTTCCAGAAACAGGACGAACACATCAATTACGAGTACATATGAAAACTATTCAACATGCAATTATTGGTGATGGGCTATATGCTCCAAATACGATTGGAAATCTTGATTTTCATCGAGTTGCGCTCCATGCAGAAAAACTGAGCTTTATGGATCTGAATAATCAAGAACAAGAAATAATTGCACCAGTTCCAGCGGATTTTCAGAAAATTATTGACAAATTAGAAATGTAGGATACAGTAAAGAAAAAAGTAAGCATGAAAAAACAGTACGAGCTTGAAATTGTATTAACAAATTTTTCCAAGAAAATTTCTGAAGTAATTATGAAAGATCAATCGAAAGAGGGTCTTCAAAAGAAGATAGATTTTATTATTTTTC
>CALMMZ010000057.1 GCA_937868685.1 uncultured bacterium | reverse complement strand
AGAATATCATATTGCACAATATGGTTCACTAAAGCCAACTAAAGAACAATTTATAGAAAAATGGAACCGTCATGATTTTATAAAAAAATGGTTTGGTAAAATTTATTCTAAAGAGCATCCATAATGGGTGCTTTTTTTATTATTTGAAATATGCTAGGGTATGCATATGAAATCAGTAGAAATTAGAAATAGGTTCTTGGAATTTTTTAAAAAGCGTAGACACGCAATTGTACCGTCTGCATCACTTGTTCCAGAAAATGATCCATCAGTGTTATTCAATACTGCTGGAATGCAACCGCTTGTACCGTATTTAATGGGACAAAAACATCCACTAGGTAATCGCCTCACCTCATGTCAGAAATGTGTACGAACAGGTGACTTGGATGATATTGGTGACAACCGCCATTTTTCATTTTTTGAGATGCTCGGGAATTGGTCATTAGGTGATTATTTTAAAGATGAAGCAATCAAGTGGAGTTATGAATTTTTAACTGATAAAAATGAAGGACTTGGACTTGATCCGTCACGTCTCGCAGTTACAATATTTCAAGGAGATAAAAATGCTCCATATGATCAGGAATCAAAAAGCATTTGGATGAACCTAGGAATTCCTGAACATCGGATTTATGCACTACCGGCGGATGACAACTGGTGGAGTCCTGGAGATAATGGTCCATGTGGTCCGTGCTCTGAAATGTTTTATGATATGCAAGGAGAATATGCCCTACAAGAAATTTCTCATGATGATTTTCTTGATCTTGTTAACCAAGAAAAATTCATTGAAATCTGGAATGATGTATTCATGGAGTATGAGAAAAAAGACGGGGTTGTTATCGGAAAGCTCACACAGAAAAACGTGGATACTGGGGCAGGGCTTGAACGATTGACGGCTGTTATGCAGGGAGTGAATACTGCATACCGTACAGATCTACTAGATTCAGTAATGCAGGAAATAAAAAATATCGCAGGAGAATCATTTAATGAAAAATCTGCTCGTGTAATTACAGATCATATGCGTACTGCACTGTTTATGGCAGGTGATGGAGTATTTCCATCAAATAAAGATCGTGGATATATCATGCGTCGATTGATCAGACGTGCATTAGTACAAGCTCGGAAAATAAATCTTTTACCAGAAAATTTGATAACTATTTTGCAAATAATTCAAAATACCTATACAGATTTTTATCAAGAAATTAATAATCAAGAAGTAGTTATCTTAATTGTTGCTGAAATGCAAAAGTTTGAAAAAACTCTTGAATCAGGATTAAAAGAATTTACAAAAGGAACTGATCCATTTATTCTTGCGACAACCTATGGGTTTCCTATTGAATTAACTGAGGAACTTGCGGTTGATTATGGAATTACAATTAACCGTGCAAAGTTTGATAAAGAAATGTTAGAGCATCAAGAAAAATCTCGTTCAGGAGCTGAACAAAAATTCAAAGGAGGATTAGGCGGGACAAGTGACAAAATTATCCGTTCGCATACAGCTCATCATTTATTACTTGCTGCATTGCAACAAGTTCTCGGTAGTCATGTTCACCAACGGGGAAGTAATATTACTGAAGAAAGAATTCGTATTGATTTTTCTCATGATGCAAAAATGACTGACGAACAAAAATCTGAAGTTGAAAATTTAGTAAATGAATGGATTACACAAGATTTACCAATGCAACGTATAGAAATGAAAAAAGACGAAGCAGAACAAATCGGTGCAGAAATGGAGTTCGGAGTAAAATATCCAGATATTGTTTCTATATACTATATTGGAGAAAATCTCGATACTGCGATTAGTAAAGAATTCTGTGGTGGTCCACACATTGAACGAACAGGGAATATAGGAACATTCAAAATTCAAAAAGAAGAAGCAAGTAGTGCAGGTGTGAGAAGAATTAAGGCGGTGATTGAATAAGAGTAATTATTTTTCAAATTACTATATTTAATATCGAAAATATTT
>CALMMZ010000056.1 GCA_937868685.1 uncultured bacterium | reverse complement strand
TGGAAATAAATTCAGACGCAAGTATAGTTGGCGTATTAATGAATGTATCACAAAAGAGAGAACTATATCAACCACAAGATTTGCCTGCTGATGCTTTGTTAACAATTTTAGATGAGTTGGAAAGAATGAAAAAAACAAAATTATTAAATAAGCCGTAAGAATATGACGATGAACGTTGATGGAATATCCAGTGTAATCACAAAAAATAAGTACGTATACCATATCACTGGATTTGGGCAGAATATTTACTTCGACAGAACAACAAGAGAAATTACAGGTAGAAGTTGTGACACAGCTGAACTTATAATAACAATTGAGAATGTTCCTGAGTCTACAACATATGAAGAGTTCTTGGAAATAGCAAAGAACATCCATAAACAAATGATTGAAGACTATGTTGTCGGATTTAATTGGTTAGACCCAATATGCATAAACTAATGAAGAGCTCCAATGGGGCTGTTCGTTTTTTCTAAAACCGAACCGTATAAGGATATGAAAAAAGAAGTAGAATTCATAGAACTTTTGAAACGCATGAAGCGTAACATTAAGAATATGCTTAGTAGCAGGCGTGAGCTTAATGAGAAAGAACAACTTGAAAGACTTAAGGAAAGCATCAAGGATGAACAACGCTTGCTTGATATCAAGGCTATTAGAACAAGTGGGGATTATATTCCTGATTATAATAAGCCAAAGAAATACACCGAATATCAACTCACCTACGATGCTGTTGAGACCGAGTTGTATGTAGATGACAAACATCAACCACACATTATTGAAACAGTGGTAGAGAAAGTTATTTCATCTCAGACAAAAGTTGCATATGAAAGAGAGATAGATTTCATTGGAGAGGATGGCAGCACCGTTAATGCACTTCCTGTTTGGCTTAACTACATCAAAGATGAGCATCTTAGAGTTGTCGAGGCAAAGAAACTTAAGTTGGAACAAGAAGAAAAAAATAAGCAAACCAACTATCAAACCATCATGTCAAAGTTGATGAAAGTAGAATAGATTTCGTTTTTTCAAACTCCTGACCGTATAAGTACATGGAACAACAAGAAGAAATACAAGGAAAATTTATTGTGGCATTTGACACAATTGTGGATGGCGAACAATCTGCAACAGATGAAAATGATTTGCCCCCATTATATGAGAGTGCAGATGAAGCATTTAAGGAACTTTTCGACGATGCTCACTCAATGCTTTCAAATTACAGCGATGAGGAACGTGATGAATACGCCGAGGATGTAACAGGCGAAATGATTGAACAGATGGGAGCAATATTGGCTTCGGAGGATGTCGCTGCAATGCGCAAGTTCATGGATGAACACCCACAATGCAATGTCAACAATGAATACATTGTTAGGGCAGAGGACTTTGTTCAAGGTAGAAAGATAATCTATACAGTTAAATAATAAGAGGGGGATTTTTTCCCCTCTTTTCGTTTTTTACAAAACCAAACCGTATAAGAACATGAAAACAAAAATCCGCATACAAACATCAAGTTCAAATGCCTTCGGCGTAAACTATAACCACATGACCATTGACGTGTTAACAGAACGTCACAAAGGTTCTCGCCATTTGGAGCCAATGGGTCAAATTACTTTCCAGTCAAACAGAGATAAACCTAATGACTGGTATGCAATCAACTTTGTTACCAATACCAGCAAGCCTGAGTATATCATGCAGATTGGCAAACTGGCAAAACACATCATGTCCAATAGAAGTGGATACGATGCACAGCCTGCTGAGATTATCAGTCTGATTGGCGGTGAAGAGTATGTATTCTTTGATGGTGAGTATATTGCCAAGAAAGATAACGGCAAACACATCTATAATGTGGTGAAACCGAATTCACTTATTGAGCGAATCATTGCAGCCAATGAGAAAGAAGGAGAAAAACTTTTGGCTAAAATGAAAATCACTGGTGCAACATTGAAGTTCAATAAGACCATTAACATCTAATTCGTTTTTTCAATAACTTAACCGTATAAGAATATGAAACACAAAAAACTAAATGGCTTCGAGTACTCTGATAGAGAACCAAAGGCTGGGGATATTTTAATCTGTATCCAACGTAAAAACTTTAATTACAAACATTTATCCCAGGCTTCAGAACAAAACGTTCGTCTTGGCATTATTGATACAGCTAACTGGAAAGTTGTTGAGAACATGGAAGAGCGCAAGGAGAAACTGGTGGATGCAGTTATTGAAGAACTTAAGGATGACTTTAAACACGGAGACTACACCGTCCTTGATGAATTGTTGAAATTCATTCCTCTCCCTAATTTGGTGCAATCATTGCCTGAAGAAATGTGGAAAAATTTTCCTGAATTAACCTTAAAAGATAAGTAACATGACAAAAGGAGAAAAAAGATTTAACGAACTCAAAGACCAATATGAGAAGGACTATGAGAGGACAAGTGGAAAGAAGCTGACTTCTTTAAGTTATAAAAATGGATACGTTGTTATCAACAGCAATAACTGGGAAAACAAAGTAAAAATCAGCAAGTTTGAAGAGATGTGTGTTACCATAAGTTTGCGTAAAGACTTTCAGCCAAAAGTAAAAAATGGGAAAGTAGCAAAGCTCGTAACAATTACATTAATGACACGTGTGGTTGTTGATGAAAATGAATCGGATGAAAACATTTTTGAGAAGGCTCGACCTCGCTTGAAAATTAAAGCCGAGGAGGAAATGTGGGAAAACCTGGAATCCATTGAGGATGATACAGAATGCCCAGCAGGTAGTTTAACAGAAGATGGGGTTTAACAGACCCCTCTTTTCGTTTTTTCCAAATCCCCACCGTATAAGAATATAACCCCTAAAAAATAACAAGAATGAAAATCCTAAAAAAAGGCAACTACTTTGTTGCGTATCGTGATAAACACGATGTGAACACTCCTGATGGAGTTGGAATGAATGACCAAATCAAAATCGGAGATAGTCTTGGTAAAATCAATATTGACACCGAGAAGTTTGTTGGCAACACATTTGCAATGCTTCCATTGATAGAACATTTAAAAAATAATCCCCCAACTCCTAAAAGAAAGAGAGTTTGGAATGTTACCTTCGTTGATAAAGATGGAGAAGTAATTGATGAAACTCAGATTGATGAGAAACGAGCATCTTTGGCTTGGTCTCTATTCAAAGAGTTCGGACATACCAAGGAGAAAGGAATGAAACTGGAATGGGAAGCTGACTGGGAAGAAGTGGATGACTAATTCGTTTTTTCCAAATCCACACCGTATAAATTTATAACCCACAAATACTAAAAATCATGTTAAAAGTAAAATTTGACCCCAACACAAATGTGTTGATTGTAGAGACTCAAAGAACAGTTAAGTTCAAAGAGAAAATAATCCTTGGTTTATGGAACCCAGTAAAGGATGCAGCAGGAGATACCATATTTGATATTCAAGTAATGGAAGATGATTCGGATGGATACGAATTCAAAGTAGAAGGAGTGGATAAGGATGAACTGGAAAATATGGATGAGAAGTATGACTTATCAGATATCCTTTCAGCTGAAAGTTATAAGGTCACTGAATTCAAAAAGAAATGTATATTCTTAGCATTGAAAATTACCAATGGTGAATATGAATATTATTCTAAGAGTGTACACCAAATTGGAGCGAAAGTAGATAAGGACAAATTTGCTGAAAAATATGCGAAAACCTTTTATTCAGGTAAAGCAGATAATCAAGATGGAACTTATTATTTCAATGGTGGTGAGGTGGCTGTTGAAGTTTACTCAGTAAAAGATGTCACATTGAGAGAATATAGAACTTTAAATAAATTCTTATAAAAGACTTGACTTTTTGCTGAGCTATTCTTATAATTTATTATGAAAATGTAGGAATAGCTCAGCCAGGTAGAGCACAGCCCTGAAAACGCTGGAGTCCCAGGTTCAAATCCTGTGTTCCTACACAAAATCATAGTTATATTGTTATATTGTTTGTTATGGAGACCCCCAGCTTATGTTGGGGGTTTTCGTTTTTTCTGAATTCTCTCCGTATAAAGAAAAAAGAAAGACATGAAAGTAAGCTGCCAAACAATAACATTTAGAATTGACATAGATTTCCCTGAGGCGGATGTGGATGTTGTATTAAGAGAAATTCGTGCTGTTACACCAGTACCTTCAATCTTAACAGATAAGTCACAAATTCCTATTGATGAAAATAAGTTGCCAAAAACCCCAAAGGCGGAAAGTGTAATGTTTGCACTCCATTGGGCTGCTGGATACGTAAACCGTCGCACAATGGAGATGGAAGACAGTAAGTGGGATACAGATTATGGAGCACCTTCTGAGATAATTACCTTAGAGGATGGATTTCAATACAGAGGACATCCAAAAGTTAAAACAGAACTTGAAGAGATTGGAATTACAGTTGAGAGCTGGCATGGTCTAATGCAAGGCACTTGTCATCTAATGTGCGAAGTTGACGCTTCCATATTCTCTCCTGAACTTATTTCTCAGGCAAATGCAATTGTCACAAAGATATTCAAACGCTTTGTGAAATACTATAAACAGGTTAAGAAGGCAGCATAATTTCGTTTTTTCCAAACCCACACCGTATAAGAATATGAATACACCGAAAAACATACGAATAGTTGTGCTTCCTGTAAGCGGAACACTTGGTAGAGAATACTTGGAATCTATTGAAAATCAGACCTTCAAGAATGTTGCTGCAATTGTGTTTGATGCTCACGCAAAATCTGCTGAAATCAAAGACCACAATTGGATGGGAGTTAGACCTTACACCGTGGAAGAGTTCTCTAAGCAACTTGCATTTTCAAGTGCGCACAAATCTTTCAACTTGGCAATTAGCAACCACCGCAAGAGAAAACAATGCTACAAGTTAACCGACTTCATGGACGACTTCAATAATCAGGAGTTCGGACGTGAAACCGACAAATATTGGATTGGATATGTTAAAGTTAAACAACAATAAATTATGAACGTAGAATTTAAACAACTAATCTCGAAATTGGTTTCAGCTGAAATCAAACGTGCGACACCATCTGCAAGGGTGAAAAAGTAATCGCATACAAGGTTGAGACTGAAAGCCTGTTATGAAAGGTATGGAACGCCTCAAATAATAATGGCTTCGACAAGAAGGAAATTTGTAATGAGATTGCACAAGGTTTGCTTTCAGATGAAAGTATTTGCGAGGGCAACATCTCACATAACTTCAACGAAATCATGTATGAGATAACCGAGAAGTAATACTTTTCGTTTTTTCTAAAAGTAGACCGTATAAGTTCATAACATAAAAAAAAGAAAAATGAGTACAGAAAAAAATCAAGACGTGTTAAAGACAACACGCACCGACATCCAGCAAGTTGACCCACGCAACTTGGTTATTGAAGAAGGGTTCAACCGCCGTGTGGATTATGGAGACATTGATGGTCTTGCATTAAGCTTGGTGCAATTTGGAATGATTGAACCCATTGAAGGATACAAAGTACGTGGTGAAGATAAGTTCGTTGTCACTGAGGGTCACCGACGCCAACGTGCGTTAATGCTCGCTTTCGAAAACAACGCAAAGGGTGTTGCAGGCTTCGAGAATATCTCAAAGATTGAGCGTGTAATGGTATTGCCATCCTCAAATAATTTGAAAGAACGTTTGTTCATCATGGCAATCACAGGAGAAGGGAAAAAACCTTTGACTGAATTGGAAAAGGCGCAATTATATACTGATATCATTGCAATGGGCAAAGAAGATGGCAAGAGTCGTTCTGAAATGATTCAAGAAATCATCAACAAAATTGGAGTGAGCCGTGCATCTGTGTATAACACATTAAAAATCTCGGATTTGCCTGAGGGTATCAAAGAGCGCATTGCTGCAAATGTTATCTCCGCAGGAACTGTTGTAGCCATCACTCGTGAGTTAAAAAACCCTGACGAGCAAGTTAAGGCTGTTGAGGCTGCAATTGTAAATGCTCAGAAGACAGCTGAGGCTACAGGCAAAAAAGTTAAGACAGCCACAGCGAAAGATGTTAATGGTTCTGCAAATAAACCTGTAATGGCTCGTATCGAGGAATTGATTGCAAAGTTGGATGACAACGATGTTAAGAATACTCGTGTAACTTTATTGAAAGCGTTGCATGATGGCTTAAAAAATAAGAAGAAGTTAAACCAACTTTACGAGTTGTTCCGATAAAAAATCAAGCTCTCCCTGAAAAATGGGAGAGCATTTGTAACCTTTTCAAAAAATTAACGTATAATTATAAAAAAAGAAAAATGAAAAAATCAATCTTAATCTTCGCATTAGCAACTTTAGCAGGAACATTCACTGTTTCATGTAGCAAAAAAAGTTCACCTGAACCTGAACAAGTAACCATATCCACCACAACAACTACTACTGTGGTACCTACTGTGGATATTGAATGTTTTATTAATGCCTCATGTTATGATATTAATGTCATGACCAAAGGAGGAGTTAATTTTAATGTTTCATTAATGAAAGCAAATAAAGTTTTTACCCCTCTTGGTAATTCAAATGTGTGCACTACAAGTGGAGCTAAATTAACAGTTCCTTACTCCAAGACTGATACTACAATTTGTCAATTGTATTTTTACTCAAATTCAAGTTCTCAAATTCCGAGAGAAAGTTGTGAAATAAAAATAGATACAAGTGGAAACTTACATCTCTATTATTTTAATACTTATTCGTCAGGATTACTCCCACCAAGTATTGCTTCTTGTAAAAAAGCCTTAATTTCTGAATAAAAAATCCCCCAATAATTGGGGGATTTTTTTGTATATTTGCATCATGGCAAAAAAACCTGATATAGGAGCAAAAGAATTTACCAAGCTAATTCAATCTCTCCACATAAAACCAAACTCAACAATCATCAAGCGCATTGATTCAAAAATCTTTGCATTCGACCATAATAAAGTTCTGAACTATAAACCGCATATTCTCGCTCATCAAGAGTATGACCGCTGCCTGAAATTATTTCAAGATAGAAACCCAAGCCTACCAATCAATGAAGTAAGACAACGCCTTGCAGGAATCAACCACTTGATTACCAAATTCGAAGAGCCTCACAAAAAACAATTGGAAGAGCTTGCAATTCAGACGATAAAAGATATCTATCAGGTTCCAGATTATGTAGACCTCAAGTCAAAGATAAATCCACACTGCTCACTTGATACCAGACAAGACAAGACGCCGACACCTTTTCTGGAACTTACTCTGGAACAGAAGAATGCAATGAGAAATGAAATACAGAAACGAGTGACCCTGAATGCACTGGTGCACGGCAGCTCCATGCAAGTCTGGAAAGGAGTATACCATCTTGTTTCAGCCGAAATAAAATCAATCAATCCAGAACTGGTTGAACTCTATAATCATTATACATCCCTTATCGGAATAACTCTCTGGATGATATCACCAGATGATGCAACACAGGAAGTACTTAACCAGAATCAGCTTACACAAGGATTCAATAAACTCAGTTTCAATTCTGGACAAGGCTTCGGCGGAGCCATTGAAGCTGAGGCAAAGAACTTTCCAGTATTATTGCATGAACTAAACAAGGGGGTAATTGACTGGCTCATCTCTGCAGGAATTCCCAGACATTATAATGAGGATGAGCTGCGTTATTATTATTCTAAGGCAGATGCATATGAGAATGAATTTT
>CALMMZ010000055.1 GCA_937868685.1 uncultured bacterium | reverse complement strand
TCGTTGGGGGTTAATTTTAGTGTTGCTATTTTTGATTTGGATATTTTTATTTTTGCTTCTAAAGTGAATTAAGGAATAAATTTTGTTCCTTTTAGTATTGCAATGCCACTAAGAATAATTCACAATGCGGGATTTCGCAATACTCATCCGCCACCAATTTATATTACGCATCATGTGACTGGTCCAACCGGCGATGTTGGAGCTACGGGAGCAACGGGAGTGACAGGACCAACTGGTCCTCAAGGTTCACAGGGACTTCAAGGAGTGACAGGACCAACTGGTCCTCAAGGTTCACAAGGACTTCAAGGAGTGACAGGACCAACTGGTCCTCAAGGTTCACAAGGACTTCAAGGAGATGTTGGACCTCAAGGACTTCAAGGAGTGACAGGACCAACTGGTCCTCAAGGTTCACAAGGACTTCAAGGAGTGACAGGACCAACTGGTCCTCAAGGTTCACAAGGACTTCAAGGAGATGTTGGACCTCAAGGACTTCAAGGAGTGACAGGACCAACTGGTCCTCAAGGTTCACAAGGACTTCAAGGAGATGTTGGACCTCAAGGACTTCAAGGAGTGACAGGACCAACTGGTCCTCAGGGTTCACAAGGTAGTCAAGGAACAGTTGGTGCGACAGGAGCTACTGGTGCATCAGCATTTTATTATCAAATCTATACATACGAGACAACCGGTGATGGAGCCGGACTAACAGCTTCTACATGGAATGATCGTGTTATTAACACAGTTCGCAACGGAAATATGAATGGAGTATATACTAGTTTATCTTCTAATACAATAACAGTACAACCTGGTACTTATATTTTTAGAATCACTGCAAGTGTATTTGCTGTTGATCGTAATCAAATAAGATTATACGATTCAACTAATGCGGTTGTTTTAGGTATGGGACATTCTCAATTTGGTAATGCAATTACAGGGATGACTTGGGTTTTTACAACTGCTGGTGCAATTGGAGTTAAAGTGCAACATATGGTTCAAACTACAAATGGTACTGGTCAAGGAATACAAACACCTCCATATGGTGTTGGACCTTACATTTATTTAACTGTTGAAATTTCTAAAGTGGGATAGCAATTTTTTGTTGCTTAAGTCCTTTGTTGTGAGAAATATTTGATAATCTTCAAAAATATTTCACTCTTGAGAAATGAATTTATTGTACATTAAACTTCCTTTCGAGGTTAAACAAGTTATTTTTCTTATCAATTACAATATTGGAGTTATCTTTCGCACAATTTTAATTAATGCGAAAACAGAAAAGATTTTTTGCCCAGTATCATTTGTATTTTGTTCATATAATGTTACATTATTGAAACGAAATTATTAACAGAGTTTATTTACATAAGTAATTCGAATGTAAAATTGTTTGGTACGAAGTATAAATAAGCTTAATCCGCGGATAATAAAAGGGTTACAATTGGCAAATTAATATTATTATTTTTGATTTGGTTATTTTTATTTTTGTCTCTAAAGTGGGGTATACAAAATGGCAATGAAAATCCTTCGCAATGTCGAATTTTTAAATACCTTTCCGTCACCAATTTATATTTCAACAAGTGGGACAGTTGGGGCAACAGGAGCAACGGGGGCAACAGGAGCAACGGGGGCAACAGGAGCAACGGGAACGGCTGGAACCACAGGGGCAACAGGAACTTATACTAATTATCAAATTTACAATCGAGAAACGGCATTTAATGTATCATTATCGTCATTGGAAGCGGGTTCATGGAAAAATTTACTTATATCAAGTACAGTTAGGGGGACTTTAGATAACGTTTCTGTAACAAATACTACCATCGATCCTGATGTTGGCGATAATTATTCATCATTTAGTTTTCAACCAGGAACCTATTATATTACTTTGATAGCTAATTTTGGAAGTGACAATGCCTCAAAAATTCAAACACGCCTATATGACACTACGAATGATAGAGTTTTGACATACGGACTTACTGTAGGTAGTGGTCTTGTTACATCTTGTGATTCATTTTTGTCTTGCGTTGTCACATTTTCATCGACTACTTCTGTGATTTTCCAAACCAGATCCTTTGCCGTTACATCAATTCCCAGTTTAGTTAGCGGGAGTACAATAAATTTGGTGTATAACCCAATTACTATATTAAAAATAACATAAGAAATATTTTCTTTCTTTAAAAAATGTTTCGTATTTCTTCTAGCGTAGCAGCGAGAAATTCAATCCCCCCTCCTCAATTAATTTCAAATATTATACCCGGAAATCTCGGTCCAACTGGAGCCACTGGAGCCACTGGAGCCACTGGTACAGCCGGTTCAGTCGGACCTCAAGGAAACATTTCATATGTACAAATTTATCGGGCGAGCTATCCTACTGGAACTGAAGGAGGAACTATGACTGCTAACACATGGAATGTTCGACCTTTAAATTCAACTGGAGGAGGAAATATGGATAGCGTGTTTACTTCGCTTGCAACAAATACTATTACATTTCAACCGGGAACTTATGTTATAACTGGAAGAGCTGTTAGTTGGAGAGTTGGAATGAACCAACTTCGATTAAGAGATACGACAAATAGTGTAACTCTTGCGAATGGTTTAGTAGCTGCAGCCAGTACCGGAGCTGGAGTTCCAAGTGTTGCAGCACAAACAACTGCTGAAGTTTCAAGTATCAGTACATTTGCTTCAGCAACAGATGTTCAATTACAACATAACTGCACTAATACAGTTGCAACGAATGGAATGGGATCGACAGGAGCTTTTACCGGTAGAGAAATCGAAATATATGCAAGTGTTGATATTTTAAAAATCAATTAAATATATTCGAAATTTTATCCGGAATTTCAAAAAATATCTCAATGTAAAATGAGTCTTTTGACCGATTTTACCAATCTTCAAACTTATAATCCTCCCTTTCAGTTAATCCAGACTTCGATTTTGACTGGACCTACTGGTGCTACTGGACCTACTGGTGCTACTGGTGTGGCTGGTCCCGCAGGAGCTAGTTCAAGTTTGACAGGTTCTTCCTTTTGGTGTCAGATTTATATGCACCGATTATCTTCAGGAAGCAGTGGAGGGACATTGGTAGCAGATACATGGACTCCAAGAGCCATTAACGCAACTGGCGGAGGAAATTTAGATGGAATATCTACATTACTACTTAATAATCAAATTATATTTATTCCTGGTAATTATTACACGGAAATTACCAGTGTAGTATCTGATTGTAATAATTCAAAATTAAGATTATATGACACTTCTCGTCTGTCAACATTGGTTAACGGCCTTACTCATTACACTAATTTACCAGATTGTTCACCCATGCTTCGTGCTTACGGTGCATTTTCATTGACTGGAATAGCGTTCACTGAAGTACAAGTCATTGTTGATGAAGCATCACCACCTGCAAATGCTTTGGGAAGACCGGGGTTATTTACAAACGCTGAACATGAGATTTTCACTTTGGTTAAAATTTTCCGCCAAAGTTAAATTATTTTATAAGATTGACGTAACTTTTCCGGAATTTAAAAACTCTATCACAACCAAAAATGTCTTCTTCGAAAGAAATCGTTAATGATATCCAAAAGAAATATCCCGCTATAAACGAACAAGAATCCAAATATCTTAATTTTTGTCTCAATTTGCTTGAAAGGGATATTGAACTTTCTTCTGTGGTATACGGAGAATTACGCTCATTAGCCTCTCGGTTGAAGAATGCTAAGTTTCCTGTAGATCGAGATAATCGGAATATTGTTTGGGCACTTTTAATTGGTATAATGACTGACATGTCGCAAATATGGAATCAAAAGTATTCGCAAATGGAAAAAGTGCCATTTTCCTGGTCCACTCCAATTGAGAAAGTCCAACGATTTCCAGAAATTTCCGAAGTGATTTAAATTTTTCTTTCCCAAAGAAATGTCAAGGAAATTT
>CALMMZ010000054.1 GCA_937868685.1 uncultured bacterium | reverse complement strand
TTTCTATGCTATAATTTAAAAAAGAGCCTGGTATTGGTTGATAGGCATTTTAGGTTTTAGGCTCGGACCGCGGTGTCAGTCGCGGTTTTTTTATATTAAAAAAACCGCCTCATGCAGTTATTTTTTACATAATATTCCCTAAAAATGCACCAACACCATACGCTACTCCTGCGGCAATCATACCAATGATTAATGTTTCGATTGAAGTTCGTATTGAGTTTTTTTTTGCTTAATATACCGCGCACTGCACCAATACCAATAAAAGTAATACCAGTAATAATGGCTGTCCATAGAAATGCATTCACAGGATTGATTTGATCTACGATGAGATAAGCAATAACAGGGATTGATCCAATACTAATGAATGATAAAAATGTTGCGAGTGCAGTTTTGATCGGTGAATGATGGTCTTGATCAGGGTTTTGTTCCTGATGTGATTGTTCAGACAGATAGTTTGACGATGCCATAGAAAATCCGTCAGCTAATATGTTCGAAAATCCTAAAATAGCAACAATACTTGTTTCCAAGTTTGCTCCAGCAATTCCGGCGATAATCGCAAATGTAGTTACCGTTCCATCAATTGATCCATATACGAATTCTGGGAGATATTTAGTAATTTTACCAGTAAGGTATTCTTGAGAAGATGAAATCATATATTAATTATTTTGATGTGTTTGGGTTTTTGGCATCCAACGCATAATTACTTTGAGTGCGACAAACACTGATAATGCAATAATCAAGAAATTCACTACTGATGTGATGAAATTTCCAATTTTAATTTGTCCGATTACTAGCGCACTAAAATCAGGAGCTCCAAAAATCATAGCGATTATTGGCATGATAACATCGGCAACGAGTGAATTTACAATACTATTAAACGCAGTACCAACAACAATACCGATTGCTAGATCGAGAACGCTTCCTTTTAATGCAAAAGCTTTGAATTCTTCTATGAAGTTAGTTGCTCGCCCTGATACATTTTTTAGGTTTTCCATAGAGCTAATTATTTATTAAACTAATAATAGTTTTACTATACACTTTTCGTTAATTTGGTAAAGTAAGATATATGCAGCTGAGCAAGAAAGAAATACAACAATTTCAAAAAATAATTCTTAATTATTTTACTATCTCTGGACGAACTCACTTACCTTGGCGAGAAAAAATAAATCCCTATAAAGTTTGGGTTTCTGAGATAATGTTACAACAAACTCAAGTTGATCGTGTGATTCCATTTTTTAATAATTGGATAAAACATTTTCCTAATCTACAAACCTTAGCAAATGCATCACAAGTTGATATTTTAAGGCATTGGAAGGGTTTAGGATATAATTCTCGAGCGCTTCGTATGAAAAAAAGCGCAGAGGAAATTGTACAAAAATACAATGGAATATTCCCCAAAGGAAAAAGTAAAATTGAAAAACTTTCAGGCATTGGTCCGTATACGGCAGGGGCAATTATTGCATTTGCTTATGATCAACCAGTAGTAATTATTGAAACAAATATTAGACGAGTATTTATCTATCATTTTTTTCAAGATCAAGAAAGTATTTCTGATGAAGCAATTCTGGATCTTGTTGAAAAAACACTTCCAGAAAAAGATTTGAGGATTTGGTATTGGGCGTTGATGGACTATGGTTCATTTTTGGGTAAAACATTGAATGTGAAGGGTAAAAAATATAATCCGAATGTGCAAAGTAAACATTATAATAAGCAATTAAAATTCATCGGGAGTGATCGACAAATTCGTGGAAAGATTTTGGAAATTTTGTTACAAGAAAAAAATAATGAAATTACTTTGGTAAAATTACAAAAAAAGGTAACAGAATTAACTATGGATAATGAACGAATTCAGAAAATTTTAAATCAATTAGCTTTAGAGGGTTTTATTGTAATACAAAACAAGAAAATACAGTTAAAAAAATAGACACCCGAGAGGGGTGTCTTCTTTTACGGTAAAAGAAATTATTCCATCAGACCATATTGACGAGCATGCTCGTTCAGCATATCACGAACTGCACCATAACCGATTTGGTTTGCTGAAGGCATAGGAATACCCATTTGTGCAAAGGAAGACTTTGTTTCTTCGTAGGCTTTTACCGCCTTTGCAAGTGTTTCTCTGCAGCCTGGTTTACCTTCTTTACATGTTTTTGTGTAATCTTGTACTTTCGGTAGGATTTCCTTTCTCGCTACTTGGATTCTTCTTTCTTTTGGCATTGTACTCATAAATATTATTTTTTGATTCGTTGATTATTATATATATTTCACAAAAAAAGTCAAGCATACCTGTTAAGTTATAAAATATGGTATTCTATAGATATATGGATAAAAACTTTTTAGAAGCTTACGATGGTCTGAATGAGCGACAAAAATTAGCGGTGGATACATTGGATGGTCCAGTAATGGTGGTTGCAGGTCCTGGAACAGGGAAAACACAAATTCTCACATTGCGTATTGCAAATATCTTGCAAAAAACTGATACGCCTGCAAATGCGATTTTGTGTTTAACGTTTACTCGGTCAGGAGTAATGGCAATGCGTGAACGATTGGAACGATATATTGGAACACGATCTCGTGATGTTATTATTAGTACCTTCCACAGTTTTGCAATTTCATTGGTAGAGAAAAATTTTGTATTGCTTGATTTTGATACAATTCCGCAATTGCTTGAGGACGAACACGCGATTTTAATTGTTGATGAGTTATTGGAAAATGGAGATTGGGAATATTTGCGACCGCGGACAGATCCTGCAAAATATTTTCATGATTTGCGTGGATTGATTTCCATTTTGAAACGAGAACGGATGACCCCAGAACAATTTTTGAGTTCAGTAGAATATGAAATCAAAACACTTGCAGAAGATCCAGATAGTGTTTCATCTCGTGGACCAAGTAAAGGTCAATTAAAAAAAGAAGTTGAGAAAAAAATAGAAAGTCTGAACCGTACTCGCGAAGTAGTTGCTTTTTATGAACAATATGAACAATTCAAACGCGAACATTCACTCATGGATTATGATGATGTTTTGGAATATGCGGTGCAGTTGGTACAAGAATTCGAAGATGTCCGTGCCGATGTGCGAGAAAATTATCATTATATATTAGTTGATGAACATCAAGATTCATCAGGGGTGCAAAATGATTTCTTGAAAGCAACATGGTCAGAGGTTGAGCGTCCAGATATTTTTGTGGTAGGTGATGATCGGCAATTGATTTATGGATTTTCTGGTGCAAACTTGGATTATTTTACAGAATTCAAAACTGCTTTTGGAAAAGCGGAATTAATTACACTTACGGAAAACTATCGTTCAACAAAACCAATTTTGGAACTCGCTGATACATTATTGAAAAGTTCGGTGACTAATGAATCATTGAATAGTAATTCAAAATTGAAAGATCAAGAAAAGATAACACTTTCTGAATTCGTGTATGGGCGAGATGAGATTATTGGTGCAGGCTTGTATTTTAAAAAACAAATTGAAAACGGAACGAGTCCTGATGAATGCGCATTGCTTTTGCCAAAAAACCGACAAGTAAAAAGTGCGGTACAGATTTTACGGTCGCTTGGGCTTCCAGTAGTTTCTGAACAATCAGTTTCACTTTTGGAAATTGCAAAAACAAAAAGCTTGCTCCGTATTATGCGACTTATGACAGATCCGTTTAATGCAGTATTACTTGCAGAGTCACTCCTCGATAGTACAAGTCAAGTTCCACCAATTGACGCACATACTTTTTTGAAATCAGTAAAAAAGACAGACTTGATTACGTTACAAGATTTCATTACCTATGGATCAAATGATGGAATGTTTGCAGAAAATAATTCAGTGGTTATTTTTGGGAGAAAAATTGAATCATGGATTACTCGATTTGCGTATGAAAAAGTTTCGTATATAGTGAGTATGATTGGAAATGAATTATTGATTGATCAAGCAAAGAATCACGATGATTTTATGGAATCCATTGAAATCGTACGGAGTCTATTACATACCAGTATGCATTGGGAATTAAAAAATCCTACAGGAACATTACGAGAATTCTTGAATTATTTTGATCGAGTGAATCAATATGGAAACAATGTTGACGTTGCAAAAATTGGTGCGACTCATGGAATCCGTGTAATGACACTTCATAAATCAAAAGGGCTCGAATTTGATCATGTTTGGATTGGTCACATGAATGAGGAAATAATTATGAGTAACAAGGCAAGTGCTTTCACACTTCCTGAAAAAGTAAAAGAAAAAATAGCGGAAAGAGATGTGTTAACGGCAAAACGAGAATTATATGTAGCAATCACACGAGCAAAACAATATTGTATGATGAGTTATGCACAAAAAAGAGAGATTGGAGGAGAGCTTGAATTATTGCGAATTATTCAAGACTTACCACAAGAATTTTTAAACACCTCATCAGCAGAGCAGAATGAACAAATAATTCTTGATGATAACCCAAAAAATTATATTTCGATTCAACAAATTATCAATGATTCTCCGCTGATTGATACAATTCAAGATTTTGTAAAAGAACGATTTAGTGAAAAGAAAATTTCCGTATCGCTCCTCAATAATTTTTATGAATGTCCATGGAAATGGTATTTCAGAAATTTCTTACAAATTCCAGAAGTAAAAGGAGTTTCACTTGCGCTCGGTTCTGCTGTCCACTCAACTATTGAATTTATTTTGAAAATAAAAACATTGCCAGATGAAAATGAAATTCGAGAAAAAATTATTGAATCACTACAAAAAGAAGGAATGGTGAAAGAAAAAGATTTACATCAATTAACTAAAGATGCAGAAATTGCAATCAGTAATTGGATCAAAAGATACTACAGCGAGCTTTCAAAAAATTATCAAACAGAACGTAGTATTGGATTTAAGGATAAGCAATTTCCAAACCTTTCACTATATGGAAAAATTGACCTCACGGAAACATTTCCAGACGGTTCTGTTGTGGTAACAGATTTTAAAACAGGGAAAAGTAAAACAGAAAATATGATTGAAAAAATTGATGAGGAAGGTCGAATGTCATCATTATTGCGACAACTTGCAATGTATGGATTTTTGATTCAAGGAAGCGATAAGGTGCTTCCGATAGAATTACGATTAATCTTCCTTGAAGAAGATCAAGAAAATAAAAATGCACTTTATAGAACACGAATTACTCAAGAACAGATTGAATTACTCATCCGTGATATTGCTGATTACCAAGAGTTGTTATTAAGTGGAAAATGGGTAAATAGAGCATGTAATGCAAAAGGTTTTGGAAATACAGAATGTGAGCATTGTGCGCGGATGCAGAAAATGTTGAATTTATAACAAACTTCTCTCACTTAGAAAGATTTTAATACGCTAGCTCTATATTTTCTATTTTCAAGGAATGTTGACCAGAGTTATTACGTATAATTAAATTCATTGTTAAAAAATAATTAGAATAGTGACAAAATGATAATTTTGTTGTTTTATGTTAAAATTAGTTTTTTTCATATAATAAAAAAAGCATTGTAAAATAATGCTTTTTTTATTATATATATATTATACAACAAAAAATCATTGACATCAAGTGCTTTTTATGCTACCATAATCGCGTACCCATTTCGGGTTTTTTCATTATCAGTTGCTCATGGATTTATAATGAAATTTTTCAGACACTGCGTTTGACGGAGCACACACCGTCGATTATGCCGAAATATAACAACAATACTTTGTGGAGTGCTCAATTATTTATTCATAATACATTTATTAATTTTTTCAAGGGAATGAATCGAGTAACGGCTGTTGCGATGATTGCAACGATGTTAATTGTTTCCTTGTGGGCACACACAACTCGCGCAGAAGCTCCAGAAGCTTTTACAAATACTCCAGAGAGTTCAAAGGTTTGCAAAAAAGAAGCCGAAGTTCTCGTTGGTGGAT
>CALMMZ010000053.1 GCA_937868685.1 uncultured bacterium | reverse complement strand
GATGTTTATACATTTCCTGAACATAAACATAATAAAATCATCAATGATTCAATATGTAAGAATTATATTCTTGTACGAGTTGGATAATTGAAATTGTTTATAAAGACTTCCACTAGGAGGTCTTTTTCTTGCAAAAATTATTATGTATGCTATAGTTTTTAAGCAGTTCAGAAAGGATCCTGCTCCTTTCAGCCCAGTATATCTACCGTATATTGGTATTAATAACCAAGCTCTCTTAACATTGTATTTTATACATTATTATGCCAAATTTACAAAACGCAAAAAAAGCACTTCGAGTAGCCGATCGGAAACGAATAATTAATGATCGTCGACGACGAACAATGAAAACGTCTATCAAAGAAGTGAAAAAAGAAAATACTCCAGAAAACCTCTCAAAAGCATATCAAGCAATTGATAAGGCAGCAAAACGAGGAGTAATTAAAAAAGGTGCTGCAAATCGTAAAAAATCACGAATTACCAAAGCACTTGCAAAAGTAAAATAAAAACCCTAGAATAGGGTTTTTATTTTTCGTACTGCTACTTTTATGGTATATTATATAACGTATGAACCACTTACTTTTTTTCATAGGAACAGATTGTCCACATTGCGAAATAATGAAGCAATTACTTGATCGGCTCGAACATGATCTTGGAATTTCAGTAATCACTCATGATGTTTGGAAAGATGAACAATCTTATCGTATACTTGAAAATTATACAAAAGGTCACGATTGTGATGGAATTCCTGTTTTTATTAATACACAAACTAATGTGATTCTTTGTGGTGAAATTTCCTATAAACAATTAAAATCTTGGGCAATGGGTGGAAATGTAATACAATAAAAGTAATATGGAATTACTTGATCAACTAGGTGCATTATCATACCTCGGAGTATTTGGAGTATCACTGCTCGCAAATATGGCCCTTCCATTTCCTGAGGAAATTACACTTCTTGCGCTTGGATATTTATCGGGAACAGGGGTATTTCACTGGATATTAATTATTCCCGTAGTAATGCTTGGATTGTTCATAAGTGATTGGATAGTTTACCTACTGTCATATAAAGGTTCGCGCATTACTCAATCTGCTTATAACAAACTTTTTGCAAAACGGTTCGACTTCTTGAATAACTTAGAAGGAGAACGGTTAGAGCGAGTAATTGTAGTGGTTCGATTTCTCCCACATATCAGGTTTCTTGCTCCGTTCCTTTCAGGTCATTTTAAACTATCATTTCGTGAATTTGTGCGACATGAAATTATTTCGTTGTCAGTTTATGTTTCATTCTTTATTTTTCTCGGATATTTTCTTGGTGAACGAGTTCGGCGAATTATTGGTGGTGTAGATATTTTTAAAAATATTATCGTTGGAATTATTTTTATTAGCGTAGCTATTATACTATTTAATCTTTTCAAGAAATATTTCAAAAAATATACAAATCTTGATTTTTTAAAATAATTTCACTAATCTGGAGGAGAAATTGTGCTCTCGCCAAGAATCGAACTTGGATCGTCAGTACCGCAAACTGATATTCTATCCATTGAACTACGAGAGCAATGGGAACACATTACCATATTTTTTTCAAAATTCAAGTTTATATACAAATTAAAAGTTTATTTTAAAAACTCTCCAGAAAGGGAGAGTTTTTAAAATCCGATTTTTTCTGAAAGGAGATCAACGAATGATTCCTGAAGTTCTTGTTCTGGTATATGTTTAATGAGAAAAGTATGAAGATCAACTACAGGTAAATCGTTCGGAATTGGGATAGAAATAATAGGTGAAATATTTTTGGTTGTTTTTAAAATAAGCTTTTTTGTACCTAGCAGGTTTTGATAGAGCCAGAATCCATTAATTGAGGCATAATTAATGAGTTGGTTATTAATCATAACACCATAATCGCTGATTTCTATAGAGAGTGGTTGATTTTTTTGTCTTGCAAACAATCCAACCATGAATCCTCCCATGAGCACAAGAAAACCAAAGAGTAAGTTTTGATTAATGAAAGCAATAAATGCTACAACGATTACAAGTATTCCCAATGCCCAATACCAGTCGGTACTTTTTTCTCGATGTTCGTATTCGTAAGTATCCCAAGAAAATTCAATTGTTTCATTATGAATCATATTTTTATAATATCATGTTCAAAAATTCCTGACAATTATTTCTGAGGAAGCGAAATAGTAAAAGTACTACCCAGTCCAATACCTTTTGATTGTACTGAGATAGTTCCTTTGTGGAGCTCTACGATTTTTTTTGCAAGATAGAGTCCAATTCCAGAACTTTCCATAAATACTCTTCCTGCATTACCACGAGAAAATTTTGTAAATAGTTTCGGTATTTCTTCTGGTGCAATACCTGCCCCAGTATCAATAATCGATACATTATAATAAGGATTTGTAGGGTGTTGATCCAGTCTGATAATAATAGATCCTGTTGTTGTATATTTAATTGCGTTGTCAATTATATTAATGAATACTTGACGTAATTTTGTATTATCTCCGATAATAGGTGCAACAGTGATCGATTTTTGGAATGTAATGGCGAGATTTTTTGCTTTTGCAATAAGGGTAAATTCTTGAGTAAGAAGGTCAACAAGATCAACAAGATCAAGTGTGTCATTTTTAAGTACAAGCCCGTGTTGTTCTATTTTTGAAATATCGAGTAAATCATTAATTGTATCAATCATTTCGTCTGTAGTAATTCTCAGTTGTTGTACAATACTAAGTATTTCCGGTTGTGATGACACTTGATCAGTAATAGCATTTAGCCCCCATTTTATTTGAGTGAGCGGACTACGTAATTGATGAGTTGCAAATGAGAGAAATTCTGTTTTGGTTCCATTTACTTTTTCTTGTTGCTTAACAAGTTCATTTGCATATTCATTAGAAAAATAGAATTCCCAAGCAACCATAGCGATGCCCATGGCAATAATTAAAGTCAGAATAAATAGATTTTTTTCTTGAAAGAGAAAAATAGAAATAAATATTGTGAGAATCAGAACGCCTAATTGATGATTTTGTGTATTATGATGAATACTATGATGATATGTTGAGAAAACACTCATTCCAATAATTAGTATTGGAAGAAAGAGAATTTCTACCAATGCAATAGTAAGAATAATATCAGGTTTGTTAGTTAGAAGAAAACTTATAAGTGTCGTTATGAATATTCCGAGCAATAGAGCAACGCTGTTGACAATTATTTTTCGAGTACGATTATTGTTTATAGACTGAATAGCGTTGATAAAAAAAACACTATGCACAAGAAAAAGAACACCAAATAAGATAGTCTGATTGTTAAGTGTGTGAATCATTATTTGTAGTATATCGTTTTTATATTTATT
>CALMMZ010000052.1 GCA_937868685.1 uncultured bacterium | reverse complement strand
TATGTCTTGCAATCATGTTTGAGTTCTTCCAGATCTGATAGGCCAGTGAACCTATATCCAAAAATCACTCCCTCGATCAGCTTATCAAGTGCAGAATCAATTTTTTCAATATATATCTTCTCACGAATCCTTGAGTCCGTTTCTTTGTTATAGGCAACAATTGCACTCTCTGTTTCCTTTGTGAAATATTGATTACTCATTTTCATCCTCGACAATTTCATTGAACTCTTCAAGAAGTTCAATAGCCTCATCGGCATTCTTGATCATTTCAAATTCTTCAAACATTTCTGTCTCAGGAATAAACTTATTGATTCCGTCATTCAATAGATTGACGTGCTCCAACATGTTCAAAAATGTTTGATCACCAAAGAACATCTTTCTGGCATCCAACTCTTTTATATGTCCAGAAAACCCAAAGATCAATTCTTCAATCAAAAGCTTTCTGTCTATAGTTTCATTGTGCTTCTTTATCAACAATTGGACAAGTCGTCCATATGATAAAACAGCCTCTTTATATTTCACAAATTTTTTGTTTTCAATAATCTTGAACAACAAAAGTCCAACCAATACAACATTAGTGATTAAACTACCAACAAGAAATGACTCAATCATTTTCTACCAAACTCCTTGAGCAATTCACGGTTTTCACGAATTGTCTCTTTGGCAATATCCCCCGGCTTCTGTTCCACCTGTATTTTGTGAGCAGGTTGCCAAACTCTTTCAAGGGTTTCTTGTTTACACTTTGGACATGTTTTGGCCTTGTTGGTAATTGTGGAGAACATTCTGGTTTGCTCTCCACAATCCCCACATTCATAATCATAGAATGGCATCAGACTTCCTCTGGGGCCTCTGATAGCTCAAAGGAATACATACCAGACAGAGCATCAACCTCGTCATCCTCTGTGACCTCAAATTCAATTCCAGCCAGAAGCTCTGGTAGACTCAGTGCATCCTCTTTGTTTGACTCTGCAATTACTTTATAAAACGCTGATGCTATAACTGCGATTGCTTTATTTGTTAGTTTCATTTTCTTCATCCTTTTTTATTTTTTCGTAGAAACCACGAACTGTTAAATCCACGTTGTATTCTCTGGCTACTTCATTGAGTTCCTTTGTATACTCATGGATATTCCATTTGCCTTTAACCAAGGCTGTTGCAATGTATGGAAACACTTTTGAATCACAATGATCACCTATGACTCTTTCTTGATCATAGTGGTATAATCCAACAATTCCATTTTTAACAATTCCCTGATACATTGCATATTCATTGAACACTTTTTGTGCATTTGAATCATCATATACGGAAACAAGTCTATCCCTTTTCCATATTGTTGGCTGCATAGAATATGTTGAAATAATTGGATCTAACTCGGGATTCTGAACTTCATATAAAGTATCAGCAAACTTTGTTTCTCCAACAAATCCGCATTTTATCAACCTAATATAATCAACATCATAATGTGAGTCAAGGATCTTTGCGTATGATTCTATCTTTTTTGTATCAATATGGTTGTAAAGAATGAAATCTTCCTGCATATAGATGACATACTTGTCATCAATTGATTTCAAACATTTTGCATAATGCTGGGAATATGGCTGATTATCGTCATATATGACGGTTGGTTGATTTAAAACCGGCTGATCACAAAAGAATACATTTGGGATATCAGGGGCAAACTTATTCAGCCTGTCAATATAGATTGGCCAAATATCTTTTAACTTAGAATGTGTATATGTTACAAATCGCATAACTTCAATGCATCCCCATGTTCTGGATTATGATATGGCCTCGTTGCCTTTCCAAAGGTCCAAAGGTCTAAGGCAGAACCAATGTCAACGTAACAATTGTTTGGGTTCCTTTGAAACATCTTGTGTACCAAGATTTCACTCAAAGCCCCAGCAGCAACCAAAAACACTTGACCACTTCCGGCATTATCAACAAAATCATTGAGCAAAGAATGAATCCTGTCTGGATCTTGTTCATAATATTCCACACAATTATGTGGAATTGGATAAAATGAACTCACCTCAAATGGATATTTTCTACCATATGCATTGGCATTGGTTATCAAATGAACGCTTCCAACTTTTCCTATGTTCTCCTTGAAATATGTATAATTTCCATTGATCCATAGATTGGCAAATGTCAGTCTTTCATGCGGGACATTCAAAAGCTTCTTATAAATCTCAGAATTAACAGGATCACAACAGTTGCAACTGATTGCATAGTAATAGTTATCCTCTTGATGCTTCAGCGACCTCAATAACTCATCCCTAAACGCCTTTTGACCATTAAATGCCCACTTATCTATTTGCACAGAGGCGTCAAGCTCCTTATTCTTTATTATAAACATTTCACCATCTGCATACCTGGAGAATACAAACGGCTCTCTCTTGATCATCTTGTTCATAAAGAACTCTATGTCATTCTGGAACTTCATGTTTATAAGCCACCATTCTCACAAATGAAACCATAGATCAGCTTTGATGCATATCCTTTTCCATATGGCTTATTTCTGGATACAAAATTCATAATATATGGCCATTTTGAAACATCCATTTGCATAAGTTGGTCACACCTATATCTCAGAGTCTCAATATCTGGGCATAACTCCCCATAGCTTCCAATGATCTCTGGTCGTTCTGTCTCTGACCTAAACACTAATGCATATTTGTTATAATAAGTTATTTCTTCCTGTATGCCGCCAGAATCCGTAACAACAAATGCACATGATGCCAATATTTCGCACATACTCTTGCGATCCAGTGGTTCAGTAATAATAAAGCATTCCTTCAGCTTTTGATAAAGAGGAGTGTCCAACAAATACTTATGTCTTGGATGCAGCGGCAACAACACCTTGAAGTTGTTTTTGCTAGCAAGGTGATACATTGTGTGAATTGCCTCTGGGAACAGATGTTGAGTTTCCGCCCTGTGAAGTGTCATCAATACAAACTTCTCATATGATACTGGAGTGTCCCGAAGGGAATCAAGGGTTGTATTTCCAAGTGGTTCACTAATTGTACACTTTGGTTTCAAATATTCTTTATGTAGGTTATCAAAGCCAGACTGACTTGTGCAAATATGATAGTCAGCAAGCATTGAGATTGAACGTCTATTGAACTCTTCTGGTGAAGGTGAATCAAGATTATTTGTTCTTAAGCCTGCCTCAAGATGCCAAACCTTAAGACCTGCATAAGAAGCCGCTAAAGCCACCGCATAGGCAGTCGTAGTGTCACCCTGTACCAACACATGGTCATTGCTGCCAAAGCCCCTACGGACGCAATAGTCCCCAAAGGAACGCATTACACCAGTGGTGAGCGACAACAATCTATTGTTAGAATGTGAATCCACCTGAAGAACCACCTCTGGGTAGTCCTTTTGAAATGGCAAAATCTCTTCTCCATGTTGCATAATTCTCACCAATTGAATCATTTTGCCATAACTCTGACAAATCTTAACCAATGGTTCAACCTTTATCCATTCTGGCCTTGTGCCATACACCATTACGAACATTTTATACCCCTAACTGTCTGCCAGCCGCCTTCTAATGCATTCTTGACACAAGCATCTCTTTCAGGAAAGAATGTGTGCCAATTGTTTTGTCTTGATGAAGCAACATTATCATCCCCATATTGATATGGCAACAAAGAACCATGTTTCATTAAATCTTTTGCAGGATGTGGTGGACAATATGTTTCAATTTGTCCATATTTTTGAGCCATGTGCGACAAATGTATATCCTCACCATTGTTCCAAGTTGGGGGCTTTTCCATCCACATGTATTTTAACCATTCGGTTTTTAAGAACCAAGCATGTCCAACAAGATCCACTCTTTCAATTGATTCATTTTTAGAAGGCCAACCAACTCTATAATGATCAGCATATTCAGCAGAATTCAAAACAACACCGGCAGAGCCCATTATACCATCTTTTTCTGCCATGCTTGACATACAATTCAAAAACCAATCACGCCCTGGTATCGTATCATCGTCAAAAAAAGCAACATATTCAGTGTCAACAAGCATACCAGCCGCAAATCTTCCAAAATATTTCCAATTGTGATCATTGTCAAAGAATTTATCTTCATTGAAATCACCAGATTTACAATTTGCATTATCCTCATGATAATTTTTCCAAATCCACACTGGACCATTACCAACAGATTGCTTGCGAACTGCTGCAACCTGCTGGGTCATATATTGTGGCCTTCTGTATAAATTAAGAATTGTTGTTACTTGCATGTTCAGACTCCAACTTTATCAACTCAGCAGCAATTTGTGTCTTTCTTTTTTGAAAATAATCAACCAGTTCTTGAGGCTTCATGGCTGTTAACTCTGGGTGTGATAGAAAACCAACATAATCCTTCCTAGTGATCAACTTGCATCCAAGCATTTTTGCCTCAGCACAGATCCTACTAAATGTTTCAATGATTTTTGGCAAAAAGACAAATGATTCCAATTTTGACATAGCTTCAAGAAATTCATCAGGAGTTCCCTTGAGCGCAACTGGTTCTTGATGTAAAGTGTGAACAATATATTCATAAGTTGCCATGGAATTCTTGAAACCTTTGTCTGAATCAATATATCCACAACCCGATTTAACACTTTGAGATAGGCTCAATATTTTAGAACACTGAGCATCTGTCCAAAAGTTTGCAGCCACATTGATACAATTCATCAACCCTGTGTTTTTTTGGTATACAGATTGGTGCAGATTAGATTGCAAGAATACAGCCTTAGCATTTCTATAGAACTCAATGTTGCAAGTCAATTCTGGTGGTGCCATCATATCAGGATAACCAGTTGGATTTCTGGTCCTAAGATACTTGTGATCGTGTTCATAAATGACATAATTGAAGCCATCATTAACCATCTTAATCAAGCATGGAATGGGCATATGGGAAAAGTTGCTGATCACAAACAATTCACGTTTATGATTATCCAGAAACTGCTCATTGACCCTCTCTGATTTAATTGTGAATACAGGGGCATACTTCTTTATTTCTTGTATTAAAGCTAAATCATTTAATTCGGCACCACCAATAAACCCATCTCCGGTTTCATCACAAAAATAATCAGATATGAATATCACTTTGTTTCCTTTCTAACTGGAATAATGGTTACGCTTAAGATATCACCAGTTTTCTTGTTAACTGTAGCCAAACCATTGGCAAAAAGATTATCACTTTCCCAATCTTCATCAACACAAGGGAATAAGACTGTTGCTTCATCCTTTCCCTCTTCATAAAACCTTTTGATACTCTCGTGATTCAAGTCCCAGTGTTTTGCTCCATCAGGAATCTTCCAATACTTCTTTGCATATGAAACGTATTCAAACATTTCTGATATGTGTTTCCATTCTTGAGGTCTTTTCATACTGTTTCAATCTCCTTATTCAATTCACTTAACCAATCGCTCATGTTCAAATAATCACCAAGCAAGGCATTAGCCATTAAATCATATTGTTTCTTTTGATTAAAATTAGATTTAAGATAGGTTGCCAGCTTTATGGCCTGTGATTTAAACCTGTTTGGATCCTTCTTTAAATCTTTCATTCTTGTAACAACTGAATTTGGATTAACATAAGCCCATTTGGTATCTGACCGAAACATTTTCTCTGCCACTTGTTCGGGCGGAACTTCTCCCAATGCATATTGAACTGGTAGGAACATTTTCCTCTTTTTCCCTGGTGTTTCTTTTCCGTACTTATTAACAGATTCATCAACACACAAGAAATCTAAATGACCAGACCAATCGGTCGCAATTACTGGGCACTCGTTATAGGCCGCCTCAAAAATTGGCAGTCCAAACCCTTCGCCATGGGTTGTTGTTACATATCCATCAACCATACGATACAAAGTTGTCATCTGTCCTTCTGACAAATTACCATGAAGCAAATAAACCTTACACTTTGCTCCATCCTTGCCTCTAAAGTGTTCAACGGTATTTTTAACTGCATTCATTGTACGTTCACGATCCAGCTTTGAACCATTGATTCCGAATGTCTTAACAATAAGACCTGCATTTGGATCGTTCCTAAATGCTCTGTAAAAGGCATCAATGGTCAAATGAGCAGCCTTGCGTGGACCCCATTGAACACATGTTAACAAATTGAAAGTCGTAGATAACTTAAGTTCAAGTGGTTCTGGTTGAATCAACTTGACTGGATAATGGACAACTTCAACAGGTGTTTTCGTTACATCAATACCATGTTCTCCAACTGTCTTATTGAGGAAGTTATCGTGAACCGCAAACTTTGTATCAACAATTACATTCTTGGCAAATTCAGATGGAGTGACAACCTTATCCATCTTTTGAATGGCATTTGCCCACTCTGGTACCATTTTATCAGCTTCAATACCAGCGGTAACACCTATATCAAGTGGTGACAATCGTTGAAAACCAGTTGGAACATCTACCTGAACCGAAGCATCAAACTTTTGACCCTCTGTTGCTAGGTATTCTTCTTGTTTTCTAACCAATGACTGCATCCACAGGTATTCTTCGTCATGAGTAGTAATCTCTCCACCCATGCCCCATCTAGTTGGAACCAAAAATAATTCTAATTTATCTTCATGCTGTCTAAGCGAACGAAGAACAAACCTTGCATGTTCGCCATAGCCAGTTGCACTAAATGCAGGTGCAATAATTAATACTCTTTTTTTCATCTTGTAAATCCTTGGAAGGGGAAAGTGGGGCACAATGATGATTAATCACCTCCCCTTAGAATGAACCTAGTGCCCCACTATAAGCTAATGTCAATGACACCAGCCCGTGATCCTGTGCCATAGCGTATTCTTACAAAGAATGTTTCCAACTTTGAATCCATATATAAAAAACACTCAGTTGCCTGAAGGTTTTTTTTGAGTTCTTCAATCTGATTCCAGAGAAAACCCAAATCAACATTTCCCGTATCAAAAACATCTTTCAAGTTGTTGCTATCAACCAAGACCAACATGCTTAAATCTCCGTAAATTCATATGACTTGAAATTCTTGTTTGGCCAAGAACCATTTGTCTCGTATGTATCCTCTAGAAGATTAACCCACTTTTCATGCAAATTGTCAAAGTTATAGTTTGTTTCAACGTGCTTTCGTCCAAGAGAGCCCAATTTGTTTCTATCTTCTTTTGACATTGAATACATTTTCTTCATTGCCGCCAAGAAATCACCCTTGGAAATTCTATCTTGATAAATGTACGGACAAGCAACAACATCACCGAGGATAATCTTAGATGCTGGTTCAATACCCACCCCAAACCAATTAGTTCCATCTGTTACTTGTTCTTGAAGGCCGCCTGTCATGTTGACAATTATTGGAGTCTCACAGGCTAGAGCCTCAAGAGTCCCAAGGCCAAATCCTTCTGCATCTGCAATGTTCACAACAACATCAGCCATGTTATAGAACTTGGACAAAACAAGTTCATCAACTTTTGTTGTGCTGAAAATAACATCGCCTTCCGCAAAATTAAAGTCCTTCAATATTGCTGGTAGATTCTGACCAGCCTGATCCACCGGATCAGTATGCATGATTAAATGAGCCTTTCCACGAAGATTGTTCTCCTCAAGGAAGTCCTTCCACCACATCATCAATGTTGCAGGAAGCTTCCTGAGGCCATTTCTATTATTCCAGAAGGCAATGAATGCATCTGGATGTACCCCAACCAGGGTTTCTCTCTTGAATGCCTCTACATCGCTTTCTGGGAGCTTCTTGAAGATATTCAGATTGACCGAATGGGGGATATATGTGGATTTGACCGCATCGCCAACAACATTCTCAAAACAATCTTGAGTCACCTTGGAAATAGACACAAAATGATCCACAGATGACCAAACTGGCTTGTTAAACATTGGATAGGGATAATTGTCCCAAATGCCATACCAAACAGTTGAAACATTTTGACGAATTTCATGTTCCATCTCATGTAAATGAACAAAGAATCTTGGATCTGTTTGATATAACAAAATATCAGGTCTATATTCTCTTATTGCCTTTCTAATAATATCTTGAGTCCCAAAGTCATCAATTGGATAAATTACCCAACCATCTTTCACAAAAACAGGATTGTAATTGGGGTGCTTTGAAACACCACCTCCCAATGAAAGAACCTCAAACTTCCCAGAGTCAACCAGCTTGTTCAAGATATTTCTCATGGAATGTGCAACGCCGCTTGGCATCATTGGGTGATCAGACAAACTCATCACTTTGATCTTTCTATTTTCCATTTCCATAACACCTATTGTAATATTCACACTTATAGGAACCCATTGTACAAGAATTGAAATTCTTCATATGAATTCCTATTTCTATCTTTTCAACTGTATCCCGCAACATATCAACAGCATTGTTAACTTTTGTCTTTCCACAAACTCTTGGAACAATCTCTACTATATTCTTTGTTGCAGTTCTCTTTAACAGGATAAAATACACATTTATGTTGTCAAGTGGAATATTCATTGATTGAGAAACAAATTGTTTATAAAGAGCCAATTGATAGTTCTTCATAGTATCTGACTTCTTTTTTTCATCCCAACCCCATGAACATGTCTTGTAGTCCATAACATGATACATTCCATCTGGAGTCTTTATGATCAAATCAACAAAGCCTTTAAACTTTCTAGAACAGTCTGGAATCTCTTCGTAGAGTTCTTTTTCTGCCTCAATCAGTTCCCAACCCGGAAAGTAGGAATTTATGGCTGGGAGGACATGAGGTAGAATCTTATCTGCCTGACTTGCAAACTCCAAAACCTCTGAGTCAAAAAGTTCAACATTTTGTTTCCTAAGTTGTTCGACTTCTTTGTTAAAGACTTCCTGGAACACTTCCAGTTTTTCCATTGGATCTTTGTTCTCTTTTAAAGCCAATTCACATGCTTCATGAATTGCTGATCCAAACGCTGTATGGATCGAGCCTATCTTTTCTGCCTCTTCAACATAAACATACTTATGTTTCATTGAGCATGTTTTATACAAAGACATTTCTGAAAACGAAATGTAGTCTCTCATTTATTCCCTCACTAGGTCTGAGATTGCATTATAAACTGCTGGAGCCATTGTTTCAACCTCTTTCTTGTTTTCAAGAAAGAAGATTTCAAAACAACAAGCAAAATACTCTCTAACCGAAGTAACAGAATAAACATCTGGAAATAGTGATGTGATTGACAGGTTAAGCCTATCATACCCAACAACATCCATTAACCAATGATCAATCTCGTCAAGGAAATCTGGGTTTTCAATAAATGCTCTTGGGATTGATTTAACTCCATTTAATTTAAGCCTGTCGGCCAACACCCTTCTTTTGGAAAGAAACTCTTTCAATATCTCTTTGTTAGAATAAAGATCTTCCTTGTTGTTTCTTTCAATATTGTGGGCCAATTCGTGGACTAGAATCTTGATCAATTCCTTTTCGGACTTCAAGTTGTTTGAAATCACAATAACATTATCAGACAAATAAGACTTGATCTTTCTTTCTTTCAATTCTGGAAAGTCA
>CALMMZ010000051.1 GCA_937868685.1 uncultured bacterium | reverse complement strand
GAGATGTTTAACCAATCTCTTTGAGATGTTTAACCAATCTCTTTGAGATGTTTAATAAAGGAAAGCGAACGGTTTTGCAACACGTAATCCTTTGGCCACAGGAGCCATAGGTGGATTTACGGGGGCAACGGGAGCCACAGGAGTAGGAGGAACCACCACAGGAAGGGAAAGTGTACCAAAGGGTGGGAGATTGTATTTTTTAGCCAGAAAAAGCCCAACAGCTACAATTGCGAGAACAATCAAAAGAGTAATTGCGCTCATCTTTTCAAGGAGAGAAAAAATTTATTTCAATAATTCAATCCACAGTCGGGCGTAACGGATGACATCTTGTTTTTGAATGTTTTCGCTTTGTAGCAAACCGCGAAAAGAAAGCCAAACTGCGTCAAGGCGAGATTGTTGAATTTCTTTTTTCTCATTCAGGATCTTAATACCAATTATCAAAGCGATTGGGTTTTTGAATTGGATCCATTTCATTTTATTCACTCCGTCAGCAATAGTTGAATAGGGAAAAAGAAAACCTTTTTCACCCCCGAATGCATTGTAAAACAATCCTACCAATTCTTTAACTGTATTTTCTTGTGTAAATCCCTGCTGAGCAGCCTTGCGATAAATGATTGAGAGTTTTTCACCAGCATGGACTGCATCCAAAATAACATCGGCTTGACCTTTTTGGGCCGGACCTACACGTTCAAAATCACGAAAAGCCGCTTCATATTTAGGTTGTGCGTCAAATTCATAGTCATCTTCGTCCATTCTCCTTTGAAAGGAAAAGAAACTTTTTATTTTCAGTTCTCATAAAAATTTATTTTCAGATGGCTGTAAGTTTGGTTAAACCCCGAACGTCCCAACACTGGGAATGTTGTTACTTTCTTGTAGATAAAAATCGTAACTGTCGTCACAAAGTACCATTCGATAACATGGAATGTTATCAGCATCGAGAGCCTAAATTTGAAAGGCCAAAAGAATGTCCAATTTGTGGGAATAATTATTTAAAATATTGGCGCCCCTGTCAACCTTGTCAACATTGGGTTTGCCCCGAGTGCATTGTTCGCTCGGGGAAAAGACAATGTCCTTTTTGTCGTGTTCAATTGCAAATTCCTCGTGCATATGAATTACAAATGCGCTTCTGGGAAGGTGTTCGTCGCAAAGAAGAAGTGGCAGAACAAGAGCGATTGTCAAGAGAATTGATTGAAAGGCAAGAAGAATTGGAAGAAGTTCGTGATTTTATGAATATTCTTCTTGAAGCAGTTTTAAATTCTTTTCAAGAATATCCAGATGAATTTATTGAAGAACTTTTAGAATTAGATCAGGCTGAATCTTCGGAAGAGAATGAAGAAATTCATTTCCTTGACTCAGAAAGATAACTTTTGCTTTCTGAATTTGCTGAATCTTGAATTCCAACTCTTTTCCCGATAAAACTGGAAGTGGATGATGAACAAAGATGTGAGTATATTTCTCTCTGCGAATTTTTTCCAAGGCGAGCACACCATTAGAAACTTCATGTACCGAATAGCCAAGATGTTGTAAAGTATCTTTTAAGAGTAAAGGTGTTCCGATTAAAAGAATGGAAAGTTTTTGTTCTTGATGTAAAGGAACAGAAAAAGTTGTATCGTTTAACCATTTGACTTGAAGTTGAGGCAACCATTTTTGCCAACATGCCAATTTGAATTCGGACAATGAATCGTTATACGGTTCACGAGTAAATTTTTTGTAATTCCAAGTCACTTGAAGGAGATTACCTGGAAGTAACTTCTTTTCTTGAAAGAAGGAAAAGAATAACTTCCAACGTCTTTGACCTGAGAGGGGGGTGTGCTTTTCTTCCATAAATTCAGAGAGATAACATATGGTTTCATCCGAATCTAAACTTTCAGCTAGATATTGAGCAAATTCCACGGCGTCATTGCCCGTTAACCGGGAAATCCATTTACTCATATCGGAAGTGAGTTTAGCCATTTTATCAAGAAGAGAAAACGTTTAACCAATCTCTTTGAGATGTTTAACCAATCTCTTTGAGATGTTTAACCAATCTCCTTGAGATGTTTAACCCTGGAAGGATGTTTAACCTTTTTGCGAAAGACTTTGCCATTTTCACAACTTTCATAAAAGAAAGAACCCACTTTGATGTACCACGGTAAAATCTCAATATTATGTACCATATTAAAAATAGATTGTTTTCCAATGCGATAGACCTTTTGAAAGAACCAACATTCATTTGATACAATTGTATGTGGCTGATCAAAGGTTGTAAACTTAATACTCCCTCCCAAAGTTGAAAATTCGTTGATATCTTCGAGTTTATTTAAGATTACACTCCGAATTCGAGGTAAACCATGCTCGTCAAGTTTACCAAATAGACACCAATAATTTCCCAGGAATTCAAATTCCTTCCCTTCAATAGGAACATATGACAATCTTTTGGATAGATCATTCATTTGATCTACTTTTGCACGAATAAGTTCTTCGGTAGTATAGTATGCTATCCATAAATTATATCCTTTGAAATCATTCACGATGGCATAAAGATTCATTTTCGTTTCCTCAAGAGGAAAGGAAATCAATTTTCATTTCCAAGAACTTTTACACTTTAATCACGAAAGGATGTTTAAAAATTGATTTCGTTTCCTCTTTAGGAAACGAAAATGAATGAGAAAAAGTCTCTTCTTACTTTACCTCTTGACGTTTTATTATGGATTTTTGCCTTCCTTTCTCCCCGTGAAATGGGGAATTGTTTACGTGTTTGTCGTAAACTTCATAATTATAAAACGCAAATTTTTTGGTACACTTCTCTCTCTATTTCACAACCAGATGAAATCTCTTTTCTTAACCAACAAAAATTCTTAAAACACGCCGACTTCTGGCATTGCTCTTATTTATTAAATCGTGTAGTTCAATTACCTCGCAGTGTGAGATGTTTCTCTTCCTCTTTGAATTACTGTCAAATTAATTTAAATCGTACTCATTCTCAATTGAAATATCTGTATTTGGAAAAATCCTCTTTTCGAGGTGATTGGAGTTGGTTCCCTTCGCTCGAAAGTTTATGTATTTTTAATTATGATGAAAATGATATTAATCTTTCTGGCTTAGATCAATGTAAACAATTAAAAGAGGTCACCATTATTTCACCAACATTAATGATATTAGACAATTATTTCCAAAATCTGGAAAATTTATTGTATTTATGTATTACCGGGTTTATTATTGATGGTTGGAAGGTGAACGCTCCTCGTCTGCAAAAAATAATCGCAAAGAATCCTCCTCGGAATCTCTTCTCTCTTCCCTTTTGTACTTTTTATACATATAGAGAAGGAGAACAACTACCATAAGAAGAAAAACTTCTCTTCTCCAAGGAGAAAAGAAAATAGTTCGATTGATATTAGTTATGACCGGTGAAAACCAAATTTTTCTCCACCAATCTTGATGAGGATTGACATTAGAAGCATGGTTTGAAGTGTGAATAAACAGAAAAGAAGAATGAATAAAGGTTCGATAAGAGTCGAGTAAAATGTCGAAAGGAATTTCCTGATGAGAATGGAGAATTTGTTCAATTGTTTTTCTACGAATTAAATAGCAGACACTTCCATGATTGTAACCATAAGTTCTGACAATTCGAGGACAATCTGTAAACTCTCTGCGACTCCATGGTCTTAGAATATAACCTCCCAAAAAGAGAACATCCCAATCATCTCTCTGATACCATGTTTCCAAATCTTTGAGCAAAATAGAAGGTATCTCTGGTAACCAGGCAAACAAATTGTCTTCACAGATAAAACAAATCTCTTCTTTTGTTTGAAGAAATTGTGTAAACACTGCAAGATGACTTGATAGACAACCTTTCCATCCAGGAGATTGCCGTTGAAAAGTGTGAACTTGAAAGGGGAGATTGTAATGTGTTAATTGGGCTTGTGCATCTTGACTTCGTTCAGGAGTTTCTTGTAACGTAATCAAATGCACAAGCGGCAACATTTTTATTTCTTTTAAGGAAGAGAAAATTCTTTCAAATGGAAGCAATTTTATTGGGAGTGATTGTTCTGGGAGTCGTACAAACTGCATTCCGCTATTCCCAAGAAGGGGACATTCTAACTGCTTTGTCAAAAAAGAAGAAAATCTCTTCACTCAATGAGAAAGAAATTGTTGATCGCTTACATTCAATTGCTATTTATGGGCAAAATTATGTCAAATGGAATAACTCTATGTTGTTGGCTCTATTTACTGGTTTAATTCTATTTCGTTTATTACAAGTCGAATTTTCTTTTTCGCAATATTTAATCGTCGTCGTAATCCTCTTTTTGTCAAATGATTTGTGTAATCGTTGGATTTCGGCTCACGTCAGTTCAGCGATTACAGCAGAAGCTAACATGTTGTACGGTCAATATGGTCAAGCGACGGCGGATAAAAAATAAGAAACATTTCTTTTTCTAAAATCATTTAAACATTGAAAGTATGTATACTCAGAAGCAACAAAGGATTTCCCTTTGTCAGACAAGTCTTCAAGAAGGAGATAAATGGAAGAGTCGGAATGGTATTTATTTTGAAGATTGTAAAAATAGCGGTACCGGAGGTTTTCTTTTTTATGAAAATGGAGAATTCTGGTTGGGTAATGGAATTCTCCAAAACTTCCCAAAATATATTCAAGTCGATCGACAACGGGGAATTGTAATAGGTTCGAAAGTAAAACAAGAATTGCCAGGATCTGTGATTATTGGTGACGATTCGGGAGAAAATCTCAACTTTGGAACAGATTTACTCTTAATGGGAAGAAATGTAGGACGAGAAATTACTGAGACCAACAATGTTATCGCCATGGGTGCAAATGCCATGAAAAAGGCTAGTGCTATTGGAGATTCAATTGCTATGGGTACAGATGCTATGGGAGAATGTGAAGTCTGCGAATTAAATTTAGCTCATGGAATGAAGAGTTTGTACCGTGTTGCGGGTAATTATAATATTGGAATTGGAATTCGTACAGGAGAAAATCTCGACTCTGTACTTTCAACTTCCAATTCATTATTGGGTCGGGAAGTGCTTCGTGATTGTAAAGGTACTTTTATTGACATTTTGGCCATGGGTACCAAGGCTGGTGAGCATCTTGAAGGTAATCATTTCCACTCTTTCTACGCAGGAGATTTTGCTGCCGCTCAAATGAAAGCTAAAATTGCCTCCACTCATAACGTAGGTATTGGTTCTCATGTCTTGGAAAATGCGACCGATGTCTCTGAATCAGTGGTAATGGGTTGTTTTGCAGGTAATCGTGGTGCAGGAGTTCGCGCATTAGTAATGGGACCTCGGGCAGGTCATTCAACAAGTGGAAGTTGGCAAGGAGATATTTTATTGGGTGATCGGGCTGGAGCCTTCCGCCACTTTTTTGAATCGAATGAAGTAATTATTGGTTCAGAAGCTGGTATGTCAGGTAGTGGAGTGTTTAACAATCTTATTGGAAAGTTAGCGGGAGCTGGGTTAGTTGGAGCCAACAATAATGTAATGGGAGCCAATGGTGGTTTTAATTTGGTAGGAGATGATAATATTGCATTTGGTCCATTTGCCGGAGCGGAAATGACTGGTTGCGGCAATTTGGTTTGCGGTAAAGGGCAAGGACGAGGTCTCATTGGCAATTTTAACATTTTACTTGGTGAAGGTCCTGAAATTTGCGAAAAACTTTCTCACACTATTGGAATTGGTCAAAAACTTCGTTTAAGGGGAAAGAATGGAATTGCTATTGGAAATGGAGTTTTCTCTGGAGCGCAAGGTGAATTGAATGGTGATCTCGCCGTGGGACAATTTGCGGGTCAAAATCAAAATTTGCTTGAGGAAGAGAGAAATCTTTTATTGGTGGGTAATTATGCTGGTGCGGCCTATCCTAATATTCCTGGAGGTGTTAACTCGTATGATGTAGCCATTTTTGGTCATGAAGCTGGTCGTACGGAAAATCAAATTTTCCAATCGGTTGCACTCTTTGGAAATAAAGCTGGAAGTTTTGCCTCTCGTATTATTCGTTCAATGATTGCCGGTCCAGGAGCTGGAATTGGAATGGATGGAGAGGATTGCACTTATCTTGGTTATCATGCTGGTTTTAATGTGAAAGGTGACCGAAATATTCTAGTGGGAAATCTCGGAGAACAAAATCCTGTCTTAAATGATACTTTTGCAGTTGGAGTTGAAAAAGCCGTCATCCAAGCCGATTTGCAAAAAGGTAACGTACTCGTAGGAAAAGATAAAATCAGATCCAATTGGAGTGATGGAGAAAATGGACTCGCGTTAATGGAAGGTAAAGCTCCTCGTAACGTAGACAGTGATTTGGTAGTTTTGACTTTGGAGAGCGAAAAAATATATGCCACTTCCAAAGAACGAAAGACCGTATTAAATTACCCATATCGATTTGTGTATGATGGAGAAGTGACTGCTTTGAAATATTTGTTAAATACTACCTTCGACGGAACAACTTGTATTTCTTATAAGTTCATTCCTCATAGTAAACTCGACTATTTCGCCACCGGCGAATTATTGTTACATGTTGAAAAAGGAGTAATTTCAGTTTCACCATTAGCCAACCCCAAATGGAAATTGGAGTTTAGTAACAATATCATGATTTTATCAGCAGTGGGAGTAGGCAAAGCAATTGTTTATTTTGAAGTTATTGGTGAACATTTAATGAAAAGAATTGAAGATTAACACTTAAAAGGACATAAAAATTGATTTTTCTTTCTTCTTTTAAAAGAAGAAAGAAAATAGTCTCATATTCTTTAGTTTTGAAATGTCTTTTCTTCGTATTCAAGATCATTTGATTGATGTTAACTCAATCAGTTTCGTCGAATTGTCTGAAGAAGAGAAGAGAAATATTATAGTTTATTTTAAAACGGAATACGACGAGAATACTCGTCCTGACACAGATTTGTTGAAAAACGCAAAATTTTATCATTACGCAGATGCAAAAACAGCACAAGAAGAGTTTGAACGAATCTCTCGTCTCTTGAATGTCGATCGTGACTGTATCATGTATCATATTGTTGAAGAACATACAGGAAAATGTGTTGAAAACCAGGCGAATAAAATCCGCAAGCACTATCCCGTACTTGATAAAGTATTTGAAGAGTCAGATAAGCAGTTTCAAGACGTTTTCAAAGAAACAAAAAAATGGCTGCAAGAACGGAAAGAAAAGGTGACTGCCAATACCGCAGAGAAAGAAGAGGCAGAAACTCCAAGGGTACATAAACGAGATGCCACAATGCTACAACCGAACGAGGTCGAAACACCACAACCAAATGAAAATGATGATAGATTATCAGTTAATTTGTAAAATTGAATTTCTTCTCTTCGCGAAGAGAAGAAAAATAAACTTTTTTCATCTGGATTGAAAAAGCTCAATTATTGTGAAATGTCAATTACAATCAAAATGGGAGAGGAAAAAATAGTGTTTCCTTGTGAAAATATTCTATCGATTTCTCTTAAAGGTAAGATAGTTTCATTTATTTTCAAACAATGGGATGCACGCCAAGAATCTTTTGCTCAATATCAGGCTGAATGTGCAACGGAAGCAATAGCTCGAGAGATGTTTAAGATTTCTCAACGAGAACTTGACAATTATTACAAAAAATAAATTTCTCTTTGCGAAGAGAAAAATTGATTTTTCTTATAAAGGAAATGGATAATAATCAATTCTGTGGATAACATTTTGATATTACTCTTTTCGATGTCTTTTATTTGTTTTCAAAATCATACAATTCTTACACACAGTGTGAGAGGATTTTCTATCTACAAGGGACAACTTGCTTTTCCCGTTGTGGGCAGTTCAGGAGTGATTGAAATCACTTTCAATCAATGGGATCCATCGATCAAGGATTTTGCTAAGCAACACATTAGATACTCTGACTATCAAGATGCACAGAAGGAATACGAAGTAGCTCTAGTCCAATTGCAAAAGTCTTCAGTCCAAAAGAATTAAAAAATGATTTTTACTTTGCGAAGTAAAAATAGAACCACCTTTAATATTACAATATCTTTTTCTCTTTACAAAAAATTGATTTTTCTTGTGGTGGAGTTGAATAGCATCAATTCTTTGCATTAAAAAATCAACATTTTAATACCTAATGTCTTTCATTCGCTTTCGAAATCATGCTTTTTCGGCAGACAGTGTGTCAAAGTTTGAACTCAGGGAGATGAAAGCTAATCCTCCAGCCACGCAAACCAAAGGACAAATTTGGATTACTTCCAATTTCAAAAATAGTTATACTGACGATTGTGAATGTTGTTTTGTTGAGTATGATAATTATCAAGATGCACAGAAAGAGTTTGAAGAAGCTCTAGTCCAATTGCAAAAGGCTTCAATTCAGAAGAATTAACAATAATTTTTACTTTGCGAAGTAAAAATTGATTTTCCCCACAAAGGAATTGGGTAGTAATCAATTCTGTGAATAAAAGTTCAGCATTTCAATACCTGATGTCTTTCATTCGCTTTCAAGGTCGTGTAATTCTACTACATAATGTGGTAAGCTTTTATCTAGATACATTTGATAACAGCTCTTTGAACATCACAGATAAATATATACTAAAATTATTAAAAAATTCGCTAGAATTCCCCCTTGATGAAATCAAGGATGATGCTCCAATCTTAAAAAATGGAGGAAAGATTGTCGTTATTTTAAATCAATTGAATGAACAGAATAATTTCATTTGTCAACACATTCTTTACAAAGACTATCAAGATGCAAAGAAAGAGTATGAAGCAGCTCTAGCCCAATTGCAAAAGTCTTCAGTCCAAAAGAATTAAAAAATGATTTTTACTTTGCGAAGTAAAAATGAAACCTTCTAATAATAGAGATGTCTATTTGCCTTCCTTCTAATGGTAAAGGAGATTTAATTATAATTCCCCTGACAGAACTCAAATATCTTGAACTTAAAGATAAAGAGTTAATTTGTTCTCTTTACTCTGAAGATAAAAAAGTCAAAGCTTCCTTTGAAGACAATAAAACGAGAGACAATTGGTATCATTCCATTGTTACACAATGGAATGATCATCTTCAAAAAGTTAACAAACATTTTATCTCCTTGGGAAAAGATTTGATTGTCCCTCGCGAATGGGTCACTTCAATTGAATCCAAACAAAATGGAACAAGCGGTGTTGCTCATACAATACTCATCTCTTGGAAAGATGATACGGGGAAATATTCATCTTTTACCTATTCATTACTTGGTGAGAAAACAAAAGATGAATTGATGGCTTCTTTTATATCCAAAGTAAACTTCCTTTAAAATGGTTACATTAAATTAAATAAACATGCTGACCAAAATGGACTTGGTTTTGGAATTAAAAATAATTTAATCTCAAAATAAGCAGAAAATTGATTTTTCTTCCCATCTTTGTGAGAGAAAATTACTTTTGATCACAAACTATTTCCACAATGGGTCGCGGACTAACTTGTACTGAACGTTGTAAGTGTGATTGCGAGTGTGAATCGCTCGGTGTGTTGTTTACTTTTATTGCTTGGTGCGTTGGTGTGATCTTGTTGATTACCTTTTCTGGACTTGTGGTAGCTCGTGACGCTGAAATGAAAGATTGGGATCATTGCACTTGTTTTCCTCCTTTGGCTAACATCAAATTTGAAGGTTCCGATTCTATTGCTATGCGATGGCTTGGCGAATGGACCTTTCTTTGTGGTGATCTGAATGGAACAGTCACCAATCAATATCCAGCTTTGGATAGTTTGTACTGGCTTGGTGCTCAAACTAGATCAAAAGTTCAAAGTAATTTGGCGTCTGTCCAATCAGTTCAAAGTATCGATTGTCAAGTAAACACTGAAAGAACTAAGTCTTTCACAAACCGAATTAATTATGTGGGTTGGTCGGCCGCCCTAACTATAGGTATTATCCTGTTGATCATAACCATTGTCTTTGTTGTTTGGGCATTCCGAAAATGAAAACTGATTTTTTCTCTCTTCCTCTCGAGGAAAAGAGACTTTACACATTAATTCCTTTTATATGAAAATTTATTTTCAATTTCCCTTTTGGGATACAATTGATGAAAATGGAGTTGATCATTGGCCATTTGTTGAATCTCCAAGTTGGTTGCTTGACATCTATGTTGAAGAAAACGAAAACATACTAGCTTCCTTCTCAATTGATCTCGAAGTAGACGAGAATCAATTTGAAAGAAAAATTGCAGAAATGGTGCTTGGCTATTATCAGCAAAATTCATCATTGATACAAACACAAGATCAGCCAGTTACAAAAGAATTTATTACCAAGTTGAGGGAAACGGTTGATTTTGGTTCCCTCTTGAAAGAACATTCACTTGATTTTTTTGTGACTGATAAGGAGTTAATTCGCTCTCTTTCTCAAAGCCTCACACAAAAGAAAGAAAATGAAAAACTTCTTGCTGAAATTATCGAGAAAGTGAATGTCTTTTCCAAGTCTCAAAAGAAGAGTACCTAAATTTTGTTTAACTTTGCGAAGTTAAACATCTTAAACCCACATACATAAAAATGTTTAAACAAATTTCCTCTCTTTAAAAGCTTCTTTGAACATGATGAATATCTCTCCAATTATTTGGTTTCATTCAAGGGAGGCATTTTTACCAGAGTCGGCAGACAATATGATTGCTCAAGCTGAAGTGTGGACAGCAAAAGAAAAGATTTCTTCGTTACGGGAGGAAAAAGATCCTGTTCAAGCTCTTTTACAAATTGAGGAAAAATACAAGGGGCAAAAAATCGCTTTGAAACATACTTCTTTGGAAGGAAGTCTAGCAGCTCCTTTATACTACCGAGTTGACAAACGAGATCCCCAATTTATTCGAGTTGTTTTCTTTTTATTATTTCCTTTTAACGGAGATCTTTCTATCTGTGGAACTCCGAGTTGTCGTTGGATTTCAGCTGGTGCTCACCAAGGTGATTTGGAAAGATTTAGTCTTCTTCTTGATCCACAGACAATGAAAATTACCAAAGCTTATTTTGGGGCACATGGATCAAAAGATGGTTTGTGGAAAAATGGAGAAGATCTTGAGTATGAAGATGGTAATCCAGTGATTTATTGTGCTTACGGTTCACACGCTTTATATCCAACAGCTGGCACTTGGTATCGTTATTTCGGAGTAGCCAACGATGTTACCGAAAAAGGTAAAAAATGGCAACCAGAATGTATCGAGATTGAGGATGATTATCCTGAATGGCAAAAATTTAGCGGGGCTTTAGGCTGGCCTGACCACTCTTCATTTCCACGAAGCCATTCAGCTTGGGATGAAGATCCGGTCGTTTCATCAAATAGTTGGAAGAGATGGTTCGGGTGTTAATACTATAAATTAATTATAACTTCGCAAAGTTATAATATCTTAGGTTTCTTCAAACTGTTAGAGCGAAAAGATAAGCAGTTTTTTGGTTCAAATGGCGGACTCAAATCTGTATCTAGGTAATCGACACAAAAAAGAGTATCCGGTTTCATATTTCGAATGGCGTTTTCAAACTCATCATCACTTTCTTCACATTCATCAATTATGAAATATTTTTTGTTTCCCCTTGAAATAAACCAGGTATAATTTACATCATCTCTTTTTGAAAGATTTTCTTGAATTTGTGAAAGATGTTCACCTGGTTTCATCCAAATATAACCATATCTGACAGATCTATCATCAAGTTCAGGGAGATCAAGTTTACGATATGGTTGTCCAGGACGAAATTCATCATCTTTTGATGGAAAAAAGAGAGAAGGTTCATAATAATCATCAGGATTAAAACAAGCAAAAATCTCTGGAATAGATCCGTAATCATCTGGATAGTCGCCGAGATCACAAATTTTCTTTCCGTCAAAGATATACAAACTATCCATTTGATAAAATCCGCGACATTCATCATTTTCAGGAATTTCAGATCTTCTCATTCCCCAGGAAGGACATTCTTCGAAAGAAACAAAATCACCTCTTTGAATGGGCAATTTCTTTTCTTGAAGTTCTTTTAGAGCAGCTTCCAAATCTTTTTCTTGAATGTCCCAACTATCACTGTCCCATTTTGTTTCAACTTGAACAAATGTTTTCCAACACACACTAATTTGACGGGGAATTTGAAGTAGTTCCATCTCACTTGCTCTCCAAAATGTTAATATATTTTAAGTTAAACCAACTTCAGTTTGCTTAAAGAAATCAATTTTACACAATGAATTCTCTTCAAGTTTGTAGTATCGATGTGGGTACAAGAAATTGTGCTTTTTACATTGAAGAATTCTCTCCAACTACTTCACTTTTTACAGGAAAACGTATCTTTTGGGAAGTCGTTGATTTTGATGGACACGGAGAACGATACACTCAACTATTTTCTTTTTTAATCTCTCATTTTTCCTTTTGGATAAAATGTAGTGCCATTATCATTGAAAGACAATTGAATATTAATCCGAGTGCACAATTAATTCAAGGATGTTTGTTTGGATTTTTTAAATATTATTTTGGACCATTCAAATATATTGATCTCTTTTCCGCGGCTAATAAAACTCGTTTATTGGATGCTCCTAAAATGCCCAAAAAGAGTGATCGAAAGAAATGGGCCGTCAACAAAGCCTTTGCTATTTGTGCTGATCAGAATGATTTCGAGGGGTGTAAGAAATTGTCTTCAGGTAAAAGAGACGATTTAGCTGATTCTTTTCTTCAACTCAAAGCATTCCGTAAATTATATCAACTCTTTCAAAATTAACCTCGCAAGGTTAATTTCCATTTTCTGAAAGGTCTTTTTCGAATGACCCATTTTCGTTGAGCCAAAATAGTTCTTTCTCTATTTCTCAACATTTTTACATTGTTCGTACATGTTTCAGTGAAACATTTCGGAAAAAAGGGAGATTCCAAGCGTGAGAGAAATTGGAGAAGATTACGCATCGGTTACTTCTCTTCACAAAGAGAAGTAAAATTTATTTCATTTTTCGGGGACCCTTTGGAATAAGATCCAAAATAATGTTATCGAAATCTTCTTGGACCATATTACGCCTGGCTTTTTGAATAAAAGGAAAGATGTATCTTGACCACCAACGATTGACTTGAGAAGGAGTCATTCCAAAAATTGGACCAACACTTTTTAAAGGAAGCTTTGGATTGGTGATAATAACATCAAAGAATTTTCGTAAAGCTGATAAAGACATGTGGTCAACATTTCGCCGGTCAGCTCGATTGAAAATATTAAATATTTCTGCACGAGTGATAATAACATTGTGTTCTTGAAGGATGTCTCGTTGAAACTGTTCGAAATCATTGTTGAAACCCTCTTCTCTTTGTCGATAAAAATTTATAATTTTCTCCACAATTGTAGGGGAATATTTGTAGGAAGTTTCGAAGGTAAAAGCTGGAAATGGTGTACGAGTGAGAATACACTCTCGAAGAGTCTTAAAAAATTCTTTTTTACCTCGAGTGTAATCATCTCCCCGAGATGACCATTTTGGAGCTCGTTTTACTTCTGTCTTTTCAGAATTGTTGTCTTCTGAATCTTTAACTTCATTTGAAAAGAAAGAATCGACATCTTCTTCAATTTTTGTCTCATCAGAAATTTTAACTTCTGTTGAAACTTCTGTTGAAACTTCTTCTTCAAAAGACCACCCTCGCTTCAAATGGTCAACAGGGATGGAAAAGGCTGCGTATTTTTCAACTAACTGATCGTTTTCCTCCATCTGACTCTCAGATATCGTTTCTGTTTTTTCTCTTGTTACCAGAAAGAAAATTCAATTTTTCAAAAAATTGAGTTGTGATTAAGGAAAAAATAACATAATATCAATTATCGAGGTAATGTTTTCATACATTCCAAAAGCTTATCCTTTACCTGAAGGAAAATTTACTGATGTACTTTTTTATTATGCAGCCTTTTTTCGAATCCGTGTTCCAGTCAATGAACTTACTGTTCAAAACGGTATGATTGCGCCATATCGGTCAAGTTCGGGAAATTTGGCAATTCATTTATACCGGATGTGTGGAGTTATTGACGAACAAATTATCATTGATCAACGCGTGGTCATTAATCGAGAAGAACATGAGAGAGATCCTTTGAAAACAATATTTCGCATTGAAACTTGGGAAGGTAAAGAAGAGGTTTACTATTGTGATGTTAACCGTATAGTAAATTATACAATTTATAAACCACTGCTTCACATTACAGAAACAAATATTAAAAAGTTAATCTTAACTGCAAAATCAATCTTCGATTTAAATCGGCTATATTCATTATTTGAATCATTTCCTCTAGTCGATCAAGATGATATTGAGAGTGTTTTAGATATGAGAGAAAATACTTCCGATATGATTCGATTTCAACAAAGGGGATGTTTTCCACCAACAATTTCATTAGATGGAGAATATACTCATCTTCACTTTAATTTTTGGCCCTCTGGATTTAAAAATCATTACTTATTTTTCCTTGTGCGAAATATTCAAATCAAATGTCCCTTTTCTTTTGAATATTGGGTAGATTCCAATTTTCCTTTAAGATCAAGTATTCCCCGATCTCAATTAACTTTTTCCAAAATTGAACAAAAGGGGAATACCCTCGTATTATTTCCTGAAGCCTGGGATTTACGATCTTCTTTTACTTTAACATTAAAGGTAAAAAATTTACATTTAAAAGATATCTATAAGATTGAGTTTGAGAGTGAAATGATTACGGGAAGTGAACATTTAGAAGAATTTATTGAAGATCTGGATGGAACTTTCACTCTTGATTGGAAAAAAATGAATCGACAATTACAAATGAATGGATAAAAAGGTAACTGTACAATGTAATGTCACTGAAAACTTTATCATTGAATAATGGACTTATTCAGACTATATTTCCGATCAAAAGTGAAATGCCTTCTTTTCTATCATATCAAGACTACCTAAAATATTTATACACTCTTCGAAAAATAAATAAACTGTATGGTTTTGGCGATTGGCTTTCTTCAAAAGAAAATACACTTATTCCTCTAAAGAAGGAAGAATGTCGCATTTTTCCTACACATATCTTTTTTGAGAATACTTTTTTAGATAGTTTCTCAGCAGCTCTGAATCTTCCCTTTATGGTTTCTACATCTCATAGATTCGCATCTTTATTTTTTGAATTCGATTTAACTTCATATTTCAAACATGTAATTTCATCAGTGATTATCACTTTACCCTTCAAAGCTCGGTTACTTCGACAGGACATGGTGGAAAAGTCTTTTTCTCAATGTTTAAGGTCGCAATTTTCTGTCGAGGTAATAAACAATGAAGAGACGAAAGGATCAGAGACGAAAGGATCAGAGACGAAAGGATCAGAGACGAAAATAAAATTGTTTTCAAATGGTTGGTTATTTGACAGTCAAAAAATGGAATCCTGCAAATTGAAGTTTTGTCTTGAAGAAGATATTCCAATGAATCTATTTCATCATATTCATTTTCAATATTTAACTCTTGCACACTCGAAGGACGAACTTGAAATTCAAAACCTTGCTATCAAATTGGAAATGAAACACGATGATGAGTTTGTCGAACTCTTTGTCTATTCAAATAGTGAACTTTATAGTCTCGATCGATGTAAAAAATGACTTTTTGAATTTCCCATGATATTCAAAATGGATAGGATTAAGCTCTTTTTGAAGAAAATCTTTACACGTAATACAAAAGATGAAGTCAAAGGGATTGAAGTACAACAACCTGAACTAAAACAAGTTGAGACATTTATTGAACAAGAGCTGCAAGAATTTAAACATCTTGTTGAAGAGAAAGTTGTTGAAGAGAAAGTTGTTGAAGAGAAAGTTGTTGAAGAGAAAGTTGTTGAAGA